>NZ_JBEZDY010000012.1:0-302785 GCF_040648555.1 Actinoplanes sp. NPDC049118
CGGTCTCATTCCGAACCCGGAAGCTAAGCCCTCCAGCGCCGATGGTACTGCACTCGGGAGGGTGTGGGAGAGTAGGACGCCGCCGGACTTAACGTACAGTCGAGGGCCTTCCCCGGTAGGGGTTGGCCCTCGACTGCTTTTGTGTATCGAAAAGCGCTCCCTTTCGGGGTGGGCCTTTCTGCATCCGCATTCGAAAAGGCCCACCCGTGGCGGGTGGGCCTTTTCTGTTGCTTGAGGCGCCGGCTCAGTCGCGTTTCTGGGCCGCGGAACGAATGTCTTCGAACAGGGCCGCCGCGTCGGCCTCGGTCCGGCCCGGGAACATCGCTAGCGCGAGGCTGCCGTGATCGGCCCAGCCGCACACCGGCATGTCCGCGCCGTCGGACCTGGTCGTTCCGCACTTCATCGTGCCGCCGAGCGGGCCCGCCGGAACGTCATGAAGTCCGGTCACCGCCCCCTGCTCGTCCGAGATCAGGCCAAACGCTGTCTCCAGGTCGCTCTCCGGCATCCAGATCAGCGTGGTTCCGCCGAAGAACAGCACATCCTTGCCGGACCCGTCGGTCAGCACCGCACCGACCGCCTCGTCCAGCGCGACCTCGGCCGACAACGCGGTCTGCAGGTAGTCGCCCGTCGCCCGGCCGTCCTCGCTGCTGTCGACCGTCAGCCCGGCGACCTGCGCCGGAACCGTGAGGGTGGCGTCCTTCTGCGAGGCGATGCGCCAGCCCGCGTACCCGATGACCGACGCACCCGCCAGGCCCACCGCGAGCAGCGAGCTCAGCACGATGGTCTTGGCCCGCGACCGCGGACCGGGCCCCGAGCTCTCCTCCTCGGCCGGCTCGGTCAGGGCGAACGGCTCGGTGGTGATCTCTACCGGGTCCGCCTCGGTGTGCGGCGGATTACCAGGGCGCTCGGACATCGTGCGAGCCTAACAACCGGTTATCCACAGGCAGGCCGGTGCGATAGCAAGCCACCCGAGCGGGCTCCGTAGACTTGTCGGGTGAGCGAAGCGACCGACACCCGTACCCCCGACAGCCGGCCCACCGGTGGCCTCTCCGCCCAGTACCAGCCGGGCGAGGTAGAGCAGCGGCGGTACGAGAACTGGGTATCGGCGGGCTACTTCACGGCGGACCCGGCAAGCGACAAACCGCCGTTCTCGATCGTCATCCCGCCGCCGAACGTGACCGGCTCCATGCACGTCGGCCACGCCCTCGAGCACACGATCATGGACACGCTCAGCCGCCTCAAGCGGATGCAGGGCTTCGAGGTGCTGTGGCTGCCCGGCATGGACCACGCGGGCATCGCCACGCAGAACGTCGTCGAGCGCCAGCTCGCCGCCCAGCAGCTCTCCCGGCACGACCTGGGCCGCGAGGCCTTCGTCGAGAAGGTCTGGGAGTGGAAGGCCGAGTCCGGTGGCGCGATCACCGGGCAGATGCGCCGGCTGGGCGACTCCGTGGACTGGAGCCGCGAGCGCTTCACCATGGACGAAGGCCTGTCGCGTGCCGTGCAGACCATCTTCAAGCGGCTCTACGACGACGGACTCATCTACCGGGCCGAGCGCATCATCAACTGGTGTCCGCGCTGCCTCACCGCGCTCAGCGACATCGAGGTGGAGCACTCCGACGATGACGGCGAGCTCGTCTCCATCCGATACGGCGACGGCGACGACTCGATCGTGGTCGCCACCACCCGGGCCGAGACCATGCTCGGTGACACCGCCGTCGCCGTGCACCCCGACGACGAGCGCTACAAGCACCTGATCGGCACCGAGGTGGAGCTGCCGCTCACCGGTCGGCGCATTCCGATCGTCGCCGACGAGCACGTCGACCCCAGCTTCGGTACGGGCGCGGTCAAGGTGACCCCGGCGCACGACCCGAACGACTTCGAGATCGGCCGGCGGCACAACCTGCCGAGCATGACGATCATGGATGAGCGTGCCGTGGTCACCGTGCCGGGGCCCTTCGAGGGCCTCGACCGTTACGAGGCTCGCCCCGCTGTCGTGGCGGCGCTGCGCGAAGACGGGCGGATCGTCGCCGAGAAGCGGCCCTACCAGCACTCGGTCGGCCACTGCTCGCGGTGCAAGACGACGGTGGAGCCGCGGCTGTCGCTGCAGTGGTTCGTCAACACCGGGCCGCTCGCCAAGGCAGCCGGCGACGCCGTGCGGGACGGCCGGGTCGCGATCGAGCCGCCGGAGCTGGCCAAGCGCTACTTCGCGTGGGTCGACAACATGCACGACTGGTGCATCTCGCGCCAGCTGTGGTGGGGCCACCGCATCCCCGTCTGGTACGGACCGGCCGGCGAGGTGGTCTGCGTCGGACCCGACGACGAACCGCCCTCGGGTGACGGCTGGACGCAGGACGAGGACGTGCTCGACACCTGGTTCTCGTCCGGGCTGTGGCCGTTCTCCACGATGGGCTGGCCCGAGCAGACCGAGACGCTGGCCAAGTTCTATCCGACAAGCGTTCTGGTCACCGGCTACGACATCCTCTTCTTCTGGGTCGCCCGGATGATGATGTTCGGCCTGTACGCGATGGACGGCGTGCAGCCGTTCGACGTCGTCGCGCTGCACGGCCTGGTCCGCGACGCGCACGGCAAGAAGATGTCCAAGTCGTTCGGCAACGCGGTCGACCCGCTGGACTGGATCGACCGGTACGGGGCCGACGCCACCCGCTTCACCCTGGCCCGCGGCGCGAACCCCGGTTCGGACGTGCCGATCAGCGAGGAGTGGTGCCAGGGCTCCCGCAACTTCTGCAACAAGCTGTGGAACGCGACCCGCTTCGCGCTGATGAACGGCGCGACGGTCGAGGGCGACGTGCCGGCCACGAGCGAGCTGTCGACCGTCGACAAGTGGATCCTGTCCCGGCTGCAGCACGTCATCGCCGAGGTCGACGAGCAGCTCGCCACGTACGAGTTCGCGAAGGCGTGCGACACCCTGTACCACTTCGCGTGGGACGACGTCTGCGACTGGTACGTCGAGCTCAGCAAGCCGGTCCTGGCCACCGACGGCCCCGAGGCCGCGCGGTCGCGCCGGGTCCTCGGGCACGTCCTCGACCAGCTGCTGCGCCTGCTGCACCCGGTGATCCCGTTCGTCACCGAGGAGCTGTGGACGGTGCTGACCGGCGCCGAGTCGCTGGTCACCTCCGCCTGGCCGGTCACCGACAAGGCCCGCGTCGACGACGTGGCCGAGGAGGAACTGGCCGCGCTGCAAAAGGTCGTCACCGAGGTGCGGCGCTTCCGCTCGGACCAGGGCCTGCGCCCGGGCCAGCGGGTCAGCGCGGCCCTCACCGGCCTCGGCAACGTCGGCATCGACGTGCACGAGCCGCTGATCCGTTCGCTGGCCCGGCTCGACACGCCCGCCGCCGACTTCGCCGCCACGGCGACGCTCGCGGTCACCGGCGGCATCACGGTCGACCTCGACACCCGCGGCACCATCGACGTCGCGGCCGAACGGGCTCGCCTGGACAAGGACCGGGCCGTCGCCGAGAAGGAGGCGGCGCAGTGCCGCGCCAAGCTCGGCAACGACGCGTTCGTCGGCAAGGCCCCCGAGCAGGTGGTCGCGAAGATCAAGGATCGGCTGGCGACGGCCGAGGCCGATCTGGCGAGAATCGCGGCGGCCCTGAAGGCGTTGCCGGCGACATGAGCACCTATGAAGAGGTGATCGCCGCGCTCGACGGGCGCGGCTTCACCCGCATGGCCTTCGACCTGCAGAAGATCCGTGACCTCATGGACGTGCTCGGCTCTCCGCAGCGGGCGTATCCGTCGATCCATCTCACCGGGACGAACGGCAAGACGTCGACGGCCCGGATGATCGACGGCCTGCTGCGCGCGCACGGCCTGCACACCGGCCGCTACACCAGCCCGCACCTGGAGACCGTCCGGGAGCGGATCAGCCTGGACGGCGAGCCGGTCACCGAGGAGCGGCTCACCACCGTCTACGACGAGATCGCGCCGCTCGCCGACCTCATCGACAAGCAGGCCGCCGAACCGCTCACCTACTTCGACATGACCACGGCGATGGCGTACGCGGCGTTCGCCGATGCGCCCGTCGACATCGCCGTGGTGGAGGTCGGCCTCGGCGGCGAGGAGGACGCGACCAACGTCATCGAGGCTGGCGTCTGCGTCATCACGCCGATCGGGCTCGACCACACCGAGTGGCTCGGCGACGCGATCGAGGACATCGCCTGGGCCAAGGCCGGCATCATCCACCCGGGCGCCACCGTGATCAGCGCGGTCCAGACCGAAGAGGCCATGCGGCCGCTGCTGGAGCGTTCCGCTCAGGTGGGCGCGACCGTGGCCCGCGAGGGCAGCGAGTTCGGCGTCATCCGGCGTGACCAGGCGGTCGGCGGCCAGGTGCTCACTTTGCAGGGCCTCGGCGGCGTGTACGACGAGGTGTTCCTGCCCCTCTTCGGCGCGCACCAGGCGCAGAACGCGGCCCTGGCGCTCGCCGCCGTCGAGGCGTTCCTCGGTGCGGGGCCCGACAAGCAGCTTGATCCGGACGTCGTCCGCGAGGGCTTCGGTGGCGTCGACTCGCCGGGCCGGCTCGAGCGGGTCCGAAGCGCTCCCACGATCCTGCTCGACGGAGCGCACAACCCACACGGCATGGCGGCCACCGTGAAAGCGCTGGAGGAGGAGTTCGCGTTCCGCCACCTCGTCGCGATCGTCGCGGTGCTCGGTGACAAGGACGCGTCCGGCCTGCTCGAGCTGCTCGAGCCGGTCACGGCCCGGCTGGTGGTGACGCAGAACAGTTCGCCGCGCTCGATGCCGGTCGACGACCTGGCGGAGGTGGCGATCGACATCTTCGGCGAGGACCGGGTGACCGTCACGCAGACGATGCCGGACGCGATCGAGGAAGCGGTCGTCCTGGCCGAGGAGGATACGGACGGTGAGCACAGCGGCGTTGCCGTGCTGATCACCGGCTCGGTCGTGACCGTTGCCGACGCGAGGAAGCTGCTGAAGAAGTGACAACGCCACCACCCGAGCCGGTCTCCCCGGCCCCGGCCGACGGGGACGCGCCGCGCCGCTCCGGGCTGCGCAATCCCGAGGCGGCGGTGCGGGGCCTGGGGGCGGGCACGCTCGCACTGGAAGCGATCGTGCTGCTGCTGGCGATCCAGCCGATCCGCCTCTCCGGCGGGGACCTCAGCGGCTGGGGTGTCGGCGCGGTCGTGACCCTGGCGGTGCTGGCGGCGGTGCTGGCCGGCAGCATGCGCCGGTCGTGGGCCTGGAACGCGGGATCCGCGCTGCAGGTCCTGCTGCTGGCGTCGGGCCTGCTGCACTGGTCGCTGGGGGCGCTGGGCCTGATCTTCGGCGCGGCGTGGATCTACGCGACCTCGGTCCGCCGGAAGATCCTGGGCTGACCGCGTTTCCAAAGCGGGCCGTGGGCGTGGGGTCTGGGTTTGCGGGAAGTGTCCGGGCTGAGTGTCTGGCCTGGGGCGGGCTGTCGGCGTGGGGTCTGGGTTTGCGGGAAGTGTCCGGACTCAGTGCCTGGCCTGGGGCGGGCTGTCGGCGTGGGGTCTGGGTTTGCGGGAAGTGTCCGGACTCAGTGCCTGGGCTGAGGCGGGCCGTCGGCGCGGGTCTCGGTCTGGCGGAGCTGGGCTTGTTCGGGCTTTGCGTGGGCGCGGGTTGTCGGCGTCGGTCTGGGTCTGTCGGGGTTCATGGGCGCCTGCGTGATGGACGGCGATGGGCGGCGGTCGCCGGAAGCATCACCCGAACTACCCCGGAAGCGCTGACCGCCCTACCTCCGACGTGGATCGTTGGCCTCGGCTGCGTCTGCCCCGGAGCCGGCTGACTGGGCTTCGCTCGGGTGCGGGTCGTCGGCGTCGGTCTCGGTTGGTTGGGAACTTGTGGACTGACCGGAGTCGGTCGCGCTTGGGTGCGGGTTGTTGACGTCAGCAACCCGCGTCGGTCTGCCTCGCGGGGTCCCTTGGTGGAGCGCGATGCGGGGTGGCCAGAGCCCTTCGCGGCTGGGAGCGGGTTGATGATGTCGGCGGCTCGCGTTGGGCCGTATCGCGCTCACCCTTGGTGGTGGAGCGCGATGCCGGCGTCAGCGGATGGCCCGCCACTGGGTGATGGCGATGTTGTGGTCGTCGGGGTCGTGGAACGACGCCGCCCAGAGCTCCAGCTTGCCGCCGCGGTTCACCGGGCGGGGACCGTGCACGAAGGTCACGCCCTTGCGCATGAGCTCCTCGTATACCGCCTCCACGTCGCCGACCTCGAGGTTCAGGTAGATCAGACGACCGGCGACCGCGGACAGGTCGTGCACCTTGCGCAGGACCAGCCGGGTGTCTCCCGAGGCGAGCACCGCGCTGCTCGAACCCGCGTCGATCTCGTAGAAGCCGAGCATCTCGCGGTAGAAGACCACCGAGCGTTCGAGGTTGGTGACCAGGATCGTGATGCCTACGCCGTGGATCGCGCCCGCCGGGCCCGGGCGGGCGCTCGGGTAGGCGGTGATCAGGTCGTCGGCGCGTTCGTCCGGTTCGAAGCCGCCTTCCAGATCTGACCAGGGGCCGTTGGCGCGTCTCGTCGTCCCGCCCTTTGACCTGGGGGCCGCGGCGCCCGTCGTCGCGCCGGGGACCGGGCGGTGGGCCGGTCCGGCGCCGGAGTCCGCGGCGGACGCGGGGACCTCGCCGAAGGCGACCGACGGGGCTGGAGCGGAGACCGGACCGGAGGCAGGCCTGGGGACCCAGGCTGCGGCACGCGACGGGCCGGGCCTCGGGGTCGGTGCCTCAGGCCGGGTGGCGGACGGTGCCTGGCCGGGCCCGGGTGGCGGTGCCTCGGGCCGGGTGGCGGTGGGGGACGCCTGACCACGGAATGGGGACGGCCCCTCGGACCGGGTGGCGGAAGGGGCCTGGTCGGGCCCGGGTGGCGGTGTCTCCGCGCGGGTGGCGGAAGACGTCTGGCCAGGAATCGGGGACGAGGACGACCCCGTGGGCTGGGTGGCGGAGGGCGCCTGGCCGGGGGCCGGGGGCGGCGCCTCGGCGCGGGTGGTGGAGGGCGCCTGGCCAGGAATTGGAGATGACCCCTTGGGCTGGGCGGTGGACGGCGCCGGGGAGGACGCCCCGGCGTGGGCCGTCGGAGGCGCGGAGGTGGGGCCCGGGGCACGCGCAGCGTCTGGATCGCCGGTGGGCGGGCCTGAGGCGGCTCCTCCGGCGGGGTCGCGGTCGCTGTCGGCGCGGGCTGTGGAGTCGGCCGGTGTTGCGGTGGCCGGCGGCGGCGCCGGATCCCGGTGGCTGGGCGGGACGGTCGCCGAGCGGGTCGTGCGGGCGTCCTCGGTGCCGTCGGTCTCGTGTTCGTTGGAGGGCTCGGGGTCCTCGTGCTTCCTGCCGCGCAGGGCATGGCCGAACGCCGCTATTCCGGCGGCGACGACCGCGGCCGCTGCCGCCGGCAGGCCGGTTGAACCCCCGGTCGGGGTCCTCGGGTGCTCACTGTGGTGCGCGCGATCGTCCTCCGCGGACGCATCGGCGGTGGTGGAGGCGGTGTCGTCGGCAGGCGGCGGGACCACTGCCGCGGACGCTGCTGCGGGTGCGGGTGCGGGTGCGGGTGCGGGTGCGGGTGCGGGTGCGGGTGCGGGTGCGGCGGTGCGGGCGACTTGCTCGTCGTCGCCGGCGACGTGGCGGGGCCGCGGGCGCGACCGGGTCTCGGTCGGCGGCTCGTTCTCCGCGCCGGCCGTGGACCGCGGCCCGGACTCGGCGCCGGAGGCGAAGCCCACCCCGGGCCCGGCCGCATCGCGAGCCGCGGATCCCGGCTCACCGGCAGCGGCAGAACCTCCGTCGTCAGCGGCCGTGCGCTCGCCGGCGGCCGGGGCGCCTCCGTTGGCAGGGGCGGTGTTCTCGGCGGCAGAGCCGTCCGTGCTTGCGGTGACGGCGGAACCGCCTCCGTTGGCAGGGACGGTGTGCTCGGCGCCAGAGCTTTCGCCGGCGAGTGCCGACCCGGCCGGAACGCTCGGCCCGGACTCGGCGGCGGACCCGGCTGCGGCGGGCTCGGCCGCGGTGGGTGTCGGTGTTGCATCCGGGGGGCCTTGGCGCTCGCGGGCCTGCCACGGCGGCGGCTCCAGGTCACCAAGCAGGTCGTCGTCGGCGGATCTTGTCGAGCGGGCAGGGGGAACGACCGGGCCCGTGCCGCCGCCGGCCGGTGCCTCGGCGTCGAGGATCCGGGCGGCCCGCTCGCCCACTCGGCCATCGTCCTGGTTCGGCTCGGGCTGGTCCGGCTCGGGCTGGTCCGGTTCGGACTGGTCGGGTTCGGACTGGTCGGGTTCGGGCGGGGCGGCGGCCCGGTGCGCATCGACCGGGGGTGCGATCAGGCCGCTCGCCATCGCCGAGCGGGACTGCGGCCGGGTCTCGGGCGCCGGTTCCGGGTCACCGCTGAGCGCGAGGTCGATCTCGGGATCGCGGGCCGGCGGAGCGTCGGTCTCCGGGCTCTCGTCCAGCGCAGAGTCGATCTCCGGCTCCGGCTCCGGCTCCGGCTCCGGCTCCGGTTCCGGGTCGGCGGGCGGGGACGCCGCCGCGGCAGCCTCGGCGTCCGGCGCCGCGGAAGGCTCCGCCGAAGGCTCCCTCGAAGGTTCCGTGGAAGGCGCCGCGGAGGGTGCCGTGAAAGGCGGGGCGGTGCGCTGGGTCGGCGCTGGGGGCGGTGCCTGCTCTGCCTCTGGGTCCGGGGGCCCCTGGGGGGAACCGGTAGCCGCTTGCGGGGTGGTGGCCGCTGCGTCTGTCGGGCCGGTGCGCGTATCCGGATCGAGGGTTGTGGTTGATTGGGGCCTCGGCCGGGGCTCGGGTGCGGCCTCCGCCGCGCGCGGCGGGGCGGCCGTCGCGGTCCGGGCCCGCTGCGGCAGCGGGGCGCGGTAGTCGTAGTCCGGCTCCACCAGCTGGCCCTCGACGATCGGGCCGCCGGGTGCGTCGCGGACGATCACCGGGGCCGGCGCCTCGTCCGGTTCCGCCGCGCGGGGCGGCGGCGGGATCGTGTCGTCCAGGTCGCCCGTTCGGGGGGCCGGCGGTGGCGGCGGGGGCTCGTCCGGTCCCCGGCCCCACTGGCGGTCTCGGGTCGCCCACGGCGGTGGGGCCGGCTCGCCGCCCAGCAGGTCGTCGTCCGGCAGGTCCTCCTCGTAGTACAGGGGCGGTGCGTTCAGGGTCGCCTCGTGGGTTTCCGCTTCGTCCCAGTTGATGCGGACCCGGCGCATGTCGTCGACGTCCACCGTCACCGGCAGGGTGTCGCCGACGTGCGGCCATTTCGTCACCGGCACCCGGGGGTCGCGGACCGTCACCTCGGAGGTCGGCAGGCCGGGGGCCACGATCACGATCTGGAGCTCTGCGCGGCCGTAGATCGACGTGGCCGGCGGGTCCGACACCGCCTTGACCTGCGCGGATCCGGCCACCCAGGCGCGTGCGCCGCGGCGCACGACGTTGACCATGCCGACGCCGATGGCCAGGGCCAGCATGGCCACGCCCAGCGCGACGATCGCCCAGCTCGACATGCCGAGGCCGAACAGCATCACGAAGACCGCGATGGTGCCGACGACCGCGGCCACGAGTTTACGGGCAGGCGCGATCGGCCGGCCGTTCTGGTTCGCCACTGTGGACCTCCTGGGTTACCAGTCAGGTTACGTAGCGGCGACCGCCCGTGGAAAGTGCGCTACCGGGCGGTTGCCGCTCGCGTCCCGGGCGGTACCGATAGGCTGACATCCCGGTGTGACAGCACCGGCGCGCCGACTTGCACAAGCCATGACCAGGAGGATCTTCCGTTGTCCACCGCTACTCCCGCCGAGCGCACGCTCGTGCTCGTCAAGCCCGATGCGCTGCGCCGCGGCCTCCTCGGTGAGATCCTCGGCCGGTTCGAGCGCAAGGGCCTCACGATCGATGCGCTGGTCGTGCGCACCATGGACGCGGAGCTCGCCGACCAGCACTACGCCGAGCACGTCGACAAGGCGTTCTACCCGCCGCTCAAGGAGTTCATGACCAGCGGGCCGCTCGCCGCCCTGGTCCTCTCCGGCGACGAGGTCATCGCCGTCGTGCGCGCCCTGGTCGGCGCCACCGACGGGCGCAAGGCCGCCGCGGGGACGATCCGCGGCGACCTTTCGCTGTCGAACCGGGAGAACCTCGTGCACGCCTCCGATTCACCCGACAGTGCGAAGCGTGAGCTCGCGCTCTGGTTCCCCGAGCTCTAAACCTCGGTGGGTGGCTGATTGCGGGCGGCGATCGAGAGCCGGTTCCAGACGTTGATGGTGGCGATCGCCACCAGCAGGTTCGCCAGCTCCTCCTCGGTGAACGCCTTGGCCGCCGGCTCCCAGACCTCGTCCGGCACGCCGTGCTCGCCGAGGCGGGTCACCGAGTCGGTCAGGGCCAGGGCGGCCCGTTCCCTCTCGGTGAAGAACGGCGCGTCGTGCCAGGCCGCCAGTGCGAAGAGCCGGCGGCGTTCTCGGTGCCCTGCCGGCCGGGCCGGTCTTCGCCGGCTGGTCGGCGGCCCGGCCGGTGCTCACCCACGGCGTTCCGTCCGGCGACGCCACCGCCGACTCCGCCGTCGTCTGGGCCCGCGCGGACCGGGCGGGCCTGTTCAGCGAGCCCCTCGACGGCTCCCTGACCACCGCGCCGACCCGCCGGCAGGACGTCTCGTTCGTGTGGACCGGTGGCGTCGTCGGACAGGGCTGGGGCATCGACCCGCGTACGGTGGCCTGAAGCTCTTCGACGCGAAGCGCGCCCGCCGCCCCGGCTTACTGGTACCCGGGGGAGATCCTCGACGACGGCAACACGTACCCGGATTCGCACCACGGCCTGCTCGGCGCCGAGCAGCGCGAGTGGCTGATCCGCGGCCTGCGCACGTCGAGGGCGACCTGGAAGGTGATCGCCAACGACCTGCCGCTCGGCCTGGTCGTGCCGGACGGCGCGGGCGCGCAGGAGGGCGTCGCGCAGGGCGATCCGGGCGCGCCGAAGGTCCGGGAGCTGGAGTTCGCCCAGGTCCTTCGGTCGGCGCACCGGGCGGGGGTCACCGGCATCGTCTTCCTGACCGCGGACGTGCACTACACGGCCGCGCATCACTACGACCCGGCGCGGGCCGCGGTGCAGGACTTCACGCCGTTCTGGGAGTTCGTGTCGGGGCCGGCGCACGCGGGTGGATTCGGCCCGAACACGCTGGATGCGACGTTCGGGCTGCGTGTCGCGTTCGTGCACGCGCCGCCGGTCGCGAACACCTCGCCCGCCGACGGATACCAGCACTTCGGCGAGGTACGCATCGACGCCGCCACCGGGGCCTTCCGGGTGGACCTGCGCGACCGCGACGGGGTCTCGCTGTGGAACACCACCCTGCCCGCACCCCCGCGTTGACACCTCTGCCGGTATCGTTGGGTGGTCAGGCGCTGATCCGGCCATCACCGGGGAGTCTCCGGAAGAACGGGCGCACGCCTCAGTAGAACCGGACGGTCGCGGTCCGTCACAGCCGCCGAACGAGCGGGCGTCGCGACAGCGGCGCCAAGCGAGGTGGTACCGCGGGCTCCGGCTCGTCCTCGCAGACCACGACAGTGAGCTGCGCGAGGAGAAGCGACCACCGATGGCCTACCCCAAGCACACCGACGCGACGGGCGTGCCCGCGAGCCCCGATCTGCCCGCCGTCGAGCGGGCCGTGCTCGACCACTGGACCGCCGACAAGACGTTCGAGGCCAGCGTCGAGGCGCGGCCCGCCGGGCAGAACGGCAGCAACGAGTACGTGTTCTACGACGGCCCGCCGTTCGCCAACGGCCTGCCGCACTACGGCCACCTCTTCACCGGCTACGTCAAGGACCTGGTCCCGCGCTACCAGACGATGCGCGGCAAGCGCGTCGAGCGGCGGTTCGGCTGGGACACGCACGGGCTGCCCGCCGAGGTCGAGGCCGAGAAGCAGCTCGGCATCACCACCAAGGCGCAGATCCTCGAGCTCGGCGTGGACAAGTTCAACGACGCCTGCCGCACCTCGGTCCTGGCGTACACCAAGGACTGGGAGCGCTACGTCACCCGCCAGGCCCGGTGGGTCGACTTCGGCAACGACTACAAGACCCTCGACCCGGACTACATGGAGTCCGTCATGTGGGCCTTCAAGACCCTGCACGACAAGGGCCTGGTCTACGAGGGCTTCCGGGTGCTCGCGTACTGCTTCCGGTGCGAGACGCCGCTGTCGAACACCGAGACCCGGATGGACGACGTCTACCGGGACCGGACCGACCCGGCGCTCACCGTCACGTTCCAGCTGGAGACCGGCGAGAAGATCGCGGTGTGGACGACCACGCCGTGGACACTTCCGTCGAATCTCGCGCTCGCCGTCGGCCCGGACATCGGGTACGCGATCCTCGAGAAGGACGGCGAGAGGCTGATCCTGGGTGCGGGGCGCGTCCCGGCGTACGCGAAGGAGCTCGAGGGTTTCGAGCAGGTCGGCACCGTGCTCGGCCGGGAGCTGGCCGGGCGCCGGTACACGCCGCTGTTCGACTTCCTGGTCGAGCAGGCCGGCCCGGACGCCTTCCAGGTGCTCGCCGCCGACTACGTGACCACCGAGGACGGCACCGGGGTCGTGCACCAGGCGCCGGCGTTCGGCGAGGACGACCAGACCGTCTGCAACGCGGCCGGCATCCCGACGATCGTGACGGTCGACGAGCACACCCGGTTCACCGCGCTCGTGCCCGACTACCAGGGTGTGCAGGTCTTCGACGCCAACAAGGCGATCATCGCCGAGCTCAAGGGCCGCGGCGTCGTGCTGCGCCACGACGGTTACACCCACTCGTACCCGCACTGCTGGCGCTGTGACACGCCGCTGGTCTACAAGGCCGTGAGCTCCTGGTTCGTCGCGGTCAGCAGGTTCCGGGACCGGATGGTCGAGCTCAACCAGGAGATCACCTGGACGCCGGCGCACATCAAGGACGGTTCGTTCGGCAAGTGGCTGGCCAACGCCCGGGACTGGTCGATCAGCCGGAACCGGTTCTGGGGTTCGCCGATCCCGGTGTGGAAGTCCGACGACCCGAACTACCCGCGGGTCGACGTGTACGGATCGCTGGCCGACATGGAACGCGACTTCGGCGTCGCCGTGACCGACCTGCACCGGCCGTACGTGGACGAGCTGACCCGCCCCAACCCGGACGACCCGACCGGCAGGTCGACGATGCGCCGGGTCCCGGAGGTGCTCGACTGCTGGTTCGAGTCCGGCTCGATGCCGTTCGCGCAGGTGCACTACCCGTTCGAGAACAAGGACTGGTTCGAGCACCACTACCCGGGCGACTTCATCGTCGAGTACATCGGGCAGACCCGCGGCTGGTTCTACACCATGCACGTGCTGGCCACGGCGCTGTTCGACCGGCCGGCGTTCCGCAACTGCCTCAGCCACGGCATCCTGCAGGGCGCCGACGGCCGCAAGATGTCCAAGAGCCTGCGCAACTACCCGGACGTCTACGAGGTCTTCGACTCCTACGGCTCGGACGCCATGCGCTGGATGCTCATGTCGTCGCCGGTGCTGCGCGGCGGGGACATGCCGGTCACCGAGACGGCGATCCGCGACTCGGTGCGCCAGGTGCTGCTGCCACTCTGGAACGTTTGGTACTTCTTCAGCCTCTACGCCAACGCCGCCGGGCACGAGGCGACGCTGCGTACCGACTCGGCGCACCTGCTCGACCGCTACATCCTGGCCAAGACCGGCGAGCTCGTCTCGGACACGACCAGGCAGCTCGACGAGTACGACATCTCGGGGGCGGCCGCTTCGGTGCGCTCTTACCTGGACGCGCTGACCAACTGGTACGTGCGCCGCTCCCGGGACCGTTTCTGGGCCGGCGACGCCGACGCGTTCGACACCCTGGCCACCGTGCTCGAGACCCTCTGCCGGGTGGTGGCGCCACTCGCGCCGCTGACCGCCGAGGAGATCTGGCGCGGCCTGACCGGCGAGCGCTCGGTGCACCTGACCGACTGGCCCGAGGCCGGCGTTTTCCCCGCCGACCACGACCTGGTCGCGTCCATGGACGCGATCCGCGAGGTGGCGTCCGCGGCGCTGTCGCTGCGCAAGGCCAGGGCCCTGCGGGTACGGCTGCCGCTGGCCAGGCTCACGGTGGCCAGCCCCGACGCCGACGCGTTGCGCCCGTTCGCCGACCTGCTGGCCGACGAGGTGAACGTGAAGACGGTGGAGCTGAGTGCCGATCTCACCGCGTACTCGCAGCAGGTGTTGACCGTGGTGCCGCGTGCCCTCGGCCCGCGGCTGGGCAAGCAGGTCCAGGTGGTCATCAAGGCCGTCAAGGCCGGCGACTGGGAGCTGGTCGACGGCGCGCCGGTCGCCGCCGGCGTCACCCTGCAGGAGGGCGAGTACGAGCTCAAGCTCGTCGCCGCCGACGCCGAGAACTCGGCGCCGCTGCCGGCCGGCCGTGGCGTGGTCGTGCTCGACACCGCGGTCACGCCCGAACTGGCCGCCGAGGGGCTGGCCCGCGACGTGATCCGGGTGGTGCAGCAGGCCCGCCGCGACGCCGGGCTGGACGTCTCGGACCGGATCTCGCTGCTCGTCGGCGCCACGCCGGCGGTCTCGGCCGCGGTCGAGACGCACCGGGACTTCGTCGCGGCGGAGACGCTGGCGACCTCGCTGGGCCTCGACCCGGGTGTGACAGGTTTCAGCGGCGAGGTCGGTGACGGCGAGGCGGTCACGGTGTCGGTCACCCGGGCGGTGTGAATCTTGGCGCCGGTCGGCTCGGGATCTGCCTGCTTCGGCGGTAAATGCCGAGCCGGTCGGCGGCCAGCCTGACAGCAGCTTTCCGGCCTGTTTCCGATAACCTCGAAACCGCCCCCTCATCAAACTGGAAGTCCCCGCCGGAGGAACACGTTGCCGCTGCTCTACTCGATCGGCAAGATCACTGTCGGTAAAGCGATGACACTCGGCTGGCGGCCGCACGTCGAAGGTCTCGAGCACATCCCCACCTCCGGCGGCGCCATCTTCGCCGGCAACCACCTGTCCGTCGCCGACGAGCTGTTCCTCGGCGCCGTCGTGCCCCGGCACATCGCGTTCTGGGCCAAGGCCGAGTACTTCCGCGGCGGCGGCATCGGCGGCAACGTCACCAAGTTCGTGCTGGAAGGCCTCGGCGCGATCAAGGTCGAGCGCGGCGGCGGTCGCGCGGCGCTGGCCGCCTTCGACGGCGCGATCCCGGTGCTCAAGGCCGGTGACATGGTCGCCGTCTATCCCGAGGGCACCCGCTCACCGGACGGCCGGCTCTACCGCGGGCGTACGGGCGTGGCCCGGCTCGCCGTCGCGGCCGGCGTGCCGATCATTCCGGTCGGCATGCTCGGCACGGATAAGGTCCAGCCGATCGGCCAGCGCATCCCCCGCCCCGTCAAGGGCAAGGTCACGATCAAGTTCGGCCCGCCGATCCCGACGGTCGGCCGCAGCGACGACCGCACCGCGCTGCGCACGCTGACCGACGAGGTCATGGTCGAGATCCAGAAGCTCACCGGCCAGGAGTACGTGCCCCGCTACGCACCGCCGCGCGGCGCCACGCCGGAGGCCTAGTCGGCGGCGTATGACCCCCGGCCCGCACGGGCCGGGGGTCACACGCCCGACTCGCGTCGGCGTCACCGGCGGACGAGCACCGAGCTGCGCACCCGACCCGTGAGTTCCGCGCTCTCCGCGAGGGAACGCCTGGTGAACAGCACGGTGCCGAGGCTGCCGTGGTCGGCCCAGGCGCAGACGACGACCGCGTTGCCGCCGGAGCGCCCGACGCCGCAGCGCTCGTGCAGTCCGGTCTCGCCCAGGTCGTACGGCTCGACGTTCTTGATGCGGTAACCGTCGGCCAGGTGTGCGATCTCGGCCTCGACGTCCTCCTGCGGCGTGAGCCGCAGCCCCGTCGTGCCGAAGACCGTCACCTTCTTGCCGTTGCCGTCCGTGTAGACCCCGCCGAAGACGTCGCCCTGCGCCAGGCTGGTGCCGCGCAGCTCCTCTGTCAGCCGCTCGACGGCCCGCCGGCTGGCGCCGTCGTCGCGCAGGTCCAGGTCGGCTATCGACGCCGGTAGGTCGGCCGTCACCGGGTACTGGTTGGCCGCCGGCCAGGCGAGGTAGCCGGGCACACCGCAGCAGCAGACCAGGCTGACGAGGGTGAACAGGAACAGCCGGCGTGGCCACCGGCGCTTGCGGCGTGGCGGGTGCGGGCCCGGCGGGCCGGCCGGCGGGCGGCCCTTCGGCGGGGGCTGCCACGGCGGCGGCGCCGGTCGGGCCGGGGCCGGCCGGGCCGATGGCTGGGCCGCGCGGTACTGCGGCGCCGGTGCCGCCGGCGGCCGGGGCTGTACCGCGAGCCGGTTGGCCGGGGCGGCCGGCGTCGGCTTGGCGCGGTTGCGGCCCCAGCGGCGCCTGGCGGGCGCGGCCGGCGGACTCCCGGCGGCCGGTGCGGGCGCGGCCGGCAGGCTCGCGGCGGGCGGTGCGGGCGCGCTCGCCGGCGGCGCCGGGCGCTCGGTGCGGGTGGGCGGGAGCGGCGGCTCGAGCCGGGTCGGCGGCAGCGGCGATCCGACGCGGGTGGGCGGCATCGGGCCGTCGATCCGGGTGGGCGGCATGGCCTCCGGGAACGGCAGCTCGGCCTGCCAGGGTGTGTCCTGGTCGGCCCACGGATCCACCGCGGGCGTGGCCGACCAGTCGTCGCGCCCGGCCCAGGGGTCGGCGCCCGGCGGCGGTTGGTCCTCGGCGCGGCGGCGCGACCACCAGGGGCGCTTGGGCACGTGCGGCGGCACGACCGCGGAGCCGCTCCATCGGGCCGCGGTGGTGCCCTCGGCCGGGGTCGGGTCGTCCGGGGTGCCCTCCACGCGGGTGGGTTCGGGTGCCGGGGGCGGCACGGCGGTGCTCTCGTCGGGCGCCCCGGCGGCCGGCTTCTCCGGCTGCTGGTCGGCCATCCGTCGATCTCCTCCCACCGCTCGTACCGGGCCGTCGCATCGGTCGCCATCGCGGCGTCTTCCGCCAGGTTAGAGCCGCTCCGCCACTTCCTCGGTGTTGATCGAATCACCCTGCCGGAGCCGGATTCGGTGAAGGTCATTCGCGAACGACGGACATGGGGGGCGATGTGCGGGACGGTCCGGAGTCGTATGGTGACCCGGATGGTGAGCGGAAGATGAACACGACTCAGCGCAACGCGGTGTCCGTGACCGGGCGGCCGGACGGCCGCGCGATGGTGTTCGCCCACGGCTACGGATGCGACCAGAACATGTGGCGCTTCGTTGCGCCGGCGTTCCTGGACACCCACCGCGTGGTCCTCTTCGACCACGTCGGCGCGGGCCGCTCCGACCTGACGGCCTACGACGACGAGCGCTACTCCACCCTCGACGGGTACGCGAGCGACGTCCTGCAGATCCTGCACGAGCACGAGCTGTACGACGTCGTCTTCGTGGGCCACTCGGTCAGCGCGATGATCGGCGTGCTCGCCGCGATCCGCGAGCCCGGGCGCTTCGCCAAGCTGGTCCTCGTCGGGCCGTCGCCGCGCTACATCGACGACGGCGACTACGTCGGCGGTTTCGGAAAAAACGACATCGAGGAGATGCTGGAGTCGCTCGACAGCAACTATCTCGGCTGGTCGAGCGCGATGGCGCCGGTCATCATGGGCAACTCCGACCGGCCCGAGCTCGGCGCCGAGCTCACCAACAGCTTCTGCGCCACCGACCCGGAGATCGCCAAGAAGTTCGCGCACGTGACGTTCATGTCGGACAACCGGTCGGACCTGGCGAAACTGCGCACCCCTGCCCTGATCCTGCAGTGCACCGACGACGTCATCGCGCCCGGGGCCGTCGGCTCCTATGTGCACGAACATCTCGCGGGGAGCACACTGGTCGTCATGAATGCGACCGGCCATTGCCCGAATCTCAGCGCTCCCGCCGAGACGGTCGCCGCCATCAGGGCGTACCTGTAGCGCGATGACGGACAGCGGTGACGGCGGACCGGACGTGACGCACGACGTCCAGGTGCCCTGGGAGGAAGACCCGGGCGACCTTTACGACAACGCGCCGTGCGGCTACCTGACGACCATGCCCGACGGCACCATCGTGAAGGTCAACGAGACGTTCCTGGACTGGACCGGCTACGACCGTCACTCGCTGGTCGGCCGGCGGCGGTTCCGTGACCTGCTCAGCCCCGGCGACAAGATCTATTACGAGACCCACTACGCGCCGCTGCTGAGCATGCAGAACGACGTGCACGAGGTGGCCTTCGACCTGGTCTGCGCCGATGGCCGCCGGCTGCCCATCCTGGCCAACTCCACCCTGGGGCGGGACCCGGCCGGGCTGCCGCGGGTCATCCGCACCACGATCTTCAACGCCACCGAGCGCCGCGGGTACGAGAAGGAGCTGCTCGCCGCCCGCCGCGCCGCCGAGGCCTCCGAGCGGCGGGTCCGGGTGCTGCAGGAGATAGTGGCCGACCTGGCGGCGGCGCCGACCGAGGCCGACGTCGCCGACACCGTCGTGCGCGTGCCGGAGCCGGCCTTCGGCGCGAGCACGGCGACGGTCTGGCTGTCCGATCCCGACCGGGACCAGCTGACCGCGATCGCGTGCACCGACTCCGCCGGCCCGGCCCGCGACGACATCCCGCGCGGTTCGCCGCGGGCCGTCGCCGAGGTGGCCCGGCGCGGAGACCTGCACGTGATCGGCTCGATCGAGGAGGCCGAGGAGCACTTCCCGGACCTGGCCGGCACGATGCTGCGGAACCGGCGCGGCACCGTGGTGCTGCTGCCGCTGACCGCCTCCTCCGCCGAGGAGCCGGCCGGCGTGGAGGTGCTCGGCGTGCTCGGGTTCGACTTCGCCGAGCAGCGGGAGCTCACCGACAGCGAGCTGCGCGTGGTCCGGCTGCTCGGGCACCAGGCCGGGCAGGCGCTCGACCGGGCGCGGCTCTACGACGACCTCCGGCGGCGCGAGATCCGGTCCACCTTCCTCGCGGAGACGACCCGGGCGCTGGAGGTCGTGCCCCGGCTCATGCCCCGGGCCCGCCGCCTGATCGAACGCATGGTGCCGGAGATGGCCGAGTGGGCGTCGGTGCGGCTGCAGGTCGGTCCCGCCGGGCTGCACGCCGACGGCGGCGGACCGGCACCCGATCCCGAACGGCTGGCCGAGCGGATCGTCGAGGTGGTCGCGAGCGGTCAGTCCCAGCTGACCGACGACAAGGGCCCCGACCCCGACTGCGCGGTGTTGCCGCTGGTCGCGAACGGCAAGGTGTTCGGGACCCTCGCGCTGCGGATGGCGCCGGGCCGGCGTACGGCGGTGGCCGAGGCGGTCTTCCTGGCCGCCCTGGCCGACCGGGCCGGGCTGGCGCTGGAGAACGCCCGCCTCTACGAGCAGGAGCGGGCCATCGCCCGGACCCTGCAGCGCAGCCTGCTCGCCAACGACCTGCCCTCGGACCCGCGGTTCGCGGTCGAGACCCACTACCAGGCCGCCGCGCACGACCTCGAGGTCGGCGGCGACTGGTTCGACGCCTTCCAGATCACCCCGGACAAGCTGGCCGTCGTCGTCGGCGACGTGGTCGGGCGCGGCATCGACGCGGCCACCACCATGGGCCAGCTGCGCAGCGCCATCCGGGCCCTGGCCTCGGCGGAGGCTGGGCCGGCGCGGCTGCTCGAGCGCCTGGACAGGTTCGTCGAGCGGGTCGAGTCCGCCCGGATGGCGACGGTCGCCTACGCCGAGGTCGACCTGTCCAGCAACGAGATGACCTACTCCTGCGCCGGGCACGTGCCGCCGCTGCTCGCGGAGCCGGGCGCCCCGCCGCGCTACCTGCTCGACGCCCGCTCCGGTGCGCTGGGATCGCGCGCCGGACGCGGCATGCGGCTGGAGCACCGCGTACGCCTCTCCGCCGGCAGCCGGCTGCTGCTCTACACCGACGGCCTCATCGAGCGCCGCAACCGCGGCATCGACGCCGGGTTCGAGGTGCTCGCCCGGGCGTACGCGGGCCGCCGCGACTCGCCGCTGCCCGGGCTGGCCGCCGGCCTGGCCGACTTCCTCGTCGGCCGCGAGCACGCCGACGACGTCTGCCTGCTCTGCATCTCAATCGGCGTCGAGGAGCGGCTGGAACGCTCGATCGGCGCGGACCCGCTGCAGATCGCCCTGCTGCGCAAGGACCTGCGCGGCTGGCTGGTCGCGAACGGCGTCGACGACGAGAGCACCCAGGCGGTGCTGCTGGCCTGCTCGGAGGCGGTGGCCAACGCGATCGAGCACGGCTACCGCGACGACCCGTTCGGGATCGTCGAGGTGGTCGCCGCGGTGTCGCCCGAGGCCGTCGAGTTGCGCATCCGCGACCAGGGCCAGTGGCAGGCCACGAACGACGACGCCGCCCGCGGCCGCGGGCTGAAGCTCATCCGCCAGGTGATGGACCACGCGTCGTTCGATCACGACGAGGGCACCACGGTGTCGATGCGGCGTACCCGCCGGGAGGCGCGATGACTCAGTGGGTGACCTTCGCCAAGCTGGGCAAGGTCGATCTGGTCCGGCTGGCCGGCGAGATCGACCTGGCCAACGCGCCGGAGATCGGCCGCGAGATCGTGCGGCAGACCGGGTACGCGGGCGCGGTGCTGATCGATCTGACCGCTGTCTCGTTCCTGGACAGCGCGGGTGTGCGGCTGCTGGACACGCTGGTCGGCGACCTGGACGACCAGGGCACCCCGGTCCGGTTCGTGGTGGGTGCCACCGGCCCGGCGCGGATGACGCTGCAGCTGTGCGCGTTCCGTGATGATCTCCTGACCACCGACCTCGATCGGGCCGCGAACGAATTGGCACCCTGAGCCGCGTACCCTGGGGGCCAACGAATGAGCTCGCGAGCGCGACGAATGTCATCGCCGGAGCGCCAGCGGAGGCTATGGCATGAGTGTCAGTTCTGTGTTTCCCCAGCTTGAGCAGTTGCTGCCCCGGGTGAGCAAGCCCATCCAGTACGTGGGCGGTGAGCTCGGCGTCGTCGTCAAGGACTGGGACGCCACCACCGTGCGGTGGGCGCTGATGTATCCCGACGCCTACGAGGTCGGCCTGCCCAACCAGGGCGTACAGATCCTCTACGAGGTGCTCAACGAGCAGAGCGACGTGCTCGCCGAGCGCACCTACGCGGTCTGGCCGGACCTCGAGGCGCTGATGAAGGAGAACGGCGTACCGCAGTTCACCGTCGACGCGCACCGGCCGGTCCGGGCCTTCGACGTGCTGGGACTCTCGTTCGCCACCGAGCTGGGCTACACGAACATGCTGTCGGCCCTCGACCTGGCGCAGATCCCGCTGATGAGCGCGGACCGGGACGAGAGCCACCCCATCGTGCTCGCAGGCGGCCACGCCAGCTTCAATCCGGAGCCGATCGCCGACTTCATCGACGCCGCCGTGCTCGGCGACGGCGAGGAGGCGGTCCTCGAGATCACCGGCATCATCCGGGAGTGGAAGGCCGAGGGCTGCCCGGGCGGCCGCGACGAGCTGCTGCTGCGGCTGGCGCGCACCGAGAGCATCTACGTTCCCCGCTTCTACGACGTCGACTACCTGCCCGACGGGCGCATCCAGCGCGTCGTGCCGAACCGGCCGGACGTACCGTTCCGGGTGCACAAGCGCACGACGATGGACCTCGACGCCTGGCCGTACCCGAAGAAGCCGCTGGTGCCGCTCGCCGAGACGGTGCACGAGCGGTACGCCGTGGAGATCTTCCGGGGCTGCACCCGGGGCTGCCGGTTCTGTCAGGCCGGCATGATCACCCGTCCGGTCCGGGAGCGGTCGATCACCACCGTGGGGCAGATGGTCAAGGAGGGGCTGGAGTTCTCCGGCTTCTCCGAGGTCGGCCTGCTCTCGCTGTCGAGCGCCGACCACTCGGAGATCGGCGACATGTGCTCCGGCCTCGCCGAGCAGTACGCGGACACCAACGTCTCGCTGTCGCTGCCGTCGACCCGGGTGGACGCCTTCAACATCGACCTGGCGCAGGAGCTGTCCCGCAACGGGCGGCGTACCGGCCTGACGTTCGCGCCCGAGGGCGGCTCCGAGCGGATCCGCAAGGTCATCAACAAGATGGTGACCGAGGAGGACCTGATCCGGACGGTCGTCACGGCGTACTCGAACGGTTGGCGCAGCGTCAAGCTCTACTTCATGTGCGGCCTGCCCACCGAGACCGACGACGACGTGCTGCAGATCGGCCGGATGGCGCACGAGGTGATCAAGGCCGGCCGGATCGCCACCGGCACCAAGGACATCAAGTGCACGGTCTCCATCGGCGCGTTCGTGCCCAAGCCGCACACCCCGTTCCAGTGGGCGGCGATGGAGCGGCCCGAGGTGATCGACAACCGGCTGCGGATGCTCAAGCAGGAGATCAACAGTGACCGGTCGCTGGGCCGGGCGATCGGCTACCGGTATCACGACGGCGAGCCGTCGCTGATCGAGGGCCTGCTCTCGCGCGGCGACCGCCGGGTCGGCGCGGTGATCCGGCGTGCCTGGGACAAGGGCCAGCGTTTCGACGGCTGGAGCGAGCACTTCTCGTACGCCCGCTGGGTCGAGGCCGCGGCCGAGACGCTGCCCGCCTTCGGCGTGGACCTGGACTGGTTCACCACCCGCGAGCGCGAGCAGCTCGAGGTGCTGCCCTGGGACCACCTGGACTCCGGCCTGGACAAGGAATGGCTCTGGCAGGACTGGCAGGACTCCAAGAGCGAGTACGAGCAGGACGACTGCCGCTGGACCCCGTGCTTCGACTGCGGCGTCTGCCCGTCGATGGACACCGAGATCCAGATCGGCCCCACCGGCCGGAAGCTGCTGCCGCTCACCCCGACGAACGGGCTGCGCTCCCCGGCGCACACGCACTGACCAGTGAGCCTTTTTCAACGTGGCCGGGGCGGCAGTTCCCGGCGGTGATCAACGGCTCGGATACCGATGGCCCCAGGCCAGGTTGAAAATTGCTCATTAGGAGAAACGTCATCGCCAAGAACCAGCCGGTCGGCGGCCAGGCCCCGGTCGTGCAGCGGATCCGCCTTCGCTATGCGAAGCGCGGACCGCTGCGCTTCACCTCGCACCGGGACTTCGCCCGGGCGTTCGAGCGCGCGCTGCGCCGCGCCGCCGTGCCGATCGCCTACTCGCAGGGCTTCACCCCGCACCCCAAGATCTCGTACGCGAGCGCGGCGCCCACCGGCGTCGGCAGCGAGGCGGAGTACCTGGAGATCGGGTTGCAGGCCGAGGTCGACCCGGCGGACCTGCGGGTCGCGCTGGACGCCGCGCTCTCGCCCGGCCTGGACGTCATCGACGCCGTCGTGGCGACCGAGGGCAGTCTCGCCGACCGGATCAACGCCTCCCGCTGGCTGATCGAGCTACCCGAGATCGAGCCGGCTGCCGCCGAGAAGGCCGTCGAGGCCTTCCTTGCCGCGGAGGAAGTGCAGGTCGAGCGCATGACCAAGCAGGGACGGCGCTCGTTCGACGCGAGGTCCGCAGTGACCGTCTTCGCTGTGAGCAAGCAGTCTGACGCACCTTCCGAGGGCGCGGCCGCGCCGTGTGCGATAATCGACCTTGTCGTGCGGCAGGTTACTCCCGCCGTCCGACCCGATGACGTCCTTTCCGGCCTGCGCGTGGTGGCTGGCCTGGAGCCGCCGGTGCCCCCACGGGTGACTCGGCTGGCGCAGGGCACTCTCACGCCGCAGGGGGAGATAGTCGATCCGTTGGAAGCGGATCGCGAGGGCGCCTCCATCGGAGGGCGCTGACCGCTTCGGTCTGCGTCCGCGTTGGCAGACTTCGGCAGCCCGTCCGACTCGGTCGGGGCCGAAAAACTTGCGGCGACCCTGCGTGGCAGCGCTCACCCGCGCCCGGGGCCGCCAGAACTGGAGAGCGCCCCATGCTCGATAACGAGCCACAGGGCGGTGAACGGGACGGAGCAACCACTCCTTCCGTCGATGCCGCCGAGAGCACCACACCGACGCGTCGGACCCGTGCGCCGCGGCGCAAGGCGACGCCCGCCGCCGAGACGGCGGCAGACGCACCCGGCGCCGAGCCGGGCGCGTCCGAGGGGCCGGCGAACGCCGACGCGGCCGAGGCCCCCGCGGCGCCGGCCCGCCGGCGCCGTAAGGCCGCGGCGCCTGCCGCGGCGCCGGCCGCACCCGCGCAGGACCCCGCCGAGGCCGCCGAGAGCCTTCCCGGTGACAGCGAGCCCGTCGCGCCGGTGAAGGCCACCCGCAGCCGCCGCAAGAAGGCCGCCGCGCCTGCCGTGGCGCCCGAGCCTGTCGCCGAGGAGCCCGCCGCCGAGGAGGAGTCAGTCGACGAGCCGGTCGCGCAGGCGCCGGTCGAGACGCCGGCCGCCCCGCTGATCGGTGTGCTGCCGCTCGACGGCGACCTGGTGGAGGAGACGCCGGCGCCCCGCACGCGCGGCCGCCGTGCCGCCGCCCTTCCCCCGGCCGTGCTGTTCATGCCGCCCGAGACCGAGACCGAGCCCGCACCGGTCCGCCGTACCCGCCGCGGTGCCGCGGCGGCCCCGGTGGTCGCACCGGCAGCGGAGCCGCTGGCCGAGGAGCTCGTCGCCGAGGAGCCCGTGACCGCGGAGGAGCCCGCCGAGGGCGCCCGCCGCACCACCCGCAGCCGTCGCCGCCGGGGCGCGGCCGCCGAGGAGCCGGCGGAGGCCGCCGAGCTGCTCGAGCAGCCGGTGCTCGAGGAGGCCGACGAGACGGCCGACGAGGTCGATGACGGCGCCGAGGACGAGCTGGACGAGGACGGCAACAGCCGCCGCCGTCGCCGCCGTGGCCGCCGCGGCCGTGGCCGCGGCAAGGGCCCGTCCGACGAGGGCGACGACACCGAGGCCGAGGCCACCGCGGAGGACTCCGCGGAGGCCGAGGGCGAGGGCGAGGACGAGGAGGACGCCGAGGACGGCGACGGGGTCACCCGCCGCCGACGCCGCCGGCGCCGCAAGGGCTCCGGGGACACCGAGGCCGGTGGCATCGAGGACGGCGTGCACACCGTCGTCCGGGTCCGCGAGCCGCGCACCCGCGAGCGCTCCGACGAGGTGCAGGGCGTCTCCGGCTCGACCCGGCTCGAGGCCAAGCGGCAGCGCCGGCGCGACGGCCGGGAGCAGCGCCGTACCCGGCCGCCGATCCTGAGCGAGTCCGAGTTCCTGGCCCGCCGGGAGGCGGTGGACCGGGTGATGGTGGTCCGGCAGAAGCCCGACCGCACCCAGATCGCGGTGCTCGAGGACGGCGTCCTCGTGGAGCACTACGTGTCGCGGGCCACGTCCGGCACCATGGTCGGCAACGTCTACCTCGGCAAGGTGCAGAACGTGCTGCCGAGCATGGAGGCGGCGTTCGTCGACGTCGGCCGCGGCCGCAACGCCGTGCTCTACGCCGGTGAGGTCAACTGGGACGCCACCGGGCTGGAGGGCCGGGCCCGCTCGATCGAGCAGGCGCTGCGCTCCGGCGACTCGGTGCTGGTCCAGGTCACCAAGGACCCGATCGGGCACAAGGGCGCCCGGCTGAGCAGCCACATCGCGCTCTCCGGCCGCCACCTGGTCTACGTGCCGAACGGCAACGCCTCCGGGATCAGCCGCAAGCTGCCCGACAACGAGCGCAAGCGGCTGCGTGACGTGCTGAAGAAGCTGGTGCCGGACGGCGCCGGGGTCATCGTGCGCACCGCCGCCGAGGGCGCCAGCGAGGACGAACTGGCCCGCGACGTCAAGCGGCTGCAGGCGCAGTGGGAGGACATCCAGGCGCGGGCGGCCGAGGGGCACGCCCCGGCGGCGCTCTCCGAGGAGCCCGACCTGGTCATCCGCGTGGTCCGGGACCTGTTCAACGAGGACTTCCGCGAGGTGGTCATCCAGGGCGAGCAGGCCTTCGGCGAGGTGGAGGGCTACCTCGACTCGGTCTCGCCCGAGCTCCTCGACCGGCTGCACCGGCACACCGGCACCGGGGACATCTTCGCCGAGAAGCGCATCGACGAGCAGATCCTCAAGGCGCTGGACCGCAAGGTGTTCCTGCCCTCGGGCGGTCACCTGGTCATCGACCGCACCGAGGCGATGACGGTGGTCGACGTCAACACCGGTAAGTACACCGGCGCGGGCGGCAACCTGGAGGAGACGGTCACCCGTAACAACCTCGAGGCGGCCGAGGAGATCGTCCGGCAGCTCCGGCTGCGCGACATCGGCGGCATCGTGGTGATCGACTTCATCGACATGGTGCTGGAGAGCAACCGCGAGCTGGTGCTGCGCCGGCTGACCGAGTGCCTGGGCCGGGACCGGACCAAGCACCAGGTCACCGAGATCACCTCGCTCGGCCTGGTGCAGATGACCCGCAAGCGCATCGGTGCCGGCCTGATCGAGGCGTTCACCGAGACCTGCGACCACTGCAAGGGCCGCGGCCTGATCATCCACACCGAGCCGGTGCCGGAGAAGCGGGTCGGCGGCGCGGTCACCCAGGTGAAGGCGGTCGCCGCGGCGGCACGCACCGAGATGCCCGCGCAGCAGCCGAGCACGAAGTCGCGGCGGCGCCGCGGCGGCGGTGGCGGCGAGGCGCCGGCCGAGGCCGAGCCCGAGACCGTCGTGGCGGCCGTGCAGACGGCGCCGGCCGCGGAGGCTGCGCCGGCCGCGGAGACTGCGCCGGTCGTGGAGACTGCGCCGGTCGTGGAGACCGCGCCGGTCGTGGAGCACGTGGAACCGGCACACCTGCCCGCCGAGGACCCGGTGGCGGAGACGGCGGGCCTGCCGCCGCGGGGTTCGGGCGTCGTCGCGCCGGCCGGCTCGGGGATCGTGGCGCGCACCGCGCCGGTGGTCAGCGCCGCCTCCGGCGATGACGACTACGACATCAGCGGCTACGACCTCTCCAGGTACGAGG
The DNA here is from genome assembly GCF_040648555.1 of Actinoplanes sp. NPDC049118. Lineage (NCBI taxonomy): Bacteria > Bacillati > Actinomycetota > Actinomycetes > Micromonosporales > Micromonosporaceae > Actinoplanes > Actinoplanes sp. NPDC049118. The sequence continues at coordinate 26,714 of NZ_JBEZDY010000012.1, forward strand.
CGAACGGGGCGAACGGCGCGGAGCACCCGGCCGAGCCGTTGCAGCTGACCGGCTCGGACGACCCGGACGCGGCCGAAGAGGACGAGGACGGCGAGGACGGCGACGACGAGCCCGTGGGTGCGGGAGCGGGCGGCCGGCGTAGGTCGCGCCGCGGTGGCACCCGGCGGCGTACCCGCCCCTGAGAGCACGACCGGGCGGCTTCGGCGGGGTAATCCCTGCTGGGGCCGCCCGGCCCATGTCCGCCGATCTATGTCGGTTACCCTCGTGATCCCCCAGTCACATCCCCCGAGGAGTACCGAGCCCCATGCGACGCCTGCTGTCCGTGACCGCCGTGAGCGGCGCCCTTCTCCTGCTCGGCACCGGCTGCTCGAGCGGCAAGGCGGCCGAGAACACGACCGCGGCACCCCTTCCCGCGATCTCCACGCCCGCCGCCGCGTCCGCGCCGGCCGCCGGGGCGTCGGCCGGCGCGGCCCTGCCGGGCGAGGCGGACGCGGCGCTCTCCGGCAACACCGCGGCGATCTGCCAGCAGGCGGCGAAGACCGGCGGCGACGCCGCCAAGAACTTCGCACAGGACCTGAAGCTGTTGATCGACGCCGAGTCGTCGCAGGACAAGGACCTGGTGCTCAAGGCCAAGCAGAAGACCGCCCGTGACGTGGAGAACTACTCGTTCGCGCTGAAGGACATGTCGAAGCTGGCCGCCGACGCGAAGCTCAAGGCGGCCCTGGCCGACATGGGTTCGCAGGTCACGGCCCTCAAGGGCGACGTGCGCAAGATCAATGCGGAGCGGCTGGCCAAGCTGCAGGCGACCCTCGACAAGGCCTGCGGCAACGGCTGAACCCGCCCGCAGCGGAAAACCCATGCAAATTCGTTACATGAGGCTCCCCGGTTTGGGTGCCGGCCCGCCGATGAAGTAGTCTTTCTGACGGCGCATTTTCGTGCGCCTGTTCCGTGCGCGCCCTGGGATTCACCTTCGGGTGCCCGCCGGATCCAGTTTCATCCGCCAGCAGCTCTTTCGCTGCGTAAGTCTCAGGGAGTCCGCGTCGATGTACGCGATCGTCAAGACCGGCGGCAAGCAGTACAAGGTTGCCGAGGGCGACGTGATCGAGGTCGAGAAGCTCGCGGGTGTGCCCGGCGACGCCCTGACTCTCGCCGCGGTGCTCCTCGTCGACGGTGACAACCTGGTGACCGATGCGGCCAAGCTTGCCAGCGTGACGGTGTCCGGCGAGATCGCCGAGCACACCAAGGGTCCGAAGATCCGGATCCACAAGTTCAAGAACAAGACCGGCTACCACAAGCGCCAGGGGCACCGTCAGCCGCTGACCCGCGTCAAGGTGACCGGCATCTCCAGCGGGAAGTAGGGGCAGCCATGGCTCACAAAAAGGGTGCTTCCAGCTCCCGCAACGGCCGCGACTCCGCCGCTCAGCGGCTCGGCGTCAAGCGGTTCGGCGGCCAGTTGGTCAACGCGGGCGAGATCCTGATCCGCCAGCGTGGCACGAAGTTCCACCCGGGAGAGCTCGTCGGCCGCGGTGGCGACGACACGCTGTTCGCGCTGGCCAAGGGCAACGTGCTCTTCGGCCACACGCGGGGTCGCAAGACCATCAGCATCGTGCCGGTCGCGGAGTAGATCCACGTCACAGCGGGCCGCGGACCTCTCGGGTCCGCGGCCCGCTGTTTGCTTTCCGAGGTTGAGGTAGGAGACACAAGGTGGCAACGTTCGTTGATCGAGTCGTGCTGCACCTGCAGGCAGGTGACGGCGGCCATGGCTGTGTCTCTGTACGCAGAGAGAAGTTCAAGCCGCTCGGCGGCCCCGACGGCGGCAACGGCGGGCACGGCGGCGGCATCACGCTCGTGGTCGACCCGCAGCAGCACACGCTGTTGGACTTCCACTTCCGCCCGCACGTCAAGGCCCAGAACGGCACCGGCGGCGCCGGCGCCAACCGGGACGGCGCGAACGGCGGAGACCTGGTCCTGTCGGTGCCGGACGGCACGGTCGTGCAGACCCCCGAGGGCGAGATCCTGGCCGACCTGATCGGCGCCGGCACCACGTTCGAGGTGGCCCGCGGCGGGCGCGGCGGGCGCGGCAACGCCTCGCTGGCCAACACCCGGCGCAAGGTGCCCGGCTTCGCCGAGCTCGGCGAGCCCGGCGACCAGCTGGACGTCGTGCTCGAGCTCAAGAGCGTCGCCGACGTCGGCCTGGTCGGGTTCCCCTCGGCCGGCAAATCGTCGCTGATCTCGGTCATGTCGGCCGCCAAGCCGAAGATCGCCGACTACCCGTTCACCACCCTGGTGCCGAACCTGGGCGTCGTGCAGGCCGGCGACCACACCTTCACCGTTGCGGACGTGCCGGGTCTCATCCCGGGCGCGGCCACCGGCAAGGGCCTGGGCCTGGAGTTCCTGCGGCACATCGAGCGCACGTCGGTGCTGGTGCACGTCCTGGACGCGGCCGCGCCCGAGATCGAGCGCGACCCGCTGGCCGACCTGGACGCCATCGAGGCCGAGCTGGCCGCGTACGGCGGGCTCGAGGAGCGGCCGCGGCTGGTCGTGCTCAACAAGATCGACATCCCGGACGGCCGGGACCTGGCCGAGATGGTCCGTCCCGAGCTCGAGGCGCGCGGCCTGCGGGTCTTCGAGGTCAGCGCGGTGACCCGCGAGGGGCTCAAGGAGCTCATGTACGCCCTCGGCGACACCGTCGCCGCGAACCGGCTCGCCACCCCCGCCCCCGAGGCGACCCGGGCCGTGGTGCGCCCCCGCGCGGTCGACGAGAAGGGCTTCACCGTCGAGCGCGACTCCGACGGCGTCTTCGTCGTGCGTGGTCCGCAGGTCGAGCGCTGGGTCCGGCAGACGAACTTCGACAACGACGAGGCGATCGGCTACCTCGGCGACCGGCTGGACCGGCTCGGTGTCGAGGCCGCGCTGGCCAAGAAGGGCGCCGAGGCGGGCGACCCGGTCCGCATCGGCGAGCGCGAGTTCGACTGGCAGCCCAACACGGGCGACTACATCTCCGGCCCGCGGGGCACCGACATCCGCCTCGAGGAGACCAACGCCCGGGCCAGCGCCGCGGCCCGGCTGGCGGCCCGCAAGGCCCGCCGGGTCCGCGGCGAGGACGAGCTGCTGCACATGGCCGAGGACGGCACGGTCAGCACGATCTCGATGGCGTCACAGCCGGTGCTGGTCGAGGACGAGGACGACGAGGACGACGAGTAGGCCTCGCCGCCGGGCTACGGCCAGACCCCCGCAACCCGGTGGAAACGGACGCCGCTTAGGGTCTCGGTCGTGCTGATCGAATCGCGTCCCTCGTCCGACGCCGAGCTGGCCGCCCTGCTCATCGCCCAGCAGCAGGAGCTGAGCGAGGCCGACGGCGGGCTCGACGGCGTCGTCTACCTCCCGCACGACGACGCGGCGTACCTGGTCGTGGTCCTCGACGGGCGTGCGGTGGCGTGCGGGGCCTGGCAGGCACTCGAACCCGGCGTGGCCGAGCTCAAGCGGATGTACGTGCGCCCGGCGTTCCGCGGCCGGGGCATCGCCCGGCAGCTCATCGTCGCGCTCGAGGAGGAGGCGCTGGCCGCGGACCGGCCGGTGCTGCGGCTCGAGACGGGCACCTACCTGCCGGCGGCGATCGGCCTCTACCGGTCGGTGGGCTACGTCCCGATCCCGGCATACGGCGAGTACGTCGGCAACCCGTTCAGCGTGTGCTTCGAGAAGTCGCCGGCGGCGGTCACGCCCCGCTGACGTCGACGCCGGTCACGGGCGGGGACTACTTTCCCGCCGCGCCCGGGCGTCGGACTGCCGTACCGACTTGCGGGACGGCATGATGAGCGGATGCCGAGCCTGACCCGCGCCGAGGCGATCGCCCGGGCCGCCACCGTCACCGTCTCCGGGTACGAGATCGATCTCGATCTGACCGGTGCCGGCGACACCTTCCGCTCCCGGACGGTCCTGCGCTTCGCCGCGGGGGCCGGCGCGACGACGTTCGCCGAGCTGGAGCCGACCGAGTTGATCTCGGTGACGCTCAACGGCGCGCCGCTGGACGCGGCCGCCCTGGCCGAGGAGCGGCTGACCCTGGCCGGGCTGGCGGAGACCAACGAACTCGTCGTCGACGCCCTGATGACCTACTCCAACACCGGCGAGGGCCTGCACCGCTTCACCGACCCCGCCGACGGCCGCATCTACCTGTACGCGCACATGTTCCTCGACGGCGCCCGCCGGATCTTCCCGTGCTTCGACCAGCCGGACCTGAAGGCGCCGTTCACGCTGCGGGTGACGGCTCCGGACGGCTGGCTGGTGGCAGCCAACGGGGAGCCCGCCGCCGAGGCCGCAGCAGGCCGCTGGGAGTTCGCGGCGACCAAGCCGCTGTCGACCTACTTCGTGTCCCTGATCGCCGGGCCGTACCACGCGCGCACCGAGGAGCACGACGGCATCCCGCTCGCGCTCTACTGCCGGCAGGCGCTGGCCGAGCACCTCGACGAGCAGGCCGAGGAGATCTTCACGATCACCCGGCAGTGCCTGGACCGCTACCACCAGATCTTCGACGTCCGGTATCCCTTCGGCCACTACCAGCAGGCGTTCGTGCCCGAGTTCAACTTCGGCGCGATGGAGAACCCCGGCCTGGTCGTCTTCCGCGACGAGTTCATCCACCGCTCGGCGGTAACGGACGGCGAGCGCGAGCAGCGCGCCATGGTCATCGCCCACGAGATGGCACACCAGTGGTTCGGCGACCTGGTCACCATGGCCTGGTGGGACGACCTGTGGCTCAACGAGTCGTTCGCCGAGTACCTCGGCACCCGGATCACCGCCGAGGCCACCCGGTTCACCGACACCTGGACGACCTTCGCGATGCACCGCAAGGCCTGGGGGATGCGCGCCGACCAGCGCCCGTCCACCCACCCGGTGGCGCCGACCGACGTCGACGACACCGCGCTCGCCCTGCTCAACTTCGACGGGATCTCGTACGCGAAGGGCGCGGCGGTGCTGCGCCAGCTGGTGGCCTGGGTCGGCGACGAGGCGTTCCTGGCCGGGCTCAACGAGCACTTCGCGGCGCACGCGTACGGCAACGCCACCCTCGCCGACCTGCTCGCCGTCGTCCAGAAGGCGAGTGGCCGGGACCTGACCGCCTGGGCGGACGTGTGGCTGCGCCGGGCACAGGTCAACACCCTGCGCGCCGAGGTGCGGCGCGACGCCGAGGACCGGTACGCGGACGTCACGATCGTGCAGACCGCCCCGGAGCGGTATCCGACCCTTCGCCCGCACCGCATCGGTGTCGGCCTGTACGACAAGGCGCCGGACGGCACGGTCACGCGCCGCCGGCTGCTGGAGGTGGACGTCGACCCGGCGGTGGACGGCGGTCGTACCCCGCTGCCGGACCTGACCGGCGAGCCCGCGGCCGACCTGCTGCTGGTCAACGACGGCGACCTGACCTACGCCAAGGTCCGGCTCGACGACGCGTCCGCCGACGCCGTACCGCTGATCCTGCCGATGCTGGACGACTCGCTGACCCGGGCGCTGCTCTGGAGCGCGACGCTGGACGCCGTCGAGGACGGCGAGCGGCCGGTCGCCGAGCTGGTCACCCTGGTCCTGGCGGCGCTGCCGGTCGAGCGCGAGGTGGTCCTGGTCGAGGACGTGCTGGGGATGACCCGCGCGCTGGTCGACCGCTACCCCACGCCGGAGACCCGGCCCGCCGCGCTGGAGCTGCTCGCCCAGGCGAGCGACCGGCTGCTGACCGCCGCGGAGCCCGGCAGCTCGCGCCGGCTGGCCGGCGTGCGCGGGCTGATCGGGACGACCATCGACACCGCGCGGTTGCGCGGCTGGCTCGACGGCGAGGGGGTGCCCGAGGGCGTCAGCGTCGACGACGACCTGCGCTGGCTGATCCTCTACCGGCTGGTGGTGCTGGGTGCGGCCGGGCCGGACGACATCGAGGCGACGCTGGCGGCGGACCGCAGCGCGGCCGGGGAGCAGCAGGCGGCCCGGTGCCGCGCGGCGCGGCCCGATCCCGGCGCCAAGGCGGGCGCCTGGGACCTGATCATCAACGACACGGCCTCCTCGAACCGGATCCTGGAGGCCACCGCGCACGGGTTCTGGCAGCCCGAACAGCTCGACCTCGTCACCCCGTACGTGGAGCGGTACTTCGCCGAGGTGCCCGGGATGCTGAGCCGGCGTACCGGAATGAGCGGGGAGCGGATCGCCGCGCTGGCGTACCCGTCGCTGGTCGTGACCGCGGAGACCCGGCGGCTCGCCGCGGACCTGCTGGCCTCGCCGGACCTGTCGGCCATCCTGCGTCGCGTGGTGACGGATGGTGATGATGATGTGCGCCGTGCGCTGCGTGCCCGAGGATAGATGATTTGCCCTATACCCACCGTTTGAGAGGTTAGCCTCGGCGTACGGGGGGTGAGGCCGGTGGAGTGGTCCGAGGAACTGTCCAGCGGTCTTCTGCAAGCCGCGCCGGACGCGATCCTGGTGATGGACGAGGGCGTGATCGTCCTCGTCAACGACCGTGCCGAAGAGGTCTTCGGCTGGCGCCGCGGAGAACTGCTCGGCCAGCGTGCGGACATGCTGCTCGTCGACCTCAGCGAGGTGCCGCCGCTGGCGGGGCTGCGGCGCGCCGCCGACGAGCGCGGCACCGGCACCAGGTTCATGGGCACGGTCCCCCTCCAGGCGCGGCGGCGCGACGGCAGCGGCTTCCCCGTCGAGGCGTCGCTCTCGCGGGTGCAGTGGGAGCAGGGACGGATCACCGTCGCCGTGATCCGGGACATGACCGAGCGGCACCGGCTGCAGGCCGAGGCGGAGCACCAGCGCAGCGAGGTGCAGGAGCACCGCAACCAGCGGCTCGAGGCGCTCGGCCAGCTGGCCGGCGGCATCGCGCACGACTTCAACAACATGCTCGGCGTGATCGTGAACTACGCGAACTTCGTGATCGAGGAGGCCGAGTCGCCGCAGCCCGACCTCAAGACCATCGCCGCCGACGCCCGCCAGGTCATCCGGGCCGGCGAGCGGGGCACGGACCTGACGCACCAGCTGCTCAAGTTCGCCCGCCGGGACGTCGTGCGGCCCGAGGTGCTCGACCTGAACGCCGTCATCGCCGACGTCGAGCCGACGCTGCGCGACCTGATCGGCGACCAGATCACCCTCATCACCCGGACGGCCGAGTCGCTGCCGGCGGTGACCTGCGACCCCGGCCAGGTCGAGCAGCTGCTGGTCAGCCTGGCGACCAACGCCCGGGACGCGATGCCGACCGGCGGCCAGCTGGTGATCGACACCGCCGCCGCGCACCTCGAGACCGGCGAGCATCCCGACCTCGCGCCCGGGGACTACGTCCGGATGCGCATCTCCGACTCCGGCTGCGGCATGGCCCCCGACGTCGTCGCGCGCGCCTTCGAGCCGTTCTTCACCACCAAGGCCAGCGGCGAGGGCACCGGGCTGGGCCTGGCCACCGTCTACGGCATCGTGACGCAGGCCGGTGGCGCCGTCAGCCTGACCTCGGAGCCGGTCCTGGGCACCACGGTGACCGTGCTGCTGCCCGCCGGCGCCTGCGAACAGGAGGTCGCGCCCGCCGTCGAGCCGGTGCTGACCGCCGGGCACGGTGAGACGCTGCTCGTGGTCGAGGACGAGGCGGCGCTGCGCGATGTGGCCGGCCGGATCCTGTCCGGCGCGGGCTACCAGGTCCTGTCGGCCGACGGCGGCGCTCAGGCCCTCGAGGTGGCGGCCCTGCACGAGGGGGCGATAGATCTGCTGGTCAGTGACGTGGTGATGCCCGGGATGCTCGGCAAGGAGCTGGCCGAGCGCCTCGCACACGTGCGCCCGGACACCCGCGTGCTCTACATGTCCGGGTACGCCCAGCCGGTGCTGGCCTCGCAGGGCACGCTGGATCCGGGAGTCGCGCTGCTGGAGAAGCCGTTCACGGCCGCGGACCTGCTCGGCGCGGTCCGGCGGCGGCTCGACGGCTGATCTAGGATTCGCCGGTGCGGAAACGGCGCCGGATCGGCATCATGGGCGGCACCTTCGACCCGATCCACCACGGTCACCTGGTGGCGGCGAGCGAGGTGCAGAGCCGCTTCGGCCTGGACGAGGTCGTCTTCGTGCCGACCGGTCAGCCCTGGCAGAAGGGCAAGGTCAGTCCCGCCGAGGACCGCTACCTGATGACGGTGATCGCGACCGCGTCGAATCCGCACTTCCAGGTCAGCCGGGCCGACGTCGACCGGGACGGCCCGACCTACACCGTCGACACCCTGCGTGACCTGCACGCGATCTTCGGGCACTCCGCCGATCTGTTCTTCATCACCGGCGCGGACGCGCTCGCGAAGATCCTGTCCTGGAAGGATGCGCTCGAGATGCTCTCGCTGGCGCACTTCGTCGGGGTCACCCGGCCCGGCTTCGAGCTCTCCGACGAGCATCTGCCCGCCGACTCCGTGACGCTGGTGGAGGTGCCCGCGATGGCGATCTCGTCGAGCGCCTGCCGTACGCGGGTCGCCGAAGGGCTGCCGGTCTGGTATCTCGTACCCGATGGTGTGGTGCAGTACATCGCAAAGCGTGGACTATATCGCACCGAAGGACCGGTTTAGGCCTATTCATCTGGGTAGAGATGTCATACCCGTATGAGAGGCTAGTAACTCTGAAACCGAACGAGGGGAGACCGGTGCCCGTCACCGAACGTGCCCGCGAGCTCGCGCTGACCGCCGCGCAGGCCGCGGCCGACAAGAAGGCGCAGGACATCGTCCTCATCGATGTCGCCGACCAGCTCTACATCACCGACGCGTTCGTCATCGCCTCGGCTGCCAACGAGCGCCAGGTCGGTTCGATCGTCGATGCCATCGAGGAGGCCCTGCTGGGCCTGCCCGAGAAGGCCAAGCCGGCCCGCCGCGAGGGCGAGCGGCAGGGCCGCTGGGTGCTGCTCGACTACATCGATGTCGTGATCCACATCCAGCACGCCGAGGAGCGCGAGTTCTACGCCCTCGACAAGCTCTGGAAGGACTGCCCGACCATCGAGTTCGTCGACCGCGACCTGGCCGAGGCCGAGGCCTCCTCCGGCGCGGCATGACCACTCGGCTCATCGTCTGGCGGCACGGCAACACGGACTGGAACGCGGGCCACCGCGTACAGGGCCAGACCGACGTGCCGCTCAACGACCTCGGCCGGCAGCAGGCCGTCGACGCCGCCGAGCTGCTCGCCCGGATGCGGCCCGACGCGCTGGTCGCCAGCGACCTGTGCCGGGCCGCCGACACCGCGGCCGCGCTGGCCGCGCTGACCGGCCTGTCGGTGACCTACGACCAGCGGCTCCGCGAGCGCTACTTCGGCCTCTGGGAAGGTCTCACGATGACCGAGATCACCCAGACCCGGCCGGAGGAGTACGCCCGCTGGACGGCCGGCGCCGACGACATCGGCGGCGAGGTGGAGACGCTCGACGACCTGGGAAAGCGGGTCGCCGAGGCGCTACAGGCCGCGGCCGACCTGGTCGAGCCCGGCGGCACCGTCGTGGTGGCCACGCACGGCGCGGCCGTGCGATCCGGCGTCGGGCACCTGCTCGGCTGGCCGCGCGAGCAACTGCGCACGCTGCGCGCCCTGCAGAACTGCCACTGGGTGGAGCTCACCCACGACACGCTGCGGGGTTGGCAGATCGCCACCTACAACGTCGGCCCGTTCGCCGACCGGCCTTCGCCGCCGCCGGTTTGATCGCCCCCGCGAGGAACGATCCGGCCACCCGGTAGCGTCCAAGTCACCATGATTATTCGACGCCTCACCCTCCCCCTGCTGGCCGTCCTGGCCCTCGCGGGCTGCGCCAACGGAGCCTCGGATGACTCCGCCGGCGCGCCCGCGCCCGCCTCGGCCACGCCCTCCTCCGCAGTCCCCACGGAGAAGTCCAGCGCGAGCAAGCCCGCCGAACCCGGCAGCAAGACCATCACCGGCACCATCACGGCCGGGGTCGAGCCGGGCTGCCTGCTCCTCGACGACCACCTGCTGATCATCAAGGACGCCGCGCTCAAACCGGTCGCCAAGGTGGGCGCCTCGGTCACCGCGACCGGCCACGCCGAGCCGGGCATGATGACGACCTGCCAGCAGGGCACGCCGTTCGTCGTGACCACTATCCGCGCGAACTAGCCCACCATCGGCTACGGTGCCCGCATGCCCGTCGCGGTCGTCACCGATTCCACCGCGTACCTGCCGTCCGAGCTGAGCGGGACGTACGACCTCACCGTCGTCCCGCTCACCGTCGTCATCAACGGAGCCGAAGGCCTCGAAGGTGAAGAGATCTCGCCGGCTGAGGTCGCCCACGCCCTCGGCCAGCGGCGGGTCGCCGTCAGCACCTCCCGGCCCGCGCCCGGACAGTTCGTGATCGCGTACCGCAAGCTGCTGAAGGCCGGTGCCGACGGCATCGTCTCCGTGCACCTGTCGTCCCAGCTCTCCGGCACCTACGACGCGGCGGCGCTGGCCGCGGCCGAGATCGGGCCCCAGGTCCAGGTCGTCGACAGTCAGACAACCGGCATGGGCCTGGGCTTCGTGGCGCTGGCCGCGGCCACGGCGGCCGGCCGGGCCGCCGACCTCGACACGGTACGGCGGGCGGCGGTCGACCACTCCGCACAGGTCAGCGTCCTGTTCTATGTGGACACCCTGGAGTTCCTCAGGCGCGGCGGCCGGATCGGGGCGGCCTCGGCCCTGCTCGGCACCGCGCTGTCGGTCAAGCCGATCCTGCACATGGTCGACGGCGTGATCGTCGTCCGCGACCGGGTCCGTACCGCGGGCCGGGCCCTCGCCCGCCTCGTCGACCTGGCCGTCGAGGCGTCCGGTGAGGGCGAGGTCGACATCGCGGTGCACCACCTCGGCGCGGAGGACCGGGCGGCGGCGCTGGCCGACGTGGTCTCGGTGCGGCTGGGCGATCGCCTACGCGACTGCTACATCACGGAGATCGGCGCGGTGGTGGCGGCGCACGTCGGCCCCGGCGTCGCCGGGGTGGTCGTACACCGCAGAACCTAGGGCTACAGCAGCGGCCAGGACTCGCCGCTCCACCTGGGCGGCGTCAGGGGTACCTCGGTCAGGTGGGGTTCGATCCGCGCCCAAGGCCGGACCGTCTCGCCCAGCTGCACCTCGTCGGCCTTCGGCAGCAGCGCGGGCCCGTCCTTGCGCCACACGGCCCGGGTGCGCCCGTGGTCGGTGATCAGCAACTCGGCGGCCAGCGGGAGCCGTTCGGCCTGGCGGGCGTACTCCCTGGCGGCGAGGACGGCCTCGGCGCGGCGCACGTGGATCTCGTACGGCGAACCCGGCCCGGCCTGGTAGGGCACGGTGCGGCCGTCGGCGTCGCTCACGTACGCCATCGGGGTGATCGCCCGGGGCGACGCCAGGTAGGTGGCCTCGGCCCGGGCGAACAGGCCCGGCAGCTGGTCACTGCCGTCCGCGGCGACCAGCAGCGTCCCACGCTCGGGCGCGAAGGCGACCGGCCGCCCGCCGACCTGTCCGGCGAGCCCGGCCAGCCACCCGTCGAGCAGCAGATGCGACGTCCAGTAGGCGTCGCCGTCGTCGATGAACTGCACCACGACGGGCCCGGCAGCCGAGCCGACCAGGGTGGCGGCGGACAGATTGGCGCGCGCGGCCGCGAAGACCTCGTCGGGGTCCACGCCCCAGCCGTGCTCGGCCGCCACGTAGGTCATCGTCTCGGGATGGTCCACCACGACGAACTCGGACAGGAAGGGGAGCGCGGGCCGGCTCAGCGGCGCGCTGACATCCGCCGGAGTGTTGGCGCCGCGCAGGACGGGGCGCAGCAGCGGCCGGGCCGCGTCCCAGCTCGCCGGCAGGCCGGGAGCGCGCAGGAGGCCGGCGACGAACCGGTCGATCCGCTCCCGTCGCACTCTTCCCCGCTGCGCGAGCAGGCTGTCGAGCCGCAGCACGGTCGGGACGTCGTCGCCGGCCGCCGTGAACCGCACGGAGAACGTGGCCGAGTGGTATCGGGCATCGGCGATGCCGGCCCGTCGCAGCCGCCTGATGACCTGGCTCGCCAGCCGGGCCCGGGCGGCCCTGCGGATCAGGCCCACGCGCCACCACCCCTCCCACCGGCGGCCGACCTTATCGCAGCGGCGGGACCTCCGGAACCTCAAGACGGCGGGCCGTGACGACCCTTGCGTCCAGTTCTTCGTCCTCGGCGAGGCCGGGCCGGAGCCCCGCGGCCCGCACCGCGGCTACGGCGGCTCCGGTCTGTGCCGCGCTGATCTCGGAGAGCATCAGGCCGCCGGGCGACAGCCATCGGGTGGCGCCCGCAACGACGGCGCGGAAGATGTCGAGACCGTCGTCGCCGCCGTCGAGGGCCTGGTGTGGCTCGTGCTCCCGAGCCTCGGGCGGCAGCAGGGGGATGTGCCGGGTCGCGACGTAGGGGACATTGGCCAGCAGGATGTCGATTCGCCCGCGTAGCCCGGCTGGCAGGGCGTCGAAGAGATCGCCTTGAAAGACGCCGCCTTGGAAGACGTCTTGGTTGGTGTCGCCCTGGAAGATGCCGTCTTGGTTGGTGTCGCCTTGGAAGAGACCGCCTTGGTTGGTGTCGCCTTGGAAGAGACCGCCTTGGTTGGTGTCGCCTTGGAAGACGTTGACCTGGTTGGCATTGCCTTGGTTGATGCTGCCTTGGTTGGCGTTGCTTCCGAGGTTGTCGCGGGCGCAGGCCACGGCGGTGGGATCGTTGTCGGCGGCGAAGAGCGTGATGTCCGGGCGCTGACGGCGCAGGGCGAGGCCGAGGGCGCCGGAGCCGCAGCAGAGGTCGACGACGACGCCGCCGTTCTCGGCCGCGGCGGTGCGGACCAGGAGTTCGCTGCGGACGCGGGGAACGAAGACCCCGGGGCGCAGTCGGACCCGGACGCCGCAGAAGTCCGCGTAGCCGACGACCTGTTCCAGGGGCTCGCCCAGGGCCCGGCGGCCGACCAGCTCGGCGAGGTGGCGGGCGTCGGTGGCGGCCTCGCCGAGCACGGCCGCCTCGTCCTCGGCGAAGACGCAGCCGGCCGCGCGGAGCCGGCGGATGGCCTCGGCCAGGTCGGTAACTGTCACGGGGCCATCTCATAGCACAGGACGGGGACGAGGTAGGGGTTTTCCACACCGTCGGGTTGTCCACAGCGGGGCAGGCGGGGAGCGGGCCAGGGGACCTAGTTTCGGCCGGTGCGTGAGGCGAGGAACCCAGACGACGTGAGCGCCAGGCTGCGGACGGTCCTGGCGCCGAAGGGCCCATCGGCCCGCGAGGACGCGGCAGTTCCAGAGGCCGGGGTGCCGTCCGCATATCCCGTGGGGTCGCCCTGGGCTACCCCACCGGGTTCGTTACGGATGTCGGGTCCTCCTGCTTCGGGGGTGTCGGGTCTTCCCGCTTCGGGGGTGTCGGGTCCTCCTGCTTCGGGGGTGTCGGGTCCTCCTGCTTCGGGGGTGTCGGGTCCTCCCGCTTCGCGGGCGCCGGTGCCTTCCGCTTCGCCGGTGCCTTCCCCTCCCGCTTTGCGGGCGCCGGCGGCAGGGTCTGCCGAGGGGGCCGGCTGGCCGGTGCCGGGTGGGCCGCCGTTGACCTGGGACGACCTGCTGCCGGGCTGGCCCGACGACGTGACCCTCGAGCCCCGCTCCGGCGAGGAGGCGCAGCCGTCGCTGCCACGCCAGGTCGAGCCGGTGGCCGAGGATCTTGCTTACCGGCCGGCCTGGGCGGCGGGGACCGGCGCGGGACGCCCGATCCGTCCGCCGGCCCTCTTCGGACCCGATCCCGCCGGATCCGGCTCTATGGGATCCGGCTCTATGGGATCCGGCTCAATGGGACCTGGCTCGATGGGATCCGGCTCTGTGGGAGCCGACTCCATGGGAGCCGACCGCTTCGGGGTCGTCTCCCAGGGGGCCGGCCCCTTCGTGGACGGGACCGACTCTTTCGCGGCCGCCGATCCCGTACTCAGCGGTGCGGGTGCCTTCGGCGACGCACCGAGGTCTCGGCTGGGTGCGTTCGACCCCGGCCGGAGGGGAGTGCGGGCGCTGGCCGCCGTCGCGGTCATCGTCGTGCTCGTCGCGGCGTTTCTCGCCTGGCGGGCGCGGCCGCGGGTGGATCCGGTGGCCCCGCCGGGAATCGATCCCGCCGCGGCGGGCGCTCCGCTCGCGGGCGACGGAACGGCCGCGGCCGGTCCCGTGCCAAGCACCTCCGGCCCGGCCGAGGTGGTCGTCGCCGTGGGCGGCAAGGTCCGCAAGCCGGGGCTGGTGCAACTCCCGTCCGGCGCGCGCGTCGCGGACGCCCTGCGTGCCGCCGGCGGCGCCGATCCGGGCGTGGACGTCGCGCCCCTGAACCTGGCTCGCAAGGTCGCCGACGGCGAACTGATCATGGTCGGCGTCACCCTGCCACCGGGTGCCGTTGCGGCCGGCCCCACCGGGCCCGCGGCGCAGGGCCGGCCGGCCGGCGGCCCGGTCAACCTGAACACCGCGACCCTTGCGGACCTCGACGGCCTGCCGGGCGTGGGGCCGGTGCTGGCACAGCGGATCCTGGATGCCCGCGACGCGCAGGGCGGCTTCAGGGCCGTCACGGACCTCCGCAAGGTCGAGGGCATCGGCACCGCCCGCTTCGAGCAGCTGAAAGACCTGGTGACGGTGTGACCGGCCACGCGGGTGCCGACCGCCGCACCCCGGACCTCCGCCTGGCCGGCTTCGCGGTGTCCCTGTGGCTGGCCGCCCTCGCGGCGCTGTACCTGTCAGCCCGCACCGGCCTGATCGTCGGCGGAGCGGCACTGACCGCCGCGGCCGTGGCGGCGCTGACCCGGTGGTCACCCGGCCTGCCCGGCGTCTCGTCCGGGTGGCGGGTGGCGGGTGCGGCCCGATGGCTGGTGGCCGCCGCCCTGCTCGGCGCGGGGTGCGGCGCCGTCGCCACGGCGGCGCGGGTGAGTGTGCGGGAGGCCGGGCCGCTCGCCACGCTCGTCGAGGACGGCGCCACCGTTCGGGTCGATCTGGTGGTGCGCGATGATCCGCGGGCCCTGCGGGGATCGCCCGGGTCGCCGGCCACCTACCTGGTCGCGGTCGATCTCACGGCCGTGTATCCCGACGATGCTCCCCGGCTGCGCCTCTCGGCGCGGGCGTTGGTGCTCGGTTCCGATCCCGCGTGGAGAGTGCTGCTGCCCGGCCAGCGGGCCTCGGCGGCGGGCCGGTTGCTGGCGCCGCGCGGCGGTGATCTGCGCGCCGCGGTGCTGTCCGCCGACGATCCGCCGCGGTTGCGCGGCCGCTCCTCGTGGGCGCAGCGCGGCGCCGGTGCCCTGCGTGCCGGGCTGCAGCGTGCGTGCGCGCCGCTGCCCGACGACGTCGGTGGGCTGCTGCCGGGGCTGGTCGTCGGCGACACCAGCCAACTCGATCCCGCCCTGGAGGAGGACTTCCGGGCGACCGGGATGACTCACCTCAACGTCGTGAGCGGCGCCAACGTGGCGATCATCCTCGGCGTGGTGCTGTTCGCGGTGCGGTGGACCAGGGCCGGGCCGGTCGTCACCGCGCTGGTCTGCGCCGTCGCGCTGGCCGGGTTCGTGATCCTGGCGCGGCCGTCGCCGAGCGTGGTGCGTGCCGCCGCGATGGGGGCGATCGGGCTGCTCGGGCTCGCGGCCGGGCGCAGCCGCGCGGCGCTGCCCGCGCTCGCCGCCGGGGTGGCCGTCCTGATCGTCGTCGACCCCGAACTGGCCGGCGACGTCGGCTTCGCACTCTCGGTGCTGGCCACCGGCGGCCTGCTGCTGCTCGCTCCGAAGTGGCGTGATGCCCTGCGCGACCGGGGCTGGCCGCCCGGCGCCGCCGAGGCCCTCGCGGTGCCGGCCGCGGCGCAGGTGGCGTGCGGCCCCGTCGTGGCCGGGATCTCCGGGTCGGTGAGCCTCGTCGCCGTCCCGGCGAACCTGCTCGTCGTGCCGGCGATCGCGCCCGCCACGCTGCTCGGCGTCTCCGCCGCCGTGCTGTCGCCGGTGTGGCCGGCCGGCGCGGAGTTCACCGCCTGGGTGGGGCAGTGGCCGGCGCGTTGGCTCGTCGTCGTCGCGACCTACGGCGCCCGGGTGCCCGCCGGTGCGTTGCCGTGGCCCGGCGGGGTGCTCGGTGCGCTGCTGCTCGGCGCCGCCACGGTCGCGCTGCTCGTCGCCGCCCGGCGGCCGGTCGTCCGGCGCCTCGTCGCGGTTCTCTGCGCCGGTGCCATGCTCGGCACGCTGCCCGTACGGCTGCTCGCCTCCGGCTGGCCGCCGCCGCGCTGGTTGATCGTCACCTGCGCCGTCGGGCAGGGCGACGCCGTGGTGCTGCCCGCGGGCGCCGGCCGGGCGGTCGTGGTCGATGCCGGGCCCGAGCCGGCGCCCGTCGACCACTGCCTGCGGCGGCTCGGCGTTCGTCAGGTCGTGCTCCTCGTCGTCAGCCACTTCCACGTCGACCACATCGGCGGGGTCGCCGGGGTATTCCGGAACCGGTCCGTCGCCGCCGTCGTCACGCCCGACTGGCCCGACCCGCCCGGCGGCCGGGCCCTCGTCGCCGCGCAGGCCGCCGGGGCGCGCACGCCGATGCTGGCCGTCGGCCCCGGCTGGTCGTACGCGGTCGGCGGGCTCGAGGTGAGGGTGCTGGGGCCGTACCGACCGTTGCGCGGCACCAGTTCTGACCCGAACAACAACTCGCTCGTGCTGCGGGCCCGGGTCGACGGGCGGACCCTGCTGCTGCCGGGCGACGCCGAGACCGAGGAGCAGCAGGAACTGCTCAGCCATCTCGGGCCGGCGGCCGTGCGCGCCGACGTTCTGAAGGTCGCTCACCACGGGAGCGCGTACCAACTGCCGGAGTTCGTCGATGCCGTCGACCCCGCCGTTGCGCTCGTCAGCGTCGGGGCCGGCAACGACTACGGCCATCCGAATGCCGGCCTCCTCGCCCGGCTCAGCCGCAGTGGTGCGCGCGTGCTGCGTACCGATGAGGGCGGTGACCTCGCCGCGGTCAGCACCGATGGGGGTCTTGCCGTCGTCGCCCGCGGTGATCCGCCGACTCCTAACGGCTGACGGGTTCGGCCGTCGGCCGCCCTGCGCCCGAGGGGCGGTTGATCATGCCCTTAGTTGCCGGCGGGTTGACGAGCCCGCTTCAGGTCTACCCGTTGATCGGAGACGTTGTGACAGACATGCAGGCCGAGCCGCCAGGCGGGGATCGGGACGTCCCGCAGGCCGGGGACCAGGACTTGGCGACGCCGTCCAACGCACCTGGGCAATCGGCGCTCGCGCCCGCGGGGACCGGCGCCGGCACGAAGCCGGTCGTGGTGACGGTCTGTCTGGTGGCCGCGCTGCTGACCGGCCTTTGTCTGGCGACGGTCAACCAGCTGGACCGGTCGGTGCCGGCACAGGTGCTGGCCGTCGGCGCCGTGGTGACAGCACTGGTCGCGGTCCTGGTCGCGCTCGGCGGCCAGTTGTCCACGCTGCTGGTGGGACCGGCCTCGACGGCCGCGTCGGAGCTTCGGGCCGGTCGGCGCGGCGTCATGGCCGTCATGCTGGCCGGGCTGCTGAGCATGCTGGCGGTGCTGCTGGCCGGCGGGGCGACGTTGCTCGTCATGGGAACCGGCGGGACGTTGGCCGGCTCCACCGAGCCGATGGTGGTTGTCCAGCGCAGCATCGTGAGCCCCGTTTCGACGACCATCACGGCGGAGCTGACGTTTCCCGACCTTGAGGCCGGCGCAGTGCTCGACGCGACGATGGAGACGGTCAGCGACGATGGATCCCGGTTCGTGCTGGCTCGCTCCGCGGTGCGCGTCGGTGTGAACGGCCCCGCGACGGTGCGGCTGACGGCGTCGCTCAACGCTGCCGACGACGTCGTGATCGAGGCGAATGCGCCGAAAACCAGGTGCACGGCGCGCCTGCCGTCCTCCGTATCGAGTGAGGAGCCCGCTGAGCTGTTGACCTGTACCACCGTGTGACGCGCGCGGGCTGCGTACCGATTAGGGCGGTGACCTGGCCGGGGCCGGCACCGATGGCGGTCCTGCCGTCGTCGCCCGGGTGATTCGCGTTCCGTCCGGCCGGGGCGTCACATCGGGGAGGGCTGCCTCGTCCAACTCGCGGAAGAGTGATCAGCGATGGAGGAGACAACGATGAAGGTCGCAGTGGCAGGTGGCACCGGGGTGACCGGCCGGCACGTCGTCGAGGTGCTGGCCGCCGCGGGGCACGAGCCCGTGGTGCTGGCCCGCTCGACGGGTGTCGACCTGGTGTCCGGGTCGGGGCTGGACGCCGCGCTCGACGGGGTGGACGCCACGATCGACGTGAGCAACGTGACGACGCTGAAGCGGGACGTCGCCGTGCGGTTCTTCGACGTCGCGGGGCGCAACCTGCTCGGCGCGGCCGCGCGCGCCGGGGTGCGGCACCACGTCGCGCTGTCGATCGTCGGGATCGACCGGGTGAAGACCGGCTACTACCAGGGCAAGCTGCGTCAGGAACAGGTCGTCCGGGATGGGTCCGTGCCGTGGACCGTACTGCGGGCGACGCAGTTCCACGAGTTCGCCGGGCAGCTGCTCGACCGGATGCCCGGGCCGATCGCGCTGGTGCCGCGGCTGACCGTCCAGCCCATCGCCGTGCGTGAAGTCGCCGAGGCGCTGGTCGCGATCGTCGCCGGCGGGCCGCAGAAGGCCGCGCCCGACCTCGCCGGGCCGCGGGTCGAGTCGCTTGTCGACATGGCCCGCCGGCTGATCCGGGCGGGCGGAAGCCGGCGCCGGCCGGTCGTGCCGCTGTGGCTGCCCGGTCCGATGGCCGGCGGTGGCCTGCTGCCTACCGGCCCCGGCCCGAGGGGCACGCAGACGTTCGAGCAGTGGCTGGGGGAAGCGCACCGATGACGGTTCGCGCAGCGTTCACCCCGCGGCAGGGCGCGAATGTATCGGTGATCATCTACGTCATCGTAATGTCTGCGTAACCTCGGAAAGGCAGACGCATGTCGATGTCACGCGCACGTGCCGTGCTTGCCGGGACGGTGGGTGCGGTCCTGATCGCGACGCTGTCTCCCGGCGTCCCGGCCGCCGCCGCACCCGCCCCGGTGCCGCTGATCGAGGACCCGGCGAGCTATGTGGACCCGTTCGTCGGTACCACCCGCGGCGGCAACACCTGGCCCGGCGCGACCCGGCCGTTCGGCATGATCGCGTGGAGCCCGACGAACACCGCCGGTGACCAGACCGGCGCGCCCGCGTCGAACGGCTACGACTACAACGTGACCAAGCTGCGTGGCTTCAGCCTGACACACGTCAACGGGGCCGGGTGCAGCCCCGGTGCGGCCGGCGATGTGCCGATCATGCCGTACGTGGGTGACGTGACCACCTCACCCACCGCCGACACCCGCGACCAGCGCTACTCCTCCACGTTCTCGCACGCCGCCGAGTCGGCAAGCCCCGGGCGGTACACCGTCGGGCTGGACAACGGCGTGCGGACCGATCTCGCGGTGAGCACGCGGGCCGGCATCGGGAACTTCTCGTTCCCCGCCGGCTCCGCCGCGAACCTGCTGTTCCGCACGTCGAACTCGCTCAACGGCAGCGAGGACGCCCGGATCGACATCGACGCCACCACCCGTACGGTGACTGGGTCGGTCCTGACCGGCGGCTTCTGCGGGCGGCGGGGAAACGGCGGCGGGGCGACCAACCCGAACCGGCGCTCGTACTACCGGCTGTACTTCAGCGCGGTCTTCGACCGCGACTTCGCCCGGACCGGGACCTGGCAGAACGCGACGGTCACCCCGGGCGGCACCACGGCGACCGGGGGAGAGAGCTACCTCACCGGCGCGGACCGGGCCGGCAAGGGCTCCGGCGGCTGGGTCGGCTTCGACACGGCCGCCGGCGGCGACGTGCGGATGCGGGTCGGCATCTCGTACGTGAGCCCGGCCGGCGCCGCGGCCAACCGGGACGCCGAGGTGCCGGACACCGCCACCGTCGACTCCGTCGCGGCGGCCACCCGGGACGCCTGGAACACCGAGCTCAGGCGCATCGGGGTCGGCGGCGGCACCGAGGCCCGGACGGCCGCCTTCTACACCGCGGTCTACCACTCGCTCATGCAACCGCAGACGATCAGCGACATAGACGGCCGCTACCTCGGCGCCGACCTGCGGGTGCACAGCATCCGGGCCGGCCGGCAGGCCGCATACGGCACCTTCTCGGGCTGGGACCAGTACCGGGCGCAGATCCAGTTGCTGGCCCTGCTGCGGCCCGACGTCGCCGGCGACATGGCCCAGTCGATGCTGGACTTCGCCGCACAGAACAACGGCGTCTGGGACCGCTGGCTGCACCTCGGCGCGCCCACCCACGTCATGACCGGCGACCCGGCCGCGCCGACGCTGGCCACCTACCACGCGATGGGTGCGCGCGGCTTCGACGCCGATGCCGCGCTCGCGTCGCTGGTCAAGCAGGCCACGGTGCAGAACCAGGACGCGCTCTCCGACGCCGGATGCCCCGGCCAGTGCCTCGGCCAGCGACCCACGCTGAACACGTACCTGGCGCTGAAGTACGCCGCGAACGACGTCTGCCACTGCTGGGGCGGTGCCGCCGAGACGCTGGAGAACTCGCTCGCCGACTTCTCCCTGGCGATGTGGGCGCGCCGGGCCGGGCGTGACGACCTGTACCGGCAGTTGCTGCCGCGCGGGGACTACTGGAAGAACACGTACAACCCGGCGGTCGGCTACCAGGCGGCGCGGCGGGCGGACGGCAGCTGGCAGAGCGGTTTCACGCCGTCTACGGACGTCGGCTTCGCGCAGGGCTCCAGCGCCACGTACACCTGGATGGTGCCGCAGGACGTTTCCGGGCTGGCCACGCTGATGGGCGGCCGGTCCGCGGCGGCGACGCGGCTGGACGGCTTCTTCCACGACGAGAACGGCAACTGGGCGGTGCTCGGCGGGAACGCGCTGCGGTACGACCCGACCAACGAGCCGGGCATCCACGCACCCTGGCTGTACAACGGGCTTGGCCAGCCGTGGAAGACGCAGGCGACGGTGCGGCAGATCGTCGACACCGCGTACGGGACCGGGCCCGGTGGGCTGCCCGGCAACGACGACCTCGGCACCATGAGCTCCTGGTACGTCTTCGCGGCGATCGGCCTCTTCCCTCAGGTGCCGGGCCGCGCGGAACTGCTGCTCGGCAGCCCGGTCTTCAGTCGCGTGGTGATCGATCGCAGCAACGGCGTACGCCTCACGGTCAACGCGAACAGCGCCGACACCTACGTCCAGAGCGTCAAGCTGAACGGCTCGGCGCTGCGGCGCTCCTGGCTGCCGGAGTCGTACCTGCAGCGCGGCGGCACGGTGACCATCACGCTGGGCACCACCGCGAACACGAGCTGGGCGACCGCGACCTCGGATCTTCCGAAGGATCACTGAGCGTCGCGTCGCCCTCCGGGGTCCCGCCGCACCCGACACGCCCGGATTAGGCCGAGAGTGCGATTCGACCCCGGGCGATCGGTTCGTATGTGTGTCGGATCACGTTCGCCGCGCAAGGCAGACATTCAGCCTGATCGAGAACCATTACGGTGGGAACCACATGGCGGATCGCCGATATGTCTGCTTTCGCGTTCAGTGGTTGGACGGCGGCGCAAAGGAGTGAGCCGTGCGGAAGCGTCAGGCCTTCGTGCGAAGATTCCGGACGTGAACACCGCACCTCCCGCCTCGTTGCTGCTCGTCCAAGGCGACGAGGAACTCCTCGCCGCCCGGGCGATCACCGCGGCGGTCGCCGCGGCGCGGGCCGACGAGCCGGGCGCCGACGTCCGCGAGTACGAGGCGGGTGCCCTCAGCGCCGGCGAGGTCGCCGAGATGCTCAGCCCGTCGCTGTTCGGCGGCCGGCGGGTGCTGGTGATCCGCAGCGGGCAGGACGCGCGCAAGGACCTCGTCGCGGCGCTGCTGGCGTACGCGAAGAATCCCGATCCGGACGTCACGCTGATCGTGGCGCACGTCGGCGGGGCCAAGGGCAAGGCCTTCGCTGACGGCCTGCGCACGGCCGGCGCGACGGTCGTGCCCGTGGCGAAGCTCAAGGGTGACCGCGAGCGGATCGCGTTCGTGCGCGACGAGTTCCGGCGCCACGGCGGCCGCTGCGACGAGCAGGCGGCGTCCGCGCTGCTCGCGGCGGTGGGCAGCGACCTGCGCGAGATCGCGGCGGCCTGCTCCCAGCTGCTCGCCGACACCGACGGCAAGATCACTGCGGCGGTGGTGGCCCGCTACTACAAGGGCCGCGCCGAGGTCAGCGGCTTCGCGGTCGCCGACGCGGCGATGGTCGGCGACGTGCCGGGCGCGCTCGAGGCGCTGCGCTGGGCGCTGCACGTCGGCGTCGACCCGGTGCCGATCGCGGACGCCATCGCCGACGGCGTCCGCACGGTCGCGCGCGTGGCCTCGGCCGGCCGCGGAAATCCGTACCAGATGGCCAGCTCGCTCGGCATGCCCGCGTGGAAGATCCAGAAGGCGCAGGAACGCAGCCGCGGCTGGACCCCCGAGGGCCTGGTCGACGCGATGCGCGCGGCGGCCGACTGCAACGCGGCGGTCAAGGGCGGTGCCGAGGACCGTGGCTACGCGCTGGAACAGGCGGTCTTCGCCGTCGCGGCCGCACGCCGGTCCGGCGGTGCGCGATGACCCGGTCGCGCCGCGCCGGAATGTCCCGCGACGAGGCCCGGGAGCAGCCGCTCTACGCACGCATGCTGGGGTTGCAATATCTGGCGCCCAGCGGCTTCCTCTGCTTCGTGTTTCTCGAGGGTGCGGTGGCGCTGGGCATCCTGCTGGCGCTGGCCGAGCTGGTCAGCTGGTGGGGCGTGCTGGTCCTGCCGATGACGGTCGCGGTGATGGTCAAGCTCAACGACGTGGTGGCGGGACGGCTGATGCGGACCGGGGCCGGGCGGCCCGTGGCCGTCGAGCGCCCGGTCGCCCGCGCGTCGGAGTCTTCGGGCGCCGCGGAGACCGTGCGGCTGCCGGCCTCACTGATCGCGGCTTCCCGGCCCGGCGGCGCGCCGGCGTTGCGTTCTGCCGAGGCCCGGCAGGCGGCGGTGCCGGGCGGGCCGATCGGCGAGCGGTGGACGCCGCCGCCGATGGGAGCGATCGACACGAGTGCGCTGAACGAGCCGCCGGTCGCCTGGCAGCGGGTGGAGGCGCTGGACGAGCGTCAGCAGCGAGCCCGTCAGTCGGCGGCGCGCCGCTACGAGTAGCCCCAGGCGCGTCTCGGGCCGCGCGGCCGCGGCATCCCGACGGTGATCAGTGATTTCGCGCCGCGGTTCTCCGTGCCTTTCGGGTGCCTTGCCACCAGCCGGAGGGCGGCGGTTCCGGGGACGTTGCGCCCTGCCGCCCGGGGAGATCCCTGACCCGTCGATCGTCGGCGACCGCTGGCCGTCGCCCACCTGCCGACCCGGCCGCCCTGGCGGTTGATGGAGGGCCGCGTTTGGCGGTTGTTGCGCGGTCGGCTGGCCTGGCCGCTTCTGGTGGAGGGGCCGCGTTTGGCGGTTGTTGCTCGACCGGCTGGCCTGGCGGCTTCTGGTGGAGGGGCCGGGCTTGGCGGTTGTTGCTCGACCGGCCATCCTGACGGCTTCTGATCGGTCTGGTCGGCTTGTCGGCCTGGTCGACCGGGCCATCCTGGCGGTCTCCTTGGCAGGGTCCGAGGTGTGTCGGCCGGCTGCCGTTGGCGGATACAACTCAGGCACCGCCGGACCCGGAGGTCCTGCGGTGCCCGGAGGTGCGGTCTATGACCAGCCTGCGGTCAGGCAGACAGCGAGGCGACCCGCTTGGCGATGGCCGACTTGCGGTTCGCCGCCTGGTTCTTGTGGATGACGCCCTTGCTCACGGCCTTGTCGAGCTGGCGCGAGGCGTCACGCAGCAGCGCGGTGGCCGTCTCGTTGTTGCCGGCCGCGCTCGCCTCGTTCAGCTTGCGGATCACGGTCTTGAGCGACGACTTGACCGACTTGTTGCGCAGCCGGGCCTTCTCGTTCTGCCGGTTGCGCTTGATCTGGGACTTGATGTTCGCCACGCGACAGCCTTGTCCTGACTAGTTCGGATGATGTACTCGGACGGTGGCGACCGCAGCCAAAAGCAACGTCACCACACGCGACGAACCAATGTATCAGGCCCGCTTCGTGGCACCCAAATCGCTCGGCCCCACGCCGCCTCGCCGGACCGGAAAAGCCCAGCTAGGAGGCCCAGCCGCGGCGCTCCGCGAGCCAACCGAGGGCCTGCTCGCCGCTGAAGCGCTGATGCTGCCGACTGTGTGGTGAAGCACTGCTCGGCCCGCCGGCGGCCCGCGTCAGCCAGTATCCGCCGAGCACCGCCAAGGCGCCGTCGACGCCCTCCGGTGGCGCGCGCCAACCGGACAGGGCGGCGTCGACGTCCAGTCCGCTCGCGTACGCCGTGACCAGCAGCGTCACCGTGTCGAACCACGGCTCGCCCAGGCACGGCCACGTCCAGTCGCACAGCCACGCCTTGCCGCTGCGGTCGAGGAGCAGGTTGTCCACGCGCAGGTCGCCGTGCAGCATGCCCGGCCCCGCGACCAGGGCCGGCAGGCCCCGCTCCAGCGCGGCAAGCTCGCCCAGCCGGCCGGGCACCCAGGACGGCGCGGGTGGCAGCGGCGCACGCCCGGCCGCGATCTCGGACCACCACGACAACTCGTCGCGCACGATGTCGCCGAGCGCCGGCAGGCCCAGTCCGAGCAGCTCGGCGGACGGCCTGCTCAGCGCCGCCGCCGAGGCCTCCCACGCGGACAGCGCCGCGGCCAGGTCCGCGGGCGCCCAGGGCAGCGCGGGCAGGCGCCCCTCGACCGCCTCCAGGCAGAGCACGAAGTGCCCCTCGGCCACCAGCGTCCACCGCGGCCGGGCGGCCGGGACCTCCGCCGGCAGGGCGGCTGTGATCGCGGCCTCGCGTGCGTACCAGTCGGAGATCGGTTGGGTCAGCGGCGCGGCCTTGACGAACGCCCGGTCCCCGGTCGCCGTCGTGAGCAGGGCCGCGAAGGCGCGGGTGAAACCGCCGCCCGCGCTGGCCGCGGACGTGACGGGTGCGCCGAGCCGCGCGCCGACCGCTTCCCGCAGGGCCGCGGGCAGATCACCCCAATCCGGGCGTACGGCCGTAGCTCCGTAGGCAACATCGGGCAGGAAGACCGCGCGCATGCCCCCATCCTGCCTCCCCGTTCCTGTCGTACCCGGCTGGCAGGCTGTGGCCATGAGAACGGACGACTTCTGGACGGTCATCGACCGGGCGACCGCCGACCGGCCGGGTTCGCCTGACGAGGTGGCCAAGCGGGCCATTGCCGACCTGGCCACCCGCGACCCCGACGAGATCGCGGCGTGGGGCCGCCACCTCGACAAGGTCATGGCCGCCTCCGGCAAGGAGGACCTGTGGGCGGCGGCCTATCTGATCAACGGCGGCTGCTCCGACGACGGCTTCGACAACTTCCGCGGCTGGCTGATCGCCAACGGGCGGGAGGTGGTGGCCCGCGCGGTCCGCGAGCCCGACTCGCTGGCCGACCTCCCGGCGGTGCGGGCCGCGGCGTCGACGGGCGCGGTCTTCGAGGCGGAGGAGGTGCTGACCATCGCGGAGGAGGCGCACCGGCAGGCGACGGGCTCGGGGCTGCCCGCCAAGGACGCGGCGCCGACCAGGCCGGATCCGGCGATGCTGTGGGACTTCGACAACGAGGACGAGATGCAGCGGCGTCTGCCGCGCCTCTCCGAGCTGTTCCTGGAGCCGCCGGACTGACCGGCCCGCGGGCCGGCCACCCAAGCCGGGGCGTCGCCATCGGCGGTCGGGGCCGGTGCCGAAGCGGCGGCGTGCTTGGTGATGGCGGCCCGTAGTGGCGGCCCATCACCACGAGGGCCGTGCGTGGGTTGCGTGGTTGAGGGCCGTGCGGTGGGAACGGGGTCGAGGAACGTGGTGTTGCTTGGGCAGACTCGGGTCTATGGGCGCTTATCAGCAGGAGCCGGCGGCTTCCGGGATTGTCGGAGCGGAACCGGGCTTGCGGGGCGTTGTCGCCTCGGTGAGCAGCAACGACGTGTATTCGTTCACCAAGCCGACCCGGGACGAGATCACCCTGGTCGCCGGACTCGGCGTGGTGGGTGACGTGCACGCGGGCGTGACGGTCAGGCATCGAAGCCGGGTAGCCGCGGACCCGACCCAGCCCAACCTGCGCCAGGTCCATCTCATCCACGCCGAACTGCACGACGAGGTGCGCCCGGAGGGCTACGAGGTGCCGGCGGGCGGCCTGGGGGAGAACATCACCACGACCGGCCTTGACCTGCTCGACCTGCCGGTCGGCACGATCTTGCGCTTCGGTCCGCTGCCGGCGGGTGAGGCCACTGCCGCAACCACGGCCGAACCCTCGAACGGAACGGCGGACCCGGGCGGGCCCCCGGATGGTGCGGGGGCTCGGGTGGGGTCTGCGGGTGGCGTCGGGGTTCCGGTCGGGGGCACGGATGGTGGGGCGGTTGGGACCGTGTCTGCGGGTGGCGCCGAGGTTCCGGTCGGGGGCACGGATGGTGGGGCGGTTGGGACCGGGTCTCCGGGTGGCGCCGAGGTTCCGGTTGAGGGCTCGGATGGTCCGGCGGATCGGGTCGGGTTCGCGGATGGTGCGGGGGTCGGGCCGGCGGGCGGCGCTGCGGCCGTTGTCGCTGCTGCGGCCGCCACGAAGACCGAGGCCGCCGTCGCCTCCGTCGTCACGGTCCTCGCCGCGCGGATCGAGGCCGAGAATGCGGCCGGGAGTCCCGCCGGGGACGGAGGCATCCCCCGGCCGGCGGTGATCGTCACGGGCCTGCGTAACCCCTGCCAGCAGATCAACACCTACCGCACCGGCCTGCTCAAACACGTCCTCGGCCGAGACAGTCGGGGCGATCTGGTCCGCAAGGCGGGGGTCATGGCCGTTGTCCTGCACGGCGGCACGATCCGGCCCGGGGATCCGATCAGCGTCGACCTTCCCGGTTCGCCTCACCTGCCCCTCGACCGGGTGTGATCCTGGCGCTCGGTGGCGGCGTGGGACGATAGACATTGCCGGCGCCTTCGCCGGTAGCCAGCTCGCTTGAGAAGAACGGACGATCGTGCCTGGACCGCTCGACCCCGGCGTGAACATCATCGGAGCGACTGATCCGGGTCGCATCCGGAACTTCTGCATCATTGCGCACATCGACCACGGGAAGTCGACCCTGGCCGACCGGATGCTGCAGATCACCGGCGTGGTCGACCCACGGCAGATGCGCGCCCAGTATCTCGACCGGATGGACATCGAGCGCGAGCGCGGCATCACCATCAAGAGCCAGGCCGTGCGCATGCCCTGGGTCGTCCGGGAGGGCGACCGCACGGGCGACACCGCGGTCCTCAACATGATCGACACGCCTGGGCACGTCGACTTCACCTATGAGGTCTCCCGCAGCCTCGCCGCCTGCGAGGGCGCGGTCCTGCTCGTCGACGCGGCGCAGGGCATCGAGGCGCAGACCCTCGCCAACCTGTACCTGGCGATGGAGAACGACCTGCACATCATCCCCGTGCTCAACAAGATCGACCTGCCGGCGGCCCAGCCCGAGAAGTACGCCGAGGAGCTCGCCAAGCTCATCGGCTGCGAGCCGTCGGACGTGCTGCGGGTCTCCGGCAAGACCGGGGTCGGGGTGGCGCACCTGCTCGACGAGGTCGTCCGGCAGTTCCAGCCGCCGGTCGGCGACGCCGACGCGCCGGCCCGCGCGATGATCTTCGACTCGGTGTATGACGTCTACCGTGGCGTCGTCACCTATGTCCGGGTCATCGACGGGCGGATCGAGGCCCGGGACCGGATCAAGATGATGTCCACCGGGGCCGTGCACGAGCTGCTGGAGATCGGCGTCGTCTCGCCCGAGATGGAGAAGGCCGGCGCCCTCGGTGTCGGTGAGGTGGGCTACCTCATCACCGGCGTCAAGGACGTTCGCCAGTCCCGGGTCGGCGACACCGTCACCGGCAACAACCGGCCGGCCAAGCAGGCGCTGGGCGGCTACTCCGACCCGAAGCCGATGGTCTACTCGGGGCTGTACCCGATCGACGGCTCCGACTACCCGGCGCTGCGTGACGCGCTCGACAAGCTGCAGCTCAACGACGCGTCGCTGACCTACGAGCCGGAGACCAGCGCCGCGCTCGGGTTCGGGTTCCGGTGTGGCTTCCTCGGCCTGCTGCACCTCGAGATCATCGGGGAGCGGCTCGAGCGCGAGTTCAACCTGGATCTGATCTCGACCGCGCCGAACGTGGTCTACCGGGTCTTCACCGAGGATGCCGCCGAGTTCGTCGTGACCAATCCGAGCGAGTTCCCCGAGGGGAAGATCGCCGAGATCCACGAGCCGGTGGTGCGGGCGACGGTCCTCGTGCCCAACGAGTACGTCGGCGCGGTGATGGAGCTCTGCCAGAGCCGGCGGGGCCAGTTGCTCGGCATGGAGTACCTGTCCACCGAACGGGTGGAACTTCGCTACACGCTGCCGCTCGGCGAGATCATCTTCGATTTCTTCGACCAGCTCAAGAGCAAGACCAAGGGCTACGCGTCGCTCGACTACGAGCCCTCCGGCGAGCAGGTCGCCGACCTGGTCAAGGTGGACATCCTGCTGCACGGTGAGCCCGTCGACGCGTTCAGCGCGATCGTGCACAAGGACAAGGCATACAACTACGGCGTGACCATCGCGTCGAAGCTGCAGAAACTCATCCCTCGGCAGCAGTTCGAGGTGCCGATCCAGGCCGCCATCGGCAGCCGGATCATCGCCCGGGAGACCATCCGCGCCATCCGCAAGGACGTCCTCGCCAAGTGCTACGGCGGTGACATCAGCCGCAAGCGCAAGCTGCTCGAGAAGCAGAAGGAAGGCAAGAAGCGGATGAAGATGGTCGGCCGCGTGGAGGTGCCGCAGGAGGCCTTCATCGCCGCGCTGTCAACCTCCGATTCGGGTGACAGCAAGGCCAAGAAATAGGGCGGTTTGGTTTCCGGAACGCTCGGGAATTCTCGGGGTCAGACGAACGCGACAGCTTCTCGACCCCGAGGGGGACCCCAAATGACCGTCACCGGCATCATCACCGCACTCATCATCGGCCTGATCATCGGCGCGCTCGGCCGCCTGGTCGTACCCGGCAAGCAGAACATCCCGATCTGGCTGACCATGGTCATCGGTGTCGTCGCCGCCCTGCTGGGCACGGTGCTCGCCCGCGCCTTCGGCGTCGACAAGACCGGCGGCATCGACTGGATCGAGCTGGCGTTCCAGATCGTGCTGGCCGCCATCGGGGTCGCCCTGGTGGTCGGTGCCAGCGGCCGTCGCCGCATCACCCGCTGACCGAGTCGACCGCAGACGAAGCCCCGGACCTCGTCCGGGGCTTCGGTGCGTCGGGCACGGATCAGAAGCGGAACTTGTGTTGCGCGCTGCGGCGGTTGACCCAGGCCGGCAGCTCGTCCACGTGCTCCAGGTGTGGCACCCGATCCATCGGGTCGTGCGAGTGGGTGACTTCGCGCATCGTCACCACGTAGCCCTGCACCAGGCGGTCCTCCCGCAGGTCGCGGTAGGTCGCCTCGACCAGGATCTGGCGCTGGTCCGTGCGCTGCAGCGCGCAGTACACCACCCCGTCGCCCTCGTCCTGCAGCGCCCGGCGTACCTGGCCGCGGTCGTCGGGGTGCACCAGGTCGTGGAGGGTGGTGAACGGCGGCAGGTCCGCCACGCCGATCAGCTCGCGCAGCGCCGGGCTCGCGTACCGGATCTGCTTGTCCTCGTCGATCACCAGCATCACGTCGGCGGTGTTGCGGATCACCGCACGCAGGTACAGGTCGCTGTCGCGGCGGCCGACCGCCTCCACCAGCGAGATCCGGTCCAGGGCCAGCGCGGCCTGCCCTGCCAGCACCTCCAAGGCGTCGCGGCTGGCCGTCAGCATGTCCAGGCGGCCCGACAGCACCAGCGCACCGCCGTTCGGGCGGGCGACCGCCAGCGGTTCCAGCCACAGCGGACAGACCAGTGTGGCCTCGGCCACGCCCTGGAAGTCGGTCCGCTCCTTCTCGTCCAGCCACCAGCTGCGGGGGCGGGGACCCGCCTGTGCCGCCGGGAGGGCCGCCAGGGTGAGCTGACGGTCGTCCGTCGCGAAGACGATGCGCCGCACGTCGTGCGGCGGCAGCAGCTGCGTGACCGCGGCCCGGACGGCCTCGTCCACCGCCGTCTCGTCGGCCGCCGCGACCAGGGCCGCGCTGGCCTCCCGCAGGGCCCGTTCGCGGGTCAGCGCCTGGCCGTTCTGTGAGACCGAATCCGCCAGCCTGGTGAAGGTCAGCACCAGCGTCAGGCCGCCGACCACGGCGATCGCCACGCCGTCGCGGACCGTGCCGGACAGGGACTCGATCAGCAGGACCAGCGGTGGCGTCGCCACGGAGAGGCCGAGCAGCGCGGTCCAGTGGCTCTGCCACGTGGCCGGGCGGGTCGGCATCGGGCTCGTCAGCCGGGCCATCGACGGGTGCAGCGCCGCGGCGCCCCAGGCCAGGTAGAGCACGACGTAGCCGGCCTCGGTCGCGGCGTTCGGCGCCATCGGGTAGGTGATGTCGCTGATCAGCATGCCCAGCGCGCCCACGCCCAGCAGCACCGCCGACCAGTTGAACCAGGCCGCCACGATCAGCCGCACGGCGACGCCGACCAGCAGCAGGCCGCCGATCACGTCGGCCGGCGAGATCCTGCCGAACTGGCCGCTGTCGCCGATCACGAAGACCCACACCACCAGCAGCGCCGAGCACGTGAACGCGAGCAGATCGATCAGCCGGGCGCGGTTCATCAGGATCGCGCCGCCGCGGGTCAGCTGGAGCATGGCCAGCGCAACGAAGGCGAACATCGCCAGGTAGGAGACGTCAGCGGCCGCGGACCGGCGCAGGGCGTAGAAGACGTCACCGACGGCCAGCGAGGTGACGGCGGCGGCGATCAGTAGCCATGGGCCGACCCGGGCCGGCTTGTGGCGGCTGACTCCGATGATGACGGCGATGACGCTCACGGCTCCGAGGAGGACCCATTCGATGGCGTGGAGCACGAATAACTAGTACCAGTCCGGTCGCTGTCTGTCCATGTCGATGTATACGCAGCGCTATGACCAGGGAACATCCGAGGCGTGGTCCCGGGTGACCCGAACGGCGGAGAATGCGAAGGTGAGGTGCGGGGCTTTCCTGCTCACGTCCTTCGATGTGCCGCTCAGCTGAAGACCTCGGCGACGACGGTGCCGTTGTCCGCGGTCCGCTCGCCGGTTACCGGCTGCCACTTGCCGTCGGCCGCGTTCCACTCGAGGCTGGCGAAACGCACCCGCGAGAGGCCGGTGCCGCTCGCGTGTGAGACGAGCCAGTGCGCGTAGCGCCAGCCGATCTTGACGTCCTTGACGGCGACGGTCAGGCCGTCGGCCCGCGCCGACCCGATGGAGTCGAGGCCGTTGCCCCAGTCGAGTCGCATGCCGTCGGCCAGCGCGGTGGCCGCCGCGGCCCCGCGCAGGGCGGGCTCGCCGCTGATCGTGCACTCGACCGCGCCGATGGCGTCGCCGGTCAGCGCCTTGGCGAGCACGGCGGACTCGTCGGCCCACTTCTCGTACGCGTTCGGGTAGGCCGAGCGCTGCACCTTCTGCGCCGCGTCGGTCACCCGCATCCGCTCCCAGCCCTTGACCTTTTTGAGGGAGGAGTAGAACTTGCCCGCGGCGTACCGGGGATCCTGGATCTTCTCCGGGGTGCCCCAGCCCTGGCTGGGCCGCTGCTGGAACAGCCCGACCGAATCCCGGTCACCGCTCTCCAGGTTTTCCAGCTTGGATTCCTGGAAGGCGGTGGCCAGGGCGACAACCACGGCCCGCTCGGGCATCTTGCGCCGCACGCCGACCGCGGCGATCGTCGCCGCGTTCGCCATCTGGACCAGGTCGAGCGTGACCTCGCCGTCGGCGCGCACCGTGCACTCGGGCCCGAGGCGCGGCAGGTTCAGCTTTCCGCCGATCGAATTGACGGCCACGACGACCCCGAGGGCGCCGACGAGCGCGAGCAGAGCCACCAGTACAACCGGCTTTCTCCGCACGCACACTCCCTCCGTCAGGTGACAAGCGTAATCAACGAGCGCTCGCGTCGTGGGTGACCGGTACCCACGAGGCGGGACGCTTCTCCCGGAAGGCCGCGACGCCCTCGCGCCCCTCCTCCGATCGGAAGTAGCCCGACGAGCGGGCCGACAGGTCGGCCAGGTCGGCGCGGATGTTGTCGGCCGGCGGCCGGCGCAGCAGCTGCTTGGTGCCGGCCAGGGCCAGCGGACCGCCGCGGACCAGGGCATTCGTGTACGCGGTGACGGTCGAGTCCAGCGCGTCCGCGTCCACCGCGGCCGTGACCAGCCCGATCTCGGCGGCCCGTGCGCCGTCGAAGACGTCCCCGGTCAGGTAGTACTCGGCCGCGGCGCGGGGCGCGAGCCGCGGAAGCACGGTGGCGCTGATCACGGCGGGGATCACCCCGAGCCGCACCTCGGAGAACGCGAACGTCGCCTCCCGGACGCAGACGGCGATGTCCGCGGCGGCGACCAGGCCGAGCCCGCCCGCCCGGGCCGGGCCGGCGATCCGGGCCAGGACCGGCTTGGGGAACTCCCAGATCGCCGCCAGCACGTCCGCGAGCAGCTCGGCGGGTATCTTGCCGGTCTCGCGGGCCGCCGCGGTCTCCTTCAGGTC
The DNA here is from genome assembly GCF_040648555.1 of Actinoplanes sp. NPDC049118. NCBI lineage: Bacteria > Bacillati > Actinomycetota > Actinomycetes > Micromonosporales > Micromonosporaceae > Actinoplanes > Actinoplanes sp. NPDC049118. The sequence goes on from NZ_JBEZDY010000012.1 coordinate 59,246, forward strand.
GGCGCCCGAGCAGAAGACCGGCCCGGTGTGCGATATCACCACCGCCCGGACCTCGGGGTCCGTGAGGGCGGTGCCGAGCGCGTCGAGCAGCTCGCGCATCAGCAGGGCGGAAAGGGCATTGCGGTTCGCCGGGCTGTCGAGGGTCAAGGTGGCGACCCCGGCGTCGGTGGCGGTACGGACCAGCTCCATGGCGGAACCTTAGCCGTGTGCGTGCACACTTGACGGATGCCTGGTCCTCCACCCGACGGCGAGCCCGTACCCAGCGACGGCTCCCTGCCCGACAGCGCCCTGGGCGCGGTCGGCCGGCGCGGGTTCGGGGTCTACGTCCACGTCCCGTTCTGCGCGAGCCGCTGCGGGTACTGCGACTTCAACACGTACACGGCCGCTGAGCTGGGCGGCGGCGCGAGCCGGGAGGGCTACGCCGACGCGGTTCTGGCCGAGCTGCGGCTGGCCGCGACCGTCACCGGCGCCCGGGTCGACACCGTGTTCGTCGGCGGTGGCACCCCGACCCTGCTCGACCCGCGCGACCTCGGCCGGATCCTCGAGGGCATCGACAAGACCTGGGGGTTGGCCGGCGACGCCGAGATCACCACCGAGGCCAACCCCGAGTCGGTCGACCCGCGCTCGCTGCGGGCGCTGCGGGGGGCCGGCTACACCCGCATCTCGCTGGGCATGCAGTCCGCCGCCCCGGGCGTGCTGGCGATCCTCGACCGCAAGCACACGGCGGGCCGGGCGCCGCAGGCCGCGATCGAGGCCCGCGAGGCCGGCTTCGACCACGTCAACCTCGACCTGATCTACGGGACGCCGGGGGAGCGGCCGGAGGACTTCGCCGCCTCGCTGGACACGGTGATCAAGGCCGGGGTGGATCATGTCAGCGCGTACTCGCTGATCGTCGAGGACGGCACCCGGATGGCGGCGAAGATGCGTCGCGGCGAGTTGCCGTACCCGGAGGACGACGTCGCCGCGGACCGCTACCTGGCCGCGGAGGCCGCGCTCGGCGGTGCGGGTTTCTCCTGGTACGAGGTGTCCAACTGGGCGACGTCGCCGGAGGCGCGCTGCCGGCACAACCTGCTCTACTGGACCGGCGGCGACTGGTGGGGGCTCGGGCCGGGCGCGCACAGCCACGTCGGCGGCGTGCGGTGGTGGAACGTCAAGCACCCCACGGCGTACGCGAAAAGGGTTGAAGAGGGCGTCTCGCCCGGGCTGGGGCGCGAGATCCTGACGGACTCCGACCGCCACGTCGAGGACGTGATGCTGCGGGTACGCCTGCGCGACGGGCTGCCGGTGGCCGCGCTCGACGCGGTCGGGCTGGCCGGAGCCGCGCAGGCCCTCGCGGACGACCTGCTGGAGCCCGGCGCCTACTCCGACGGCCGGGTCGTGCTGACGCTGCGTGGCCGGCTGCTCGCCGACGCGGTCATCCGCGACCTGCTGCCGTGACGCCGGGCTGGAGCCCGGCGTCACGAACGGCCACTACTTGATCATCGAGACCGTCATCGGGTAGTTGTACGGCTCGTTGTTGTTCGCCTTGACGCCGGCGATGATGCCGAAGATCGTGCCGATGGCCCAGGCCGCCGGGCCGATGATGAACCCGACCAGCGCGCAGGTCAGCACCCAGCCGACGAGCGCGATGATCGACCAGAGGATCTGGAAGTTCAGCGCCTTGACCGCCTCGGCGCGCACGACCGGGGACTGGTTGCCCCGGGCCAGCAGCGCCACCAGCGGCGCGATCCAGCCCGAGCAGCCGCCGCCGAGGAAGGCGCCGGCCGCGCCGCCGAAGTGGGCGACCAGGATCCAGGTCTTGTCGTCGTTGCCCGGCCCGTAGCCCTGCGGCGGGTAACCGCCGGGCTGCTGGCCGTAGGCGCCAGGCGCGCCGTACGGCGTGCCACCGGGAGGCGGCCCGTAACCCGGGGCGCCCTGGCCGGGCGGGGGGCCGTAGCCACCGGCGCCGGACGACGGCGGCGGTGCGTAGCCCCCGCCCGAGGTGGGCGGGGTGCCGTAGGTCGGCGGCTGCGGGGAGCCGTACGCCGGGGGCGGCGGCGGGGTCGATCCGGGGGCCGGATCGTTACCCGGATATGGGTTGAATGGCGCGGTGGGGTCCGAGGGGTTCCCCTCACCGGGCGGGCGCGGCGGTTCAGTCATGTCGCACACGGTAAGACCGCAGGTCGAACGTGGCGAGGGAAACACACCGGTCGAGGTCGGAGAATAGACAGTCGGCTAACTGCCGCGGGTGCTCAGGATTGATCATCGCGCGGGGCGTGGCGGCGACGTAGACTGGCACTCGACTTTGAGGAGTGCCAAAACGGCGGGGAGGGGTTCGGCGTGAGTCTCGATGACCGCAAGCTCGAAGTGCTCCGCGCCATCGTCGAGGACTACGTGTCGACCCAGGAACCCGTCGGCAGCAAGGCACTGGTCGAGCGGCACCAGCTCGGCGTCTCCCCGGCGACGGTCCGCAACGACATGGCCGTGCTCGAGGAGGAGGGCTACATCCGGCAGCCGCACACCAGCGCCGGCCGGGTGCCCACCGACGCCGGCTACCGGCTCTTCGTCGACCGGCTGTCCCGGGTCAAGCCGCTGAGCCCGGCCGAGCGGCGCGCGATCGAGCGCTTCCTGGTCGGCGCGGTCGACCTCGACGACGTGGTGCACCGCACGGTGCGCCTGCTCGCCCAGCTCACCCGCCAGGTCGCCGTCGTGCAGTATCCGAGCCTGGCCCGCTCGTCGGTGCGCCACCTCGAGCTGGTCCCGATCTCCACCACCCGGCTGATGCTGGTGATGATCGCGGACACCGGGCGGGTCGAGCAGCGCCTGGTCGAGCTGCCGGGGCCGACGCGGACCGACGACGTGCTGGACATGCGCCGCAAGATCAACGCCAAGCTGAGCGGCGAGAAGCTGTCCGACACCCCGCCGCTGGTGGCCGCCCTGGTCGACGAGTCGGACCCGGAGAAGCGCACCACGATGGCCTGCGTCGCGTCGGTGCTGCTGGAGACGCTGGTCGAGCGCAGTGAGGAACGCCTCGCCCTGGCGGGTACGGCGAACCTGACCCGCGGCGGCGTGCTGGACTTCCAGGGTTCGCTGCGGCCGGTCCTGGAGGCGCTCGAGGAGGAGGTCATCCTCCTCAAGCTCATCGGCGAGGTCGAGCCCAGCACCACCCGGGTCCGCATCGGCGACGAGAACGAGATCGACAACCTGCGGGCGGCATCCGTGGTGAGCACGGGTTACGGACCGGGCACGACGATCGTTGGTGGGCTCGGCGTGCTGGGGCCCACCCGGATGGATTACCCCGGCACCATCGCGACCGTGCGTGCCGTGGCACGCTACGTTGGCGACCTGCTGGCACAAAACTGACGCAACCGCGACGAAGGTCTCCAGCGCGAAGCGCGGGGCAGACATGAGGACTCGAAACCCTGTGGCCAAGGACTACTACGGAATTCTCGGCATCGGCCGCGAAGCCACCGACGACGAGATCAAGCGCGCCTACCGCAAGCTGGCCCGTCAATTCCACCCGGACGTCAATCCGGACCCGGAAGCGCACGAGAAGTTCAAGGACATCAACGCGGCGTACGAGGTCCTCTCGGACGACCAGAAGCGTCAGATCGTTGACCTCGGCGGCGACCCGCTGGCACCCGGTGGCGGGGCGGGCCCCGGCGGGCCCGGCGGAGCCGGACCGTTCGTGGGCTTCCAGGACATCATGGACGCCTTCTTCGGAACGGCCGCCGGCGGCGGTTCCCGCGGCCCGCGGCCGCGTACCCGCCCGGGCGCCGACGCGATCCTGCGCCTCGAACTGGACCTGGTGGAGACGGCCTTCGGCGTCGAGGCGCCGATCACCGTCGACACGGCCGTGCTCTGCACCCAGTGCTCCGGCGCGGGCACCGCGCCCGGCACCCACCTCGCGACCTGCGAGACGTGCGGCGGCCGCGGCGAGGTCCAGTCGGTGCAGCGCACCTTCCTCGGCCAGGTCGTCTCGGCCCGGCCCTGCCAGGTCTGCCAGGGGCACGGCACGGTCATCCCGCAGCCCTGTCCCACCTGCGCCGGCGACGGCCGCATCCGCACCCGCCGCTCCCTGACGGTGAAGATCCCGGCGGGCGTGGAGGACGGCATGCGCATCCGCCTGGCCCAGCAGGGCGAGGTGGGCCCGGGCGGCGGCACGGCGGGCGACCTCTACGTCGAGATCCACGAACGCCCGCACGACGTCTACTCCCGCAAGGGCGACGACCTGCACTGCCGGGTGACCCTGCCGATGACCGCGGCGGCGCTGGGCACGCGCCTGACCATCAAGACGCTGGACAGCGAGGAGAACATCGAGGTCAAGCCGGGCACCCAGCCGGCATCGACCCTGCGCATCCGCGGCAAGGGCGTGCCGCACCTGCGCGGCCAGGGCCGCGGCGAGCTCTTCGTGCACCTCGACGTCAAGACGCCGACCAAGCTGACCGCCGACCAGGAGCGGATGCTGCGCGACTTCGCCAAGACCCGGGGTGAGGACATCGCCGAGCTGAGCAAGCAGGGCGGATTCTTCTCCCGCATGCGGGACGCCTTCAACGGGCACTGAGCGGGCCGACGTGCCCGACCGGTGATCTCCGGCGCGCGATGTTGGGTAGCGTGTGCTGGTGTCTGCGCCTCTGTTCTTGGTTGATGACCTGCCCGGCGGGAAGCGGTACACCCTGGCCGGCGCCGAGGGGCATCACGCCGCCACCGTGCAGCGGCTGAAGGTCGGCGAGACGCTGCTGCTCGGCGACGGGCGGGGCGGGACCGCCACCGCCGAGGTCACCGCCGTCGGCCGGGGCAGCATCGACGTCGCCGTCCTCGGCCGGGACTTCCGGGAGGCGCCCGATCCGCGGCTCGTCGTGGTGCAGGGGATCGCCAAGGGCGACCGGGGCGAGCTCGCAGTGCAGGCCATGACCGAGATCGGGGTCGACGAGATCGTGCCCTGGTCCGCCTCGCGGTCGGTCGCACAGTGGCGCGGCGACCGCGGCGAGCGGGCCCGGGAGAAGTGGGTCAGCACCGCGCGCGAGGCCGCCAAGCAGGCGAGGAGGCCGTGGCTTCCGGCCGTCTCCGGCGACCCCGACGTCAGCACCAAGCGGGTCGCGGCGCGGCTGTCCGAGGCCGCCGCCGCGTTCGTGCTGCACGAGGAGGCCACCGACCGGCTCACCGCGGCCAAGCTCCCCGGCGCCGGGGAGATCGTGCTGATCGTGGGGCCCGAGGGCGGTATCACCGACCAGGAACTGGGTGCCTTCGTTGGCGCCGGCGCGCATCCGGTACGGCTCGGCGACGCGGTGCTGCGGACCTCGACGGCCGGGATGGCCGCGCTCGCGGTGCTCTCCGCGCGCCTCGAGCGCTGGTGACGCACCGGCGTCAGTCGATGGTGGCGCGGTGGTGACGCGCTAGGAAGGTTAGCCTAAGCTTCGCCGCATGGTCCTCACGCGTACGCCGGCTCCCGTGCGGCCGGGGCCGGTCGCCGCGGCGGGTGCCGCGGCCGGGCGGGGAAGGCGGGTTGCCGGGCTACTCGCCTGCCTTGGCGTGCTCGCGCTGGTCTGCCTCGCCAGCATCGCGCTCGGCACCCGCAACATCTCCGTCGGCACGGTGTGGGACGCGTTCTTCCACTTCGCCGACACCGACGACCAGTCGATCGTGCGGGACCTGCGGGTGCCGCGCACGATCCTGGGCCTGCTCGCCGGTGTCGCACTCGGACTGTCCGGTGCGGTCATTCAGGCGGTCACCCGCAACCCGCTCGCCGACACCCAGATCCTCGGCATCAACGCCGGGGCCGGGTTGTTCGTGGTGTTCGCGGTCGGCGTGCTCGGCCTGACCAGCCTGTCGCAGTACATGTGGTTCGGCTTCGCCGGTGTCGCCTTCGCGCTGGGCCTGGTCTACCTGCTCGGATCCGTGGGGCGGGCCGGTGCCACGCCGATCCGGCTGACGCTCGCCGGTGTCGCGCTCGGCGCGGTCATGGACGGCATCTCCGGTGGCATCCGGATGGTCCGGCCGCGCGCCTTCGACTACCTGCGCTTCTGGGACGTCGGCTCGCTCGCCGGCCGCCCCCTCGAGGTCGCGACGACGATCCTGCCGTTCGTGCTCGCCGGTGCCGTGCTCGCCCTGCTGGTCGCCCGCTCGCTGAACGCCGTGGCGCTCGGCGACGACCTGGCCCGCACGCTCGGCGCCGGCATCGGGCGGACCCGGCTCCTGGCCACCGTCTCGGTAATGCTGCTGGCCGGCGCCGCCACCGCCGCGGTCGGGCCGATCGGCTTCGTCGGCCTGATGGTCCCGCACGTCGTGCGCTGGATCGTCGGGCCGGATCAGCGCTGGATCTTCGTATACACCGTCGTGTGCGGGCCCATCCTGCTGCTGCTCGCCGACATCGTCGGGCGGCTCATCGTGCGGCCCGGCGAGTTGCGGGTCGGCGTCGTCACCGCGTTCGTCGGCGCGCCCGTGCTCATCTGGTGGGTTCGCCGGTCCCGGGTGAGCGGGCTGTGAGCGTCGACTTCGGCCGCCGGGTGCTGGTGCTCCGGCCGCACCGCAACGCCTCGGCCCGGATGAGCGTGCGGCCCGCGGTCGTCAGCCTGCTGCTCGTGCTGGCCGCGCTGGCCGTGGCCGTGCTGGCGCTCGGCACCGGCGAGTTCACCCTCTCGCCGGGGGACGTGCTGCGGGCGCTGGCCGGTGAGGGCACCCGGGCGGCGCGGCTCGTCGTCGTCGAGTGGCGGCTGCCGCGGGTGCTGCTCGCGCTGATCATCGGTGCCGCGCTCGGGCTCGCCGGTGCCGTCTTCCAGGCGCTCACCCGCAATCCGCTCGGCAGCCCGGACGTCATCGGGTTCAGCACGGGCGCGTACACCGGGGTGCTCGTCGCCGCCGTGTTCGTCGGCAACTCCTACTACGTCACCGCGGCCGGCGCGCTGGTCGGCGGCCTGGTCACCGCGATCGTGGTCTATGTGCTCGCCTTCAAGCGGGGCGTGCAGGGCTTCCGGCTGATCATCGTGGGCATCGCGATCAGCGCCATGCTCGCCTCCGCCAACCAGTGGTTCATCATCAAGGCCGACCTGCAGGCGGCGTACGCCGCCGCGATCTGGTCGCAGGGCAGCCTCAACGGGCTCGGCTGGTCCCAGGTCGTCCCGGTCGCGGCCGGCGTCGGCGTGCTCTGCCTGGCGCTGATCGCGTTCGGGCCCCGGCTGTCGATGCTGGAGATGGGCGAGGACGCGGCGGCCGCTCTGGGCGTACGGGTGGAGCCGACCCGGCTCGCGTACCTGGTCATCGGGGTCGGGCTGACCGCGGTCGCGACGGCGGCCGCCGGGCCGATCGCCTTCGTCGCGCTGGCCGCGCCGCAGCTGGCACAGCGGCTCACCCGCACGGGCGGCATCGCGCTGCTGCCGTCGGCGGCGATGGGCGCCTTCCTCCTGATGCTCAGCGACTGGCTCGCCCAGCGCGCGTTCGCGCCGACCCAGCTGCCGGTCGGCATCGTGACCGTCTCGGTAGGCGGCATCTACTTCGTCTGGCTGCTGGTCCGCCAGGCCCGGCGGTAAGGAGAGGGAGCACCAGTGAGCGAGAGTCTGGCCGCCCGGGACATCACCATCGGATACGACAAGAAGACGATCAGCGAGCACCTGGACCTCGAGGTGCCCGAGAGCCGGTTCACCGCGATCATCGGCCCCAACGCCTGCGGCAAGTCGACGCTGCTGCGCGCCCTGTCCCGGCTGCTCAAACCGGCCCGCGGCGAGGTGCTCCTGCACGGCCGGGACATACACGCGCAGCCCGCCAAGGAGGTCGCGCGGCGGCTGGGGCTGCTGCCGCAGTCCTCGATCGCGCCGGACGGGATCACGGTCGCCGAACTGATCGCCCGGGGCCGGTTCCCGCACCAGAAGCTGATCCGGCAGTGGTCGGCCGGCGACGAGGACGCGGTCGTCGCGGCGATGGCCGCCACGGGTGTGACCGAACTCTCCGGTGAGCTGGTCGACACGCTCTCCGGCGGGCAGCGGCAGCGGGTCTGGGTGGCGATGGTGCTCGCGCAGCAGACGCCGATCGTGCTCCTCGACGAGCCGACGACGTTCCTGGACATCGCGCACCAGATCGAGCTGCTCGAGCTGTGCGTTCGGCTCAACCGGGAGCAGGGGACGACGATGGTAGCGGTGTTGCACGACCTCAACCAGGCGGCCCGGTACGCGGATCATCTGGTGGTGATGAAGGCCGGGGCGATCGTGGCGCAGGGCGACCCGCGCGAGGTCATGACGGCCGAGCTGGTCGAGGACGTCTTCGGGCTGGGCTGCCGGATCATCGACGACCCGGAGACGCACACCCCGCTGGTCATCCCGCGATCGTCGGTGTTCCAGCGCATAGGTTAGGCTGACCTTACTTTCAGGCAGATCGGTGGGGAGACGTCGTGTCCAGCAACCCGTTCGATGACGAGAACGGCACCTTCCACGTCCTCGTGAACGACGAGGAACAGCACTCGCTGTGGCCGTCCTTCAAGGAGGTCCCGGCGGGCTGGCGCAGCGTCTTCGGACCGGCGCCGCGGAGTGAGGCCGTCGACTACGTCGACGCCAACTGGACCGACCTGCGCCCCAAGTCGCTGCGCGAAAGCATGGCCCAGTGAGCTCGGCCCCGTGAGCCGCTCCGGCGCGCGCATCCTGCTTCGCAGCACCACCCGCAACGCCCGCCGGCTCTGGACCGGCACGGCGCTGATCGCGGTGCACCAGGCCTGCGAGACGTTCGTCCCGATCCTGATCGGCATCGTCATCGACCGGGCCGTCACCCCCGGCGACCTCGGCCAGCTGCTGCTCTGGGTCGGCGTGCTCGCCGTGCAGTTCACGCTGCTGACGACCGCGTACCGGTTCGGGGCCCGGCAGCTGATGGCCGCCATCGCCGAGGAGGGGCACCAGCTGCGCCTCGAGGTGTCGGCGAAGATCCTGCACCCGCGCGGGGTGCGTACCGACATGCGCGCGGGTGACCTGCTGACGGTCTCGACAAGCGACGCGGACAACACGTCGTACGTGCTGGACTACATACCCCGGATCGTCGGTGCGCTCGTGGCCACGGTGATCAGCGCGGTCGCGCTGTTCCTGATCTCGGTGCCGCTCGGCCTGGTCGTGCTGATCGCCACGCCGATCGTGCTCGTGCTGCTGCAGATCAGCTCGCCGGTGATCACCAGGCGCGTCGCCGACCAGCAGGAGCAGGCCGGTCGCGCCACTTCGCTGGCCACCGACCTGGTCACCGGGCTGCGGCCGCTGCGCGGCCTCGGCGCACAGGACGCCGCCGCGCAGCGCTACCGCGAGGTCAGTCGCCGCTCGCTGCGGGCCACCCTGCGGGCCTCGCGCACCCAGGGCGGCTACCTGGCCGCCTCGACCACCCTCAGCACGCTGCTGGCCTGCGGCATCGCCATCATGGCCGGCTGGTTCGCGCTGACCGGCCGGATCACCGTCGGCCAGCTCATCGCCGTGATCGGCCTGGCGCAGTTCCTGATCGAGCCGTTCGGGACCCTCGCCGTCGTGCCGAGCTGGGTCGGCGAGGCCCGGGCGTCCGCCGACCGGGTCGCCCTGATCGCCGACGCCGGCCTGGTGCTGCCCGAGGGCGCCGCGACGCCGGTCGAGCACCCGTGCGACCTGCGCCTGTCCGGCGTGAGTCACGGCCCGCTCGACGGCCTGGACCTGCACGTGCTCCCCGGCGAGTTCGTCGGCGTCGTCGCCCGCCGCCCCGGCGACGCGGAGGCGCTTGTCAAGCTGCTCTCGGTGCCGGACGGCTACCGGGGCAGCCTGCTGCTCGGCGGTTCGCCGCTCGAGCAGGTCGAGCGCGCGCACGCCCGCCGGCTGCTGCTGGTCGAGCCGCACCACGCCGACCTGTTCACCGGCACCATCGCCGCTAACGTCGCCGTGCACGCGGACGGCGAGATCCTGACCGAGGCGCTGAGCGCCGCTGCCGCCGACGAGGTCCTCGCCACCCAGGCGGACGGGCTCGACGCGGTCGTCGCCGAGCGGGGCGCGAGCCTGTCCGGTGGGCAGCGGCAGCGGATCGCGCTCGCCCGTGCGCTGCTGGCCCGCCCGCCCGTGCTGGTGCTGCACGATCCGACCACCGCCGTCGACGCGGTCACCGAGCACGCCATCGCGCAGGGCATCCGCGCGCTGCGGCACGGGCCCGGCGCCGGCTTCGCCACCGTCGTCATCACCAGCAGCCCCGCGCTGCTCGCCGCCACCGACCGGGTCGTCGTGCTCGGCGAGGGCGCCGTCGCGGCCGAGGGCGGGCACGAGGCGCTGGGCGCGAGCGACGAGACCTACCGTCAGTTGGTGCTGAGATGAGCCAGATCCTGCCCATCGCGACTCCGCGGCAGACCCGTGCCTGGCTGTGGGCGGAGCTTCGCGGACGCCCCGGCGAGGTGATCGGCACCCTGCTGGTCGGCATCCTCGCGGCCGCGGCCGCGATCCTGCCCGTGTACGCCCTCGGCGTGCTGGTCGACCGGGTCCGCGCCGGCGCCGGCACGTCCGCGATCGTCTCGATCTCGATCGTCATCGGCGCCGCCGCGCTGGTCGGCGGCGGCGCGATCGGGCTGTCCACGTATCTGATCGGCCGGCTCGGGTCCCGGATGCTCGCGGATCTGCGCGAGAGCACCGTCGCGACCGCGCTGCGGCTGCCCGCGCTGGTGCTGGACCGGGCCGGGCGCGGCGACCTGCTGTCTCGGGTCGGCGCCGACATCGCGGCGATCGGCAAGGCCGTCGCGGACGTGCTGCCCAATGTGATCTCGGCCCTGCTGCTCGGCGTGCTGAGCCTGGCGGCGATGACCGGTATCGACTGGCGGCTCGGCCTGGCCGGTGCCGTGGCGGTGCCGTTCTACGTGATCGCGCTGCGCTGGTATCTGCCGCTCTCCGCGCCCCGGTACGCCGAGGAGCGCAAGGCCGTCGCGGAGCGCTCCCAGCTGCTCGTGGAGAGCATGCAGGGGCTGCGGACCGTGCACGCGTACCGGCTCGAGGGGCGGCACCTGGACGACATCGACAGGGCGTCGGCCAAGGCGCGCGACATCGACGTCGGCGTCTTCACGCTCTTCACCCGCTTCGTGGGCCGGGTCAACCGGGCCGAGTTCTTCGGTCTCGCCGCGCTGCTGGTGGTCGGCTTCCTGCTGGTACGCAATGGATCCGTCTCGGTCGGCGAGGCCTCCGCGGCCGCCCTGCTCTTCCACCGGCTCTTCAACCCGGTGTCGATGCTGCTCTTCACGTTCGACGAGATCCAGGCGGCCGGCGCGAGCCTGTCCCGCCTGGTCGGCGTCGAGACGGTGCCGGTGGAGCGGCGCGAGGCCGGACGGCGGCCCGCGGACGCCTCGCTGACCCTCGACGGGGTCAGCTTCAGCTACGACGGCCGGACGCCGGTGCTGCGTGACGTGAGCATCCGCCTCGAGCCGGGCGAGCGCGTCGCCCTGGTCGGCTCGACCGGGGCCGGCAAGACCACGGTGGCCTCGATCGCCGCGGGCATCCTGAGCCCCGACGAGGGAACGGCCCGGGTCGACGGCGTGCCGGTGCGGGAGCTGCCGCCCGGGACCGTGGCCATCATCAGCCAGGAGACGCACGTCTTCGCCGGTCCGCTGGTGGAGGACCTGCGGCTGGCCCGGCCGGGTGCGAGCGTCGCCGAGGTGGAGGCGGCGCTGGACACGGTCGGCGCGCTCAACTGGGCGCGGGAGCTGCCCGAGGGGCTGGACACACCGGTCGGCGACGGCGGCCACGACCTGACCCCCGCGCAGGCACAGCAGCTGGCGCTGGCCCGGCTGGTGCTGCTGGACCCGGCGGTCGCGGTGCTGGACGAGGCCACCGCCGAGGCCGGCAGCGCGGGTGCCCGCGCGCTGGAGCAGGCGGCGGCCGCCGCGACGAGGGGCCGGACGGTGCTGATCGTGGCGCACCGGCTCACCCAGGCCGCGTCGGCGGACCGGGTCATCGTCATGGAGCACGGCGTCGTCGTGGAGTCGGGCCCGCACGCGGGCCTCGTCGCGGAGGGCGGCCGCTACGCCCAGTTCTGGTCGGCGTGGGAGTCGAGGAGCTCCGCACCCGCATAGGACGCTCGCACCGATTGAGAGGCCGGATACCGCACGGGTATCCGGCCTCACGCATATCCGCATGCGCCTCCGGGAAGAGGTTAGGCTAACCTAATCCCGCGTCGATGACGCGCGCCCTCGGGCGTTCCACATCGGAGGTGCGGGAAAGATGACGGCAGGGCTGCAGGGGTTCGAGGAGCTTCTCGCAAGGTGGAACAATCACACCCGGCCGGCGACGACCTCGACCGTGGTCGCCGATTTCATCGCACAGGCCGGGCGCACGCCCGACGCGCTGGCGCTGGTCGCGGGGGAGACCCGGCTGACCTACCGCGAGCTGAGCGGCCGGGTCCACGCGGTCGCCCGGCACCTGCGTGAGCGGGGCGTGGGACCCGAGGACACGGTCGGCATCGGCATGCCGCGCGGCGCCGAGATGGTCGTCGCGGTCCTCGCCGTCATGGTCGCCGGCGGCGCGTTCGTGCCGGTCGACCCGGCCTGGCCGGCCCGGCGCCGCGAGCAGGTGCTAGCCGGGGCCCGCGTGCGCCTCACCCTCACCGCCGAGGACGTCCAGCGGCAGTCCGCGCGGCCCGCCGAGGCCACCGAGCCCGACATCGCCGGCGAGCGCCTCGCCTACGTCATCTTCACCTCGGGCTCCACCGGCGAGCCCAAGGGCGCGATGATCCGCCACGAGGCCATCGCCGAGCGGCTGCGCTGGCAGGTCGAGCAGATCCTGCACTTCGGGCCGGGCGACGCGTCGCTGTTCAAGGCGCCGCTCTCGTTCGACATCAGCGTCAACGAGATCCTGCTGCCGCTGGTCTCCGGCGGGTACGTCGTGGTGGCCGAGCCCGGCGGCGAGCGCGACCCGCAGTATCTGCTGGAGCTCATCGCCACCGAGGGCGTGACCTTCGTCTATCTGGTCTCGTCCATGCTGGACGTGCTGCTGCAACTCGCCCGCGGCACCCACCTGCTCGACGGCCTCAAGCACGTCTGGTGCGGCGGCGAGGTGCTCACCCCGGAGCTGTTCGACCGGTTCCGCGCCCAGCTCGCCACCACGCTGTACCACGGCTACGGCCCCGCCGAGGCGACCATCGGCGTCTCGCACGTCGTCTACCGCGACTCGGCCGAGCGGATCGCCACCTCGATCGGCCGGCCCAACCCGCACACCCAGCTCTATGTGCTCGACGACGACCTGAACCCCGTCGGCACCGGCGTGGCCGGCGAGCTGTACGCCGCCGGCTTCCTGCTCGGGCGCGGCTACGTCAACGCGCCGGCGATGACCGGCGCCCGCTTCGTCGCCAACCCGTTCGGCGAGCCCGGCTCCCGGATGTACCGGACCGGGGACCTGGCCCGCTGGCACGGCGACGGCACCCTGGAGTTCGTCGGCCGCGCCGACAACCAGGTCAAGATCCGCGGCATGCGCCTCGAGCTCGAGGAGGTCGAGGCCGTCGTCGCCACCCACCCCGCGGTGCGCCAGGCCGTCGTGCTCGTGCACGACCGGCACCTGATCGGGTACGCGGTGACGGACCTCGCGATCGCCCCGGAGGGACTGCGCGAGTGGTGCGCGGACCGGCTGCCGGAGTACATGGTGCCGTCGACGGTCGTGGTGCTGGACGCGTTCCCGCTGACCGCGAACGGAAAGGTCGACCGCCGCGCGCTGCCCGCGCCGGTGCTCGCCACGGTGATCTCCCGGGCACCCCGGACCCCGGCCGAGGCCGCGCTCTGCGAGGTCTTCGCCGGGGTCCTGGGCCTTGCGGCGGTCGGCGCCGAGGACGACTTCTTCGCGCTGGGCGGCGACAGCATCGTCGCCATCGGCGCCGTTCGCGCCGCGCGCCGGGCCGGCTTCACCCTGCGCGCCCGGGACCTGTTCGCCAACCCGACGCCGGCCGCGCTGGCGCTGGTCGCCGGGTCCGCCGCCGAGCCGCGGGCCGCGGCGGTGGACGCCGTCGGCGCCGTGCCGCCGACGCCGATCGTCGCCTGGCTCGACGAGGTCGGCGACGCCATGGACGGCTTCTTCCAGGCGGTGACGCTGCGCACCCCCGCGGGCCTGACCGTCGAGCGGCTGCACGAGCTGGTCGACGGCCTGCTCGCCGCGCACGACGTGCTCCGGGCCACCGCCGACGGCGCCGTGCTGACGATCGCACCGGTCGGTGCGCTCACCGCCGCCGACGTCGTCACGCTGGACGAGGACCTGGAGGCGACCGTCGCGCGGCTGAGCACCGAGCGGATGGTGGCCTTCTCGTTCCGGCCCGAATCCCGGCGGCTGATCGTGGCCGTCCACCACGTCGTCGTCGACGGGGTGTCGCTGCGGGTGCTGGCCGAGGACCTGCGCAACGGGCTGCCGATCGCGCCCGCGCCGACCTCGTACCGCCAGTGGGCGACCGCGCTGCCGGGCGTGGACTTCGCCGCGGACGCGGCGTACTGGGCCGGGGCCGCCGCCGAGCCCGCCCGGCCGCTCGGCAGCCGGGCGCTGGACCCGGCACGGGACACCGTGGCCACCGAGGAGACGCTGACCGTCACGCTGCCGCCGGAGGTCACCGAGCGGCTGCTCGGTGCCGTGCCCGCCGCCGTCCACGGCGGGGTCAACGACGCGCTCCTCGCCGCCCTGGTGCTGGCGATCTCGCCGGACGCGCCGCTGCTGCTCGAACTCGAGGGGCACGGCCGCGAGGAGGACGCCGTCGACCTCGACCTGTCCCGCACGTTCGGCTGGTTCACCACCCTCTTCCCGGTCCGCCTCGACGTCACCGGCCTGTCCCCTGCGCAGGCGGTGAAGGCGGTCAAGGACCAGCTGCGGGCGGTGCCGCACAACGGCCTGTCGTACGGCGCCCTGCGCTACCTCGCGCCCCGTCCGGACCTCGCCGTGCAGCCGCAGGTGCTCTTCAACTACCTCGGCCGCTTCGGTACGGACACGGGCGCCGACTGGGAGACCGTCGTCGACGGCGAGGTCGTCGTCGAGCGGCGCGACCCCCGGATGCCGCTGCCCCGGGCCCTGGAGGTCAACGCCGTCGCGGTCGATGCGGGCCTGTCCGCCACGTTCGGCTGGGCGTCCGGCGTGCTGACCCGCGAGCGGGTGCTGGAGTTCGCCGAGCGCTGGGTCGAGCTGCTGACCGGCATCGCCGCCGATCCGGCCGTCGCCGGCCACACCCCGTCAGACTTCCCGCTGGTCGCCCTCGACCAGTCCGACGTGGACGCCCTCGGCGCCCGGATCGCCGACGTGCTGCCGCTGACGCCGCTGCAGGCCGGCCTCTACTTCCACGCCACCTACGCGCCCGGCGCCGACCCGTACGTCGTGCAGCAGCTCATCGAGCTGGACGGGCCGCTGGACGCCGAGCGGCTGCGCCGCGCCGCGGGCGACATCCTTGACCGCCACCCGAACCTGGCCGCCGGCTTCCGGCCGGTCGGCGGCGGTGAGGTGGTGGCCGTCGTCGGCGCCCGCCCAGCCCTGCCCTGGCGCACGGTGATCAGCGACGACGTCGAGGCCGTCGCCGCCGCCGAGCGCGCCGAGCCGTTCGACCTGGCCCGCCCGCCGGCCATGCGGTTCGCGCTGGTCCGGCTCGCCGCGGACCGGCACGTGCTCGTGCAGACCGTGCACCACATCGTCGCCGACGGCTGGTCGGTACCCCTGATCCTCCGCGACCTGCTCGCCCTCTACTCGGGCCGGGAGCTGCCGCCGGCGCCGTCCTACCGGGACTTCCTCGCCCGGCGCGGCACCGGCGACCCCGAGGCCTTCGCCCGCCTGCTCGACGGCGTCACCGAGCCGACGCTGCTCGCTCCCGAGGCCTCGGCGCCCGCCGCCCGGGTCCGGGCCACCGTCGACGGCGCGGGGGTGCAGGCCGTCGCCCGCGCGTACGGGGTCACCGTGAGCAACGTCCTCGCCGCCGCCTGGGGTGTGCTGATCGGCCGCGTCACCGGACGCACCGACGTCGTGTTCGGTCACACGGTCTCCGGCCGCGGCCTGGACCTGCCCGGCATCGACGCGATGGCCGGCCTGCTCATCAACACGGTGCCCGCCCGGGTCCGCTGGTCCGGCGACGGCACCCTGGCCGACGTGCTGCGCGGCTTCGCCGCGGCCCAGCGCGAGGTGGTCGACCACGAGCAGACCGCGCTGGCCGACGTGCAGCGCCGGATCGGCCTGCCCGAGCTCTTCGACACCCTCGTGGTGATCGAGAACTACCCGGCGGCGTCCACACCCGCGGACGGTGACTTGCGGATCGCCGGGATGAGCGTGATCGAGGCTCCGCACTACCCGGTGACGCTGATGGTCAAGCCGGGCGACACCATCGCCGTCGACCTGACCCACCGCCTCGATCCCGCCGCCGCGGAGCTCCTGCTGGAGCAGTACGTCCGCGTCCTGACCGCGATCGCCGGTGACGCCTCCCGCCCGGTCGCCGCGCTCGACCTGCTCTCGCCGTCGCAGCGGGCCGAGGCGCTCGCGCTCGGCGCGGGCGGACCCGCGGCCGCCGGCACCGGCGTGCCCGCGATGATCGCCGCCGTCGACCCGGCCCGGGTGGCGGTGCGCGGCGGCGCGACCGAGCTCACCTACGGCCGGCTGTGGGAGCGGGCCGGTGCCGTCGCGGCCGCGCTGCACGCCGCCGGCGTGCGCCGCGGCGACGTCGTCGCGGTCGCCACCCGGCGCACGGCCGAGCTTCCCGTCGCGCTGCTGGGCGTGCTGCGCGCCGGTGCCGCGTACCTGCCGGTGGATCCGGGCTATCCGGCCGCGCGGATCGAGTTCATGCTCTCCGACGCCGAGCCCGCCTGCCTGCTGGTCGACGACGCGAGCGCCCGGGCCCTGCCGCCGCACGACGTGCGCACGGTCCGGATCCGGACCGTCGGCGCGGGCGAGGCGCCCGCCGTCACGGTCGGACCGCTCGACGCCGCGTCCGTCGTGTACACCTCCGGGTCGACCGGACGGCCCAAGGCCGTCGTCGGCACCCACGCAGCCCTGGCCAACCGGCTCGCCTGGGCACGGGACGCCTGGGACGGCGACGTGCGGGTCGCCAAGAGCTCGATGAGCTTCATCGACGGCACCACCGAGCTGCTCGGCGGCCTCGTCGCCGGCGCGACGGTCGTCGTCGCCGACGAGGCGGCGGCCGCCGACGGCGCGGCCCTGGCGAGGCTCGTCGCCGAGTCCGGCGCCACCCAACTGCTCGCGGTGCCCAGCCTCGCCGCGGCCCTCGCCGAGACCGCACCGGACCGGGTACGCGGCCTGCGGCGCTGGATCACCAGCGGCGAGGCCCTGGACGCCGGCACCGTGGCGGCGCTCGCCGCGGCGTCGCCCGGCGCCACGATCGTCAACTCCTACGGCGCCAGCGAGAACACCGGCGACGTCCTCGCCGGCGAGGTCAGCGCCGGCGGCCGCGTCACGCTCGGCCGGGCCGTGCCCGGAGTGCGGATCTACCTGCTCGACGCCGCCCTCGACCCGGTCGCGCCCGGAGCGGTCGGCGAGATCTACGTCGGCGGCGTGCAGCTCGCCCGGGGCTACCGCGGCCAGGGCGGCGCGACCGCCGCCCGCTTCGTCGCCGACCCGTTCACACCCGGCGAGCGGCTCTACCGCACCGGTGACCTGGGCCGCTGGGTCGCGGACACCGTCGAGTTCCTGGGCCGCAACGACGACCAGGTCAAGGTCAACGGGCACCGGGTGGAGCTGGCCGAGGTCGAGGCCGCGCTGCTGCGGCGCCTCGGCGTGCGGGAGGCCGTCGCGGTCGCGCGCAACCGATCCAGCCTGCACGGGTACGTCGTCGCGGAGGCGGGGGAGACGCTGGACCCGCAGGGGCTGCTCGCCACCCTGCGCGAGGAGCTGCCCGCGTACCTGGTGCCGGCGACGGTGACCGTGCTGGACGCCGTACCGCTGCTGCCGAACGGCAAGCGGGACCGGCGCGCCCTGCCGGACCCGGCCGCGGCCGTCGCGGCCCCGCCGCGCACCCCGCGCGAGGCGCTGGTCTGCGCCCGGCTCGCGGCCGTGCTCGGCGCCGAGACCGTCGGCGTGCACGACGATTTCTTCGCCGTCGGCGGCGACAGCATCACCGCCATCCGCCTCGTCAATCTGCTCGCCCAGGACGGGATCGTGCTCTCCACCCAGGACGTCTTCCGCACCCGCACTGCCGCCGCCATCGCCGCCGCGAACGAGCCGGCCGTCGCCGACCGGCTCCGGCCGACGGTCGAGCTGACCGACTCCGAGGTCGACGCCGTCGTCGCGGCCGCACCGGTGCCGGTCGCCGACATCTGGGCGCTGTCGCCGCTGCAGCAGGGCGTCTACTACCAGGCGACCTTCTCCGACGGCGCGAACACCTACATCGCCCAGAACGTCTTCGACCTGGACCGCCGGGTCGACGTGCCCGCGATGGAGCTGGCGTTCGCCGCGCTGCTCGACCGGCACCCGACGCTGCGGGCCGGCTTCACCGGCGACCCCCGGCCGCTGCAGTACATCGGTGCGAGCGTGCCGGCGGTCGTCACCGTCGCCGAGGGCGACATCGAGCGGATCACCGTCGAGGACCGCGAGCGCCCGTTCGACCTCGCGAACCCGCCGCTGATCCGGCTGACCGTCGTCCGCGGGCCGGACGGCACCGACCGGCTGTTGCTCACCTGCCACTTCCTGCTCTGGGACGGCTGGTCGCGCGAGCTGGTGCTGCGCGAGCTGTTCGCGCTCTACGACTCGCGCGGCGCCCGCGGCGCGCTGCCCACCGGCGGGCCCGCCTTCCCGGACTACCTGGCGTGGATCGCCGCACAGGACGCGGCCGCGTCGGCCGCCGCCTGGAAGGCCGTCCTCGACGAGCCGACCATCGTCGTGCCCGAGGCCGCCGGGCTCGAACCCGTGCTCTCCGACCGGATCCTCGCCGCGCTGCCGACCGCGGTCAGCAGCCGGCTGCAGGAGCAGGCGCGCCGGGCCGGCGTCACCCTGAACTCGGTGCTCACCGCCGCGCTCGGGCTCGTGCTCGGCCACCGCACCGGCCGCGGCGACGTCACCTTCGGCACCACGGTCGCGGGCCGGCCGACGGACCTGCCCGGCATCGAGAACGTCATCGGCCTGTTCCTCAACACCGTGCCGGCGCGCGTCGCCGCCGCACCGGGCACGTCCGTCGCCGACCTGGCCCGCCGGGCCCAGCAGGACCGGATCGACCTGGCGCCGCACGAGTACCTCGGCCTCGGCGACATCCAGCGCGCGGCCGGCCACGACCAGCTCTTCGACACCCTGTACGTGCTGCAGAACTTCCTCGCCGACAGCACCTTCGAGGACCTCGAGGCCGCGCAGGGCATCGTCGACGTCGAGTACACCGACACCACGCACTACCCGCTGACCTGGGTGCTGACCCCGGGCGCGAATCTGCGGATCAAGCTGGAGTACCGGCCGGACGTGATCACCGCGGCCGAGGCCCGGTCCATGGTGGACTCGCTGGTCGCCGTCCTGCGGGCGCTCGCCGACGGCCTGGACGTGCCGGCCGGCTCGCTCGCGCTCGGCGCGGACGACGTGCTGGACGGCCGGGTCGCCGAGATCCCCGACGAGACGATCGCCGAGATGCTGGCGGCGCAGGCCGCGCGCACCCCGGCCGCCGTCGCGCTGGTCTTCGGTGACGAGCGGCTGACCTACGCCGAGCTGGACGCGCGGATCGACGCCGTGGCCCGCGGGCTCGTCGCGCGCGGCGCCGGACCCGAGCGGATCGTCGCGCTGGCGCTGCCGCGCGGCATCGACATGGTCGTCGCGCTCTTCGCCGTGCTCCGGGCCGGCGCCGCCTACCTGCCGCTCGACCTGGACCTGCCCGAGGACCGGCGGCAGACCATGATCGAGGACGCGCGGCCCCTGCTGGTGTTGACCTCGCTGGACGGCCTGGCGCGCGACGAGGGCCCGGCGGTGCACCCGGACTTCGCCGCGGACCGGATGGACCGGCCCGCGTACGTGATCTACACCTCCGGCTCCACCGGGCGGCCCAAGGGCGTCGTCACGCCGTACCGAGGGCTGACGAACATGCAGCTCAACCACCGGGCCGAGATCTTCGACCCGACCGTGGCGCGGGCCCGGGCCGCCGGCGTCGAGCGGCTGCGGATCGCGCACACGGTGAGCTTCTCCTTCGACATGTCGTGGGAGGAGCTGCTCTGGCTCGTCGAGGGCCACGAGGTGCACGTCTGCGACGAGGAGCTGCGCCGCGACGCGACCGCGCTGGTCGCCTACTGCCACTCGCGCGGCATCGACGTCATCAACGTCACCCCGACGTACGCGCACCATCTCTTCGACGAGGGCCTGCTGGACGGGCACCGGATGTGGCTGGTGCTGCTCGGCGGCGAGGCGGTCACCGAGGCGGTCTGGTCGCGGCTCAGCGACCCGGACGGCCCGACCGGCTACAACCTGTACGGCCCCACCGAGTACACGATCAACACCCTCGGCGCGGGCACCGGCGACAGCGGCACCCCGACGGTCGGCAGGCCCATCTTCAACACCCAGGGGTACGTGCTCGACGGCTGGCTGCGGCCCGTACCGCGCGGCGTCGTCGGCGAGCTGTACATCGCGGGCGCCGGACTTGCCCGCGGCTACCTGGACCGGCCCGGCCTGACCGCGTCCCGCTTCGTCGCGGGTCCCGGCGGCGGCCGCCTCTACCGCACCGGCGACCTGGTGCGCGAGCGCGCGGACGGCAACCTGGACTTCCTGGGCCGCAGCGACGACCAGGTGAAGATCCGCGGCTACCGGATCGAGCTGGGCGAGGTCGAGACCGCCGTTGCCGCGGTGCCCGGCGTACGCCAGTCGGCCGTCCTCGCCCGCGACGGCAGGCTGCACGCCTACCTGGTCGGCGGCGCCTCGCCCGGCGAGGTGCGCGCGGCCCTGATCGAGCGCCTGCCGTCCTACATGGTCCCGTCGCTCTACGCCGTCGTGGACGCGCTGCCGCTGACCGTCAACGGCAAGCTCGACACCGCCGCGCTGCCGCCGGCGGAGCCGATCATGTCCGCCGCCCGCGGCCCGCGCGACGACCGGGAGACGCTGCTGGCCGGCATCTACGCGGACGTCCTCGGCCTGCCGCAGGTCGGCATCGACGACGACTTCTTCGCCATCGGCGGCGACAGCATCTCGTCGATCGCCGTGGCCGGACGCGCCCGCAAGGCCGGCCTGCACGTGACGCCCCGCGACGTGTTCCGCCGCCGTACGGTGCTGGCGCTCGCCGCGGCGCTGCCCGCCACGACCGTCGAGGTCCGGGCGGACACCGGCGTCGGCGACGTGGCGCTGACCCCGATGCTGGCCGAGACGGTGAAGTCCGCGACGCCGCTCGGCCACTTCTACCAGTCGATGGCCTGGCACACCCCGGCGACGCTGACCCGCGCGCAGCTCGAGGCGATCCTCCAGGCGCTGCTCGACCGGCACGACCTGCTGCGCGCGAGCTTCGACGGCACCCTGCACGTGCCCGCGGCCGGACTCAGCGCCGCCGGCCTGATCACCGAGGGGCCGATCGACGAGGCCGCCGAGGTGGCCCGGCTCGACCCGGCGCGCGGCATCATGCTGCGCGCCGCCTGGGACGGCCGGACGCTGCTGCTGGTCATCCACCACCTGGTCGTCGACGGCGTCTCCTGGCGCATCATCACCGGCGACCTGGCCCGCGGCTGGGCCGACGTCACCGCCGGCCGCCCGGTCGCGCTGGACGAGGTCGGTGCGTCGTTCCGCACGTTCGCGGCGACGCCCGCGAGCTACGAGGAGCAGGCCGGCTTCTGGCGCGCGACGCTGGCCGACCCGGGCCCCGACCTGGGCGACCGGCCCGTCGACCCGGCCGTCGACACCGCCGCCACGGTCCGCTCGATCACCGTCGCCCTGCCCGCCGAGGTGGCCGTGCCGCTGCTCTCGAGCGTCCCCGCCGCCATGTACGGCGGCGTCAACGACGTGCTGCTCACCGGCCTGGCGGTCGCCGTCAACCGCTGGCGTGGCGAGGACGCTCCCGTCCTGGTCAGCCTGGAGGGACACGGCCGAACCGGCGACCTCGACCTCTCCCGCACGATCGGCTGGTTCACCGCGATCCACCCGGTCCGGCTCGACCCCGGCACCGGCGACATCGCCGCCGCGGCCCGCGCGATCAAGGAACAGCTGCGCGCGGTGCCGACCGACGGCATCGGGTACGGCCACCTGCGCTGGCTGCGCGACCAGGACCTCGGCCCGGCGCCGCAGATCCTGTTCAACTACCTCGGCCGCTTCGGCGCCGGCGAGAGCGGCGTCGACTGGAGCCCCGCGGCCCCGCTGCGCGAGGGCGTCGACCCGGCCAACCCGGCGATGCCGCTGGAGATCAACGCGCACGCCACCGGCGACGTCTTCACCGCGACGCTCTCCTGGCCGGCGGGCATCCTCGCCGAGGAGCGGGTGATCGCGCTCGGCGAGCAGTGGATGGCGGCGCTGCGCGAACTGGCCGGCGCCGACGTCGGCGGGCACACCCCGTCGGACTTCCCGCTGGTGGCGCTGACCCAGGACGACGTCGACGCGTTCGCCGACGCCGCCGACGTGCTGCCGCTGCTGCCGCTGCAGGAGGGCATGTACTTCCACTCGGTCGTCTCCGACGTGGACACCTACGCGGTGCAGCAGATCGCCGAGCTCACCGGCGAGGTCGACCCGGCCCGGCTGCGGCGCGCGGTCGAGACCGCCGTGCGCCGACACGACGCGCTGCGCGCCTCGTTCCGGGAGCTGGGCGACGGCCGCATCGTGCAGGTAATCGCCGCCGACGTGCAGGTGCCGTGGCGCGAGTACCAGGCAGACACCCCGCAGCGGCTGGCGGAGATCGCGGCCGCCGAGCTGGCGCAGCCCTTCGACCTGGCCCACCCGCCCGTGCTGCGCTACGCGCTGGTGTCGCTCAGCGAGACCGAGCACCGGCTGATCGAGACGATGCACCACATCCTCGCCGACGGCTGGTCGTACCCGCTGGTCTTCTCCGACGTCGTGGCGGCGTACCACGGCAAGGAACTGGCGGCACCGACCGTGACTTTCCGCGATCACATCGAGTCCGTGGTCACCCGCGACCGCGACGCCGCGCGCGCCGCCTGGGCCACCGCCCTGGCCGGCGTGGAGCCGACCGCGCTCTACCCGGACGTCACGGCGGTCTCGCACCACGACAGCGCCTTCGCCGTCTTCGAACGCACCGGCGAACTGGCCGACGTGGCCCGGGCCGGCGGCGTCACCGTCAGCACCCTGGTGCACGGCGCGTGGGGCCTGCTGCTCGGCCGCCTGCTGGGCCGCGACCGGGTCGTCTTCGGCTCGACCGTCTCCGGCCGCGGCGGTGAGCTGCCCGGCGTGGAGTCCATCGTCGGCCTGCTGATCAACACCGTGCCGGTGCCGATGGCCTGGCGCCCGGAGGAGCCGCTCGGCGAGGTGCTGCGCCGCCTTCAGGAGCAGCAGACCGACGTGCTCGACGTGCAGCAGGTCGGCCTCGCCGAGCTGAACCGGCTGGCCGGGGTCCGGGAGCTGTTCGACTCGATGGTGGTGGTGGAGAACTTCCCGAGCGTCGACGGCGGCGACGCCGAGGGCCTCGGCGTGCGCGGCTTCACCGGCACGGACTCGCCGCACTACCCCGTTTCGCTCGTCGCGTTCCCGGGCGAGCACCTGACCCTCGAGATCAAGTACGACGCGGCGATCGGTGCCGCGGCCGCGCAGCGCCTCGCCGGCCTGGTGCACCGCGTCCTGGACCAGTTCGCCGACGGGCTCGACCGCCCGGTCGCCGCCCTCGAACTCGGCGCGGCCTCCACCGGGGGCGAGGCCCTCGAGGTACGCGAGGCCACGCTGGACCTACCCCTCGGGCATCCGCAGGCCGTCGCGGTGACCGCGGGGGAGACCAGCCTGACGTACGCGGAGCTGGAGGCCCGCGCCAACCGGCTCGCGCACGAGCTCATCGCCCGCGGCGTACGCCCCGAGTCCCGCGTCGCCGTCGTCCTGCCGCGCGGCGCCGACCTGATCGTGGCGCTGCTGGCCGTGGTCAAGGCCGGCGGCTGCTACGTACCCGTCGACCTGAGCGCACCGGCGTCCCGGCAGGAGTACATCCTCGCGGACGCGGCACCGGTCTGCGTGATCGGCGAGGGCGGCCTCGCGGTCGACGCGCCCGGCCGCCCGGACACCCGCCCGGCCGTGCCGCTGAGCCCCGGCAACGCCGCGTACGTGATCTACACGTCCGGCTCGACCGGCCGGCCCAAGGGCGTCGTCGTGACCCACCGCGACGTGCTGGCGCTCTTCGCCGCCGCCGAGCGGCTCTTCGACTTCGGCGCCGACGACGTGTGGACGATGTTCCACTCGTACGCCTTCGACTTCTCCGTCTGGGAGCTGTGGGGTCCGCTGCTGTACGGCGGGCGCCTGGTGGTCGTGCCGCACGACGTGGCCCGTGACCCGCAGCGCTTCCGGGCGCTGCTGCGCGCCGAGGGCGTCACCGTCCTCAACCAGACGCCGTCCGCGTTCTACCCGCTGATCGAGGCGGACGCCGGCGAGCCGGACCGGCTGCCGCTGCGGTACGTCGTCTTCGGCGGCGAGGCGCTCGACCTGTCCCGGCTCACCGCCTGGTACGCCCGCAACGAGGCGCCGCAGCTGGTCAACATGTACGGCATCACCGAGACCACCGTGCACGTCTCGTTCCGGGCGCTGCGGCCGGACGACGTGAGCCGGCCCAGCGTCATCGGCGCCGCGCTGCCCGGGCTGAGCGTGCACGTGCTCGACGCGTACCTGCAGCCGGTGCCGGAGGGCGTGACCGGCGAGATCTACGTGGCCGGCGACCAGCTCGCCCGCGGCTACCTGGACCGGCCCGCGCTGACCGCGTCCCGGTTCGTGGCGAACCCGTTCGGACCGGGCCGCCTCTACCGCTCCGGCGACCTGGCCCGCTGGGAGGAGGGCGAGCTGGTCTACCTGGGCCGCTCCGACCACCAGGTGAAGATCCGCGGCTACCGCATCGAGCTGGGCGAGATCACCTCGGCGCTGCTGTCGCTGGGCGGAGTCTCGGACGCGGCGGTGATCCTCCGGGACCGCCGCCTCGTGGCCTACCTCGTCGCCCGCGCCGGTACCCGGCCGGACATCGACGCCGTCCGGGCGCACCTCGCCACGGTGCTGCCGGACTACATGGTCCCGGCGGCGTTCGTGACGCTTCCCGCCCTGCCGCTGACCGTCAACGGCAAGCTCGACCGCGACGCGCTGCCCGAGCCGGTCCGCGAGGCGCCGGCCGCGGTCGCCGCGACCGACGAGCCGCCCGCGGTCACCGCGCTGCGCGAGCTGTTCGCCGAGGTGCTCGGCCTCGGCGCGGTACCGGCCGACGGCGACTTCTTCGCCCTCGGCGGCGACAGCATCGTCGCCATCCAGCTGGTCAACCGGGCCCGGCGTGCCGGCGTGAAGCTGTCGCCGCGCGACGTCTTCCTGCTGCGCACGCCCGCGGCGCTGGCCGGGCCGGACGCGCTGGCTGCGCCCGCGGCGCCCGCGGCCGCGCCCGGCGAAGGCGTCGGCGAGGTGGCGCTGCTGCCGATCGTGCACCGGCTGGCCGAGCTGGGCGGGGGCATCGACCGCCTGCACCAGTCCGACCTGCTGCGTACGCCGCCGGGCGCCACCGCGGACCGCCTGCGGCAGGCGCTGGACGCCGTCGTCGCGCACCACGACGCGCTGCGCCTGCGCCTGAGCCGCCCGGCGCCGATGCTCTGGTCCCAGGAGGTGACCGCGACCGGCGGGTACACCCTGACCGTGGTCGACGGCGTCGAACCGGACGTCATCGCCCGCGAGGCCGAGGCGGCCGTCTCCCGGCTCGACCCGGACGCCGGCGGCGTCCTCGAGGCCGTCTTCTTCGACGCCGGCCCGGAACGGCAGGGCCGCCTGCTGCTGGTCGCGCACCACCTCGTCGTCGACGGCGTGAGCTGGCACATCCTCGCCGAGGACCTGCGGCAGGCGTACGAGGGACGGGCGCTCGTGCCGGTGGGCACGTCGCTGCGCACCTTCGCGCGGCAGCTCACCGAGGAGGCCGGCGCCGCGGCCCGGCTGGCCGAGTTCCCGGCCTGGCAGCGGATCCTCGCGCCCGGCGGCGAGCTCAAGCCGGACGCGCAGACCTTCGGCCTGACCGTCGGCCAGACCCGCGACCACGAGGTACGCGTGCCGATCGACGGCTCGCTGCTCGGCGGCGACGTCACCGCGAAGCTGCTGGCCGCCCTGCACAGCGCGGTCGGCGAGTGGCGCGGCGACGACGCGGACCTGGTCGTCGACCTGGAACGGCACGGCCGCGAGCCGATCGGCGACGCGGACCTGTCCCGCACGGTCGGCTGGTTCACCTCCGTGTCGCCGGTCCGCCTGCCCGCGCAGAGCAGCGACGACGGCCTCGGCTTCGGCCTGCTGCGCTACGTCAACCCGCGCTCGGCCGCGGCCCTGTCCCGGCTCGGCACGCCGCAGGTGCTCTTCAACTACCTGGGCCGGTTCGCCGACGACGACGCCGACTGGGCATCCGCCGACGAGGACATCAGGGTCCGGCCCGACGACGACCTCGGCACGCCGTACCTGTTGGAGATCAACGTCTGGGTCCGCGGGCGTGAGCTGCACGCGGTCTTCACCTACGCCGACGAGGGACTGGGCGCGGACGCCGCCAGGGCGATCGCGGACGGCTGGGCCGCGGCGCTCGCGCCGGCCGAGCAGCAGTGGCCGCTGTCGCCGCTGCAGGACGGCCTGTTCTTCCAGGCGAAGCTGGCCGGCGACGCGGACGTCTACATCGCGCAGAACGCCTTCGACGTCGACTACCGGCTCGACGTGCCGGCCCTCGAACGGGCCTTCGCGGCCGTGCTGCGTGCGCACCCGGCGACCCGGCTCGGCTTCACCGACGAGGGCCGGGACAAGCCGGTGGCGATCCTCGGCACGGACGTGCCGGCCGTCGTCGAGGTCCTCGACCTCGACGACGAGGCGCGGCTCGACGACGTCATGAGCGCCGACCGGGCCCGCCCGTTCGACCTCGCGCGGCCGCCGCTGGCCCGGCTCACCGTGGTCCGGCTGCCCGGCGGCCGCGACCGCCTGCTCTTCACCTACCACCTGCTGCTCTGGGACGGGTGGTCGCGCGAGCTGGTGCTGCGCGACCTCTTCGGCGCGTACGCGGGCCGGCCGATCGCGGAGAAGAGCGCCAGCTTCACCGACTACCTGGACTGGCTGTCGCGGCAGGACACCGAGGCGTCGGCACGTGCCTGGACGGCGGCGCTGGGCGAGCCGACCATCCTCTACCCGGCGGCCGCCGGAACCCAGCCGGTCCTCGCGACCAGCCTGGCACTGCAGCTCACCGAGGCGCAGACCGCCCGGCTCACCGAGCAGGCCCGGGCGGCGGGCGTCACCCTCAACACCGTGCTGAGCACCGCGCTGGGCATCGTGCTGAGCCACGCGTCCGGCCGCACCGAGGCCGTCTTCGGCACCACCGTCGCCGGGCGCCCCACCGAGCTCGACGGCATCGACGAGGTCGTCGGCGTCTTCCTCAACACCGTCCCGCAGCGGGTCACCCTGTCGGCGGCGGAACCCGTCCGCGACGTGCTGCGGCGGGTGCAGGCCGAGCGGATCGACCTGATGGCACACGAATACCTCGGCCTCGGCGACATCCAGCGCGCCGCCGGGCGCGGCCAGCTCTTCGACAACCTGTACGTGCTGCAGAACTTCCTCGACGACGACACGTTCACGGACCTGGAGACCGAGCACGGCATCGTCGGTGTCGAGGCCGTCGACGCCACCCACTACCCGCTGACCTGGGTCGCGACCCCGGGCCGCGAGCTGCGGATCCGGCTGGAGTACCGCTCCGACGTGGTCGCCGAGGCGGAGGCGCGGTCCCTGCTGGCCCGGCTCGGCCGGGTGCTGCGGACGCTGGACGCCGCCGCGTCGGTCGCCGCGGTGGCCCTGCCCGTTCCGCCGCCGCAGCTCGGCCACGTGGCGGAGATCCCCGACCTGACCATCGCGGAGATGCTCGCCCGGCAGGCCGCACACACGCCGGCGGCGGCCGCGCTGACCCACGACGGCGTCACCCTCAGCTACGCCGAACTGGACGGCCGGGTCAGTGCCGTCGCCCGCGGCCTGCGCGCCCGCGGCGCCGGTCCCGAGAGCATCGTGGGTCTCGCGATGCCACGCGGCATCGACATGGTCGTCGCGCTCTTCGCCGTGCTGCGCGCCGGTGCCGCGTACCTGCCGCTCGACCTGGACCTGCCGGCCGAGCGCCGCCAGGACATGATCGACGACGCGGAGCCGCTGCTCGTGCTCGAATCGCTGGCCGGGCTCTACCAGGAGGTCGGCGAGCCGTGGCTGGCCGACTTCGCCCCGGGCACGCCCGGGCGGCTGGACCGGCCGGCGTACGTCATCTACACGTCCGGGTCGACCGGGCGGCCCAAGGGTGTCGTCACGCCGTACCGCGGGCTGACGAACATGCAGCTGAACCACCGCGACGCGATCTTCGGCCCGACCGTCGCCGCGGCCGGCGGCCGGATCCTGACCATCGCGCACACGGTGAGCTTCTCCTTCGACATGTCCTGGGAGGAGCTGCTCTGGCTGGTCGAGGGCCACCACGTGCACGTCGCCGACGAGGAGCTGCGGCGCGACGGGCGGGCCCTGGTCGCCTACTGCGCCGAGCACCGGGTCGACGTCGTCAACCTCACCCCCACGTACGCGCAGGCGCTGCTGGACGAGGGCCTGCTCGACGGCGACCACCGGCCGTGCCTGGTGCTGCTCGGCGGCGAGGCGGTCTCCGAGAAGCTCTGGGCGGTGCTGCGCGACACCGAGGGCGTGTCCGGCTACAACCTCTACGGCCCGACCGAATACACGATCAACACCCTGGGCGGCGGCACGTCCGACAGCCACACCGCCACCGTCGGCCGGCCGATCTGGAACACCACCGGCTACATCCTCGACAGCTGGCTGCGCCCGGTCCCGCCCGGCGTCGCAGGCGAGCTGTACATCGCCGGAGCCGGCCTGGCCCGCGGCTACCTGAACCGGCCGGGCCTGACCGCCTCGCGCTTCGTCGCGGGGCCGGGCGGGACCCGGCTCTACCGCACCGGCGACCTGGTCCGCGAGCGCCCCGACGGCAACCTGGACTTCCTCGGGCGCACCGACGACCAGGTGAAGATCCGCGGCTACCGGATCGAGCTCGGCGAGGTGGAGACGGCCGTCTCCGCGGTGCCCGGCGTACGGCAGTCCGCGGTGCTCGCCCGCGACGGGGCCCTGCACGCCTACCTGGTCGGTTCCGTGGCCCCCGCCGTGGTGAAGGCCGCCCTCGCCGAGCGGCTGCCGTCCTACATGGTCCCCTCGCTGTACGCCGTCGTGGACGTGCTCCCGCTGACCGTCAACGGCAAGCTCGACGCCGCCGCGCTGCCCGCACCCGCGCCCGTCGCCACCGAGTCCCGGCCCCCCGCCGACGACCGGGAACGCCGGCTCTGTGAGCTGTTCGCCGAAGTGCTCGACCTGCCCTCGTTCGGCGTCGAGGACGACTTCTTCGACGCGGGCGGGCACTCGCTGACCGCGCTGCGGCTGCTCGGCCGGGTCCGCACGGAGCTCGGCGGCGACCTGTCGCTGCGGGCGCTGTTCGATGCCCGTACCCCGGAACGCCTGGCCCGGGTCGTCGGCGGCCCCGCCCGGGCCGCCCTCGCCGCCCGGCAGCGGCCCGAGATCCTGCCGCTCTCCCCGGCACAGGAACGGCTCTGGCTGCTCGACCAGCTCGACCCCGGCTCCAGCGCCTACAACTACCCGCTGCTGGTCCGGGTCGCCGGACGCATCGACGCGCCGGCGCTGTCGCTCGCCCTCGCGGACGTGGTGAACCGCCACGAGGTCCTGCGCACGCTGATCTCCGGCGGCGCGCAGCACATCGCCGCCGCGCCGGCCTCGATTCCGGTGCTGCGCGACGTCACCGTCGACGACCTCGTCGACCGCCCGTTCGACCTCTCCGCCGACCTGCCGATCCGGGCCGCGGTCGTCGAGGACGGCGACAGCACGGTGCTCGCGCTGGTGCTGCACCACATCGCCATGGACGAGTGGTCCGACGGGCCGCTGCTGCGCGACCTCACCACCGCCTACCTGGCCCGCGTCGACGGCCGGGCGCCGGACTTCACCCCGCTGGCCGTGCAGTACGCCGACTACGCGCTGTCCCTCGCGGACAGCCCCGCCGACCTGGACTTCTGGCGGTCGGCCCTGCACGGGCTGCCGGACGAGATCACCCTGCCCGCCGACGGCCCGCGCTCCGCCGGCCGCAAACGGGCCGGGCTCGTCAGCGCCGCACTGCCGGCCGCGCTTATCGATCCGCTGCGGGAGATCGCCCGCGGCGAGTCCGCCAGCCTCTTCATGGCCCTGCACGCCGCCCTCGCCGTGCTGCTCTCCCGGCACGGCGCCGGCACCGACGTGCCGATCGGCAGCCCCACCTCCGGGCGCGGCGACGCCGCGCTGGACGACCTGGTCGGCTTCTTCGTCAACACGGTCGTGCTGCGCACGGACCTCGCCGGCGAACCCACCTTCACGGAGCTGCTGCGCCGGGTGCGCACCGCGGACCTGGCCGCCTTCGAGCACGCCGGCGTGCCGTTCCAGCAGGTGGTCGAGCTGGTCAACCCGCCGCGGGTGCCGGGCCGCAACCCGCTGTTCCAGGCGATGATCGGCTACTTCCACCGCCCGGCGGACGGCGGCTCCGTACTCGGGCTGCCTGCACTCGCGGCGCCGGAGTTCGCCGCCGACCCGAAGGTCGACCTGAACCTCACATTCGTCGACGGCGGCGCCGACGGGGTCGAGGTGACCTGCGAGTACGACGCCGGCCGGTTCACCGCCGAGACCGCGCAGCGGCTGCTGGACCGGCTCACCCGGCTGCTCGGTGCCTTCGGCGCCGACCCGGACGTGCTCGTCTCCGAGGCGGAGCTGCTGACCGACGCCGACCTGGAGGTGCTCTCCTCCGCACCCGCCGCGGCGCCGACGGTCACAGCGCCCTGGTACGCCGCGCTCTCGCGGCACGAGGGCGAGGCGCTCGTCGCGGACGGTGTCTCGTGGAGCTACGCCGAACTGGACCGGGCGTCCGACGCGGTCGCCGCCATGCTCGCCGCGCGGGGAGTCGGCGCCGAGAGCATCGTCGGGATCAGCCTGCCCCGCTCGGTCGACCTGGTCGTCGCGGTGCTCGGCGTGGCCAAGGCGGGCGCCGCCTACCTGCCGCTCGACCCGGCGTTCCCGCCCGCCCGGCTCGCCTTCATGATCGAGGACGCGCGACCCGCGGCGATCATCGACGAGACGACGCTGCGCGGCCTTCCGGCCGCCGCCGCACCCCCGGTCGAGACCCGTCCGGAGCGGGCCGCGTACGTCATCTACACCTCCGGCTCGACCGGCCGGCCCAAGGGCGTCGTCGTCACCGACCGGGACCTGCGGACGTTCCTGGCCGCCGTACCGCTGAAGCCGGACGACCGGCTGCTCGCGGTCACCACCCTGTCGTTCGACATCTCCGTGCTGGAACTGCTGGGCCCGCTGCTGGCCGGCGGCACGGTCGTGCTCGCCTCGCCCGCCGAGGTCCGCGACCCGCTGCTGCTGGCCGCCCTGCTGCGCGAACAGCGGATCACCGCGATGCAGGCGACCCCGGCGCTCTGGGCGGCCCTGCTCGAGTCGTCCGACGTGGACCTCTCCGGCACGCGGGCGCTGGTCGGCGGCGAGGCGCTGCCGGCACCCCTGGCGGCCGCGCTCCTCGAACGCGCCGCGTCGGTGACGAACCTCTACGGCCCGACCGAGGTCACCGTCTGGGCGACGGCCGACGAGGTCGGACCGGACTGGGACGGCACCATCGGGCGGCCCCTGCCCGGCACCACCGCGCACGTGCTCGACGGGCGGCTGCGGCCGGTGCCGCCGGGTGTGGTTGGCGAGCTGTACCTCGGCGGCGACCAGGTCACCCGCGGCTATCTGGGCCGCCCGGCGCTAACCGCGTCCCGGTTCGTCGCCGCGGACGGCGGACGGCGGCTCTACCGCACCGGCGACCTGGTCACGTTCCGCGACGGGCGGCTGCGCTACCTCGGCCGCACCGACCACCAGGTCAAGGTGCGCGGCTTCCGCATCGAACTCGGCGAGATCGAGGCCGTCGCCCTCGCCCACCCGGAGGTCACCCGCGCTGTCGTCGTCGCCCGCGGCGACCGGCTGGTGGCGTACCTGACCACGACCAACGGTGCCGTGCCGGCCGGGCTCTGGGAGGACGCGCTGCCGGGCTACATGGTCCCGGCCGTGTGTCACGTGCTCGACGCGCTGCCGCTCACCCCGAACGGCAAGGTCGACCGGGCCGCGCTGCCGGACATCGCCGTCGCCGCCACCGGCGCACGGCCGCGATCGCGTACCGAGGCGGCCGTCGCGGCCCTGGTCGCCGACGTGCTCGGCGCCGAGTCGGTAGGAGTGCACGACGACTTCTTCGCGCTCGGCGGCCACTCGCTGCTGCTGGTCCGGCTGGCCACCGCGCTGCGCCGAGAACTCGGCGTCGACGTGCCGGTCGCCCGCCTCTTCACCGCGCCGACCGTCGCCGGCGTCGCCCGGCTGCTCGCCGACGACGCGCCCGCCGGGGACGCGCTCGCACCGGTCCTGGTGCTGCACCCCGGCGGCGCGGAGCCACCGCTCTTCTGCCTGGCCCCGGCCAGCGGGCTGAGCTGGCAGTTCGCCGGGCTCAAGCGGTACCTGCCCGCGGCGGTGCCGCTGATCGGGCTGCAGTCACCGCTGCTGTCCGGCGCCGACCTCCCCGAGACCATGTCCGAGCTGGCCGAGGCGCACGCGGACCGGTTGACCGCCGCCTGGCCGTCCGGCCCGGTGCGGCTGCTCGGCTGGTCCTTCGGCGGGGCGCTGGCGCTGTGCGTGGCCGCCGCGCTGCGGGCGCGCGGCCGCGAGGTGAGCTTCGTCGGAATGCTGGACGCCCGCCGCGACGCGGTCCAGGCGCCGTCGACGGTCGCCGGTCTGCTCACCGAGATGGGCTACGCCGTGACCGACCCCGACCTGACGATCGCCGACGCGGTCGGCTTCGTCCGGGCGGCCGGCGGCAGCGTGGCCGCGCTGACCGACGACCAGATCGCCCTGGTGCTGGAGAACTACCTGGCCGCCGACCGGCTACTGGCGGGCGCCGAGTACCCGGCGTACGACGGCGCGATCTGCTTCGTCGAGGCGACGGTCGCGGAGCAGGGCTTCGAGGGGCCGGCGGCGCCGGGGTGGCGTCCGCTGGTCGGGGGGATCGACGTGCACGAGCTGGCGGTGCGGCACTCGGAGCTGCTCGACCCGGCGACCCTGGAGCAGCTCGGCCCGCTACTGGCGAGCCGCCTGGAGCCCGGCGCGTAACCGGGAATCTCGCCGCGGAGCGGGTCGTGCGCATGATCGCCACGACCGGCTCTGCGGCTGGCGGACCTATCCGTAACACACGCGCCGCGCCTGCCGACGCTCAATTGAACATCGGCGGTGCCGTCGCACTTTTCTCCTGCTCGGCAGTCGCTTCCCGGTCAACCGGTTCTTCCGCATTCACCGCCACGGGTTCAGCGGCCGCGTCCGGTCGTATCTGCGGCTCGTCCTGAGACGAGATGGCGGTCGAGACGAGCGCCGACCGTACGGGCTCGACCTCGACCACTTCCTCTTGGGAGCGAAGTTTCGGTGGTGCGGGCATCCAAGGCCTGAGGTTTTGAATGACCTGTACGTAGAAGCCGTCGATGGCCTCGAGCACCGAATCGATGAATGACCCGCGACCGGTTCCCCGCTTCGCGCCGGCCGCCGAGGTCGCCGCGACGCGGAAGGTTTTCAGCTCCTTGCTGGGATCGCCGATCAGGAGCGCCGGCTTCTCCCGCACGCTCTTCAACAGCTCCGCGTGACCTGGCCCCCGGGAGTACGCGGCGAACGATTCCACACGTACGGTTTCTGGCGCTTCGGCGAGCTGACGGACCAGCCAGTTGACCCGGGTCGTCGGGCGGCCCTCGCGCGGCGCGCCCACGTCGACATGACAGACGACCTTTGACGCGCGAAGATCCGCCGTCACGTACAGGGCACCGATCGCACCCGGAATCTGTAGGGCAGACGTCATCGCACCAGTCGTGACAAGTTGTGAGACGAGCGTCTGGGTGCGCGTGGCGGGCTCGGCCAACTCCCGGCGATTGAGTGCCGGAACTATCTCGGTGCCGAGTTTTCGGCCGAGCTTCAACCCGGCGAACCGCACGAGCGCATCGAATCTCGCCGCGACCTCGGCCGCCACCGCGTCAGTCGCCCGTAGCGTCCCTGCGCCGATCGCCTCACGCAGTCGGACCCAGCTCGATCCCATGTCGCTGAACTCCAAGGCCCCCGACCTCGGATGTTCGAGGTACCTGATCAGCTCACCCAGGATCCATGCCTGCTCGGGGTCCGCCACCCCGCGGTATTCCTTCTGCATCACGGCGATGGTCAGAACTTCCGACCATGGCAGATGATGCAGCGCTACCTTCTTCAGCTTGCGCTTGTCCACCCCGGTCGGATGTTGACCGGGTACCGGGGGGATCTCGTTCGAAATTGTGATCAAGGCGTCGAAGCCCTGCTCCTTGGCGACATCGAGGTAACGGTCGAGCTGCTCGGCCTGGAGGTCATTGCTGCCGGTCTTGACCTCGACAAGCGCGTTCCATTGGCGTTGACCGCGAGTCACGTGAATAAGGCCGTCCGGGAAGCACTTGGCGTCTCCCAGGGTGAACGGCACCTCGATGAAGGTTTGAAGAGATCCGGCCGGCGCACCGTACGGCTGGGTGATTGCCCTGCCGAACTCCCGCACCGCGCTCATCACGGCGAGTAGAGCGGAAGTGGCGCGGCGCTCCTGTTCCTCGGCGCCGTTGATGCCGGACGTGGGAATCAATCGGGCAGCGTGCCAACTGTCCTCGGGCATCGTCACCTCCTCGTGCCGTGGCCCGCCCCAGGTGCCGAAACGTCCGTATCAAGCAGCTAATCGGCCGGATACGATGGACCGCCTTTTCGACGTCCTGGCCTGGCGGGCAGCGCGGGATCCGCCGCAGAGTTGGATCTCCGTCAAGGGTAGGCCGCGCGCTGATCGGCTTTCGCGCTTTGGCGAAACCTCGCCTCGCCCGTCTTTAATGCGGATTGCGTTACGCGATAGCGGAGATGTTGCCGTCGTCGAAGTAGATGGCCTGGTGCAGGCGTCCGCCGAGCGCGGCGGCGTAGCGGGCGAGGACGTCCTGGCCGGAGATCTTTCCCTGCTCGATCTGTGAGACGCGGCCCTTGGTGACGCCCATGTGGTCGGCGACCTGCTGCTGGGTCAGGCCGCGGGCGCGGCGTACCTCGGCCAGCCGGTGACCCACGACGGTGGCGAGGAGTTCCTGCTTGCCCTCCTCGACCACCTGCTCGCCGCCGGCCCGCTCGACGTGTGTGGTTCGGATATCGCTCCAGCGCGTATAGCTGTTCATGACTTTGGGCCTTCCTCCTGGGCGCGTTCCTTCAGGTAAGTCTCGTAGCGGTGCTCGGCCAAGGGGATGGCTTCGGCGTACCACTCGTTCCACCGTCCGGCCTTGTCGCCGGCGACGAGCAGGATGCTGGAACGCCAGGGGTCGAAGGCGAACAGGATGCGCACGGTGCCGGGGCGTAGCTCCTTGAGGTTTGCGATCGTCGAGTCGTGAATCGTGTCGACCAGCGGTCGGCCGAGCCCCGGTCCGCGCTCGGCGAGCAGATCGATGGCTTGCACGACGCGGGCGTGGGCGACTGGGTCGAGGCTGCCGATCCAGTCCCGTACCTCGTCGACGAGGTAGATCTCCCACTCATCGCTCACCAGGCGAGTATAGCTAACGGTATACCCGGCCTCGGGTCGATGTGCACGTGCTTGCTGTGATCGCCGGCAGTTGCCTGCGGCCTCGGCCGACGCCACCGAAGCAGACCACCACGGCCCGGTACGGCGACTTCGCCCACGCCTTCATCTGCGCCGCCGACGGCGCGGTGCAGGCGTCGACGGCCTTGCGCTTGTAGGTGCCGGGCGACGCGGGTCGCCGGCGGGGGAGGTCTGGTGTCGATGTCGGCATCGGGCCTCGCTCGTCCGGTGGGCGGCACCGCGAAATGACGGCCGGCGGAGGATACCGACATCTGTCGATGAATCGGCGACGGACCGTCGAGGCCCGGCGGTCGGATGGGCGAGGTTGTGGTGTCGGCCAGGGGCGATAGGTTAGCGGACGTCGATTTGCAAGGAGGGGCCGAGATGACGGTCGTCGTGGTCGGCGTGGTCGACTGATGATTCCGCCGCGGTATCTGCCGTTCCGGCGGGAAAGCACCGTAGCGACGTTGACCGGTCTGGTGGTCCCCGCGGCGGCAAGGGTCTTGTCGGCGCGGGAGTTGCGCGCGCTCGCCGAGGTGGCCGAACGGGAGCGGCTCGGCTGGAACGCCAACGACATGAGCCTTGACGAGGAGGTCCTCTTCTTCCTCCTGCCGTACTCCTATGAGGCGCAGCCCATGCCGCTCTGGAAATGCCGAGTGATCGCCGTGAGCGGAGGCCTGCCGGTTGAGATCGGCGAGGGCAAGAGAATCCGGTTCGGTCGGCTCGACGTGTCACTCACCACCTTCCGGCGTCTTCCGGTCGCCTCGCGAAAGGCGGAGCGGCAGTTGCTGCACTGGCTGGCGTGGGAGGCGGCGGTGGCGTCCTGGAGGTCCGTCGACGAGGATCGGTGACGTCCTGCCGGGCCGGCCGGCGGGTGGCCGACGCGACCGCCAGGGCGGGCGCAGGTCGTTGCGGGCGAATCCGGCCGGCTGGATCAGGCGGGATCGGGGATCAGGGCGTCGCCGAACAGGCTGTGCAGGCCCCAGGTGGCGAGGCTGATCAGCAGTCCACTCAGGAAGGCGAGGCCGATGCCGACGTACCACCGGTACGGCTTCTCGCGGGGTTCGGCCCGCGGCGACCAAGGCCGTTCCCGGGCCAGCCACGCGAGCAGACCCAGGCCGAACGGCACGCCCGTGAGCACCCAGAACCAGAACCATCGGGTGCCGATGACCGGTCCCGGCGCCGAGACGAGCACCCCGAGGACCAGCAGGCTGCCGGCGATCGCGAGCCCGGCCATGATCGTCTTGGTCGGCGGCTCGGGTGGCGCTCCCCGGTCCTGGTAGGCCTGCACGGCGAGGCCGAGGGCCTGTGCCTGCGGTCCGGAATACTCCAGCCCGTTCTCCGCGGTGGCCGGCGGGTAGCTGGTCGCGCCGTCGTCCAGGACGGTGTAGTGGGTCCGGCCGTCGCCGGTGTGCCACAGGAAGATCGGGCCGGCGCTGCCGGATGACCGGAGGCGCACATCGACGGGGAGGATCGGCCCGCCGTCGTGCTCCCAGTCGTCGCCCCACTCGTACGAGGTGACATGTCCGCCCGCCAGGTCGGCACGGGCCTGCGCGGCGCTCGCCTCCCGGGGCGCCGCCCACCAGGCGAGGCAGGCCCACGCGACCCAGCCGGCCAGCAGCGCGATCCGCAGCATCCGCCACCACGAGACCCAGGGCCGCCCGCCCACCTGCTGCACCACCGCGTCGCCCGTCATAGGGATCATGATCACAGGTGGGCGCACGTGGAGGAGGGGCGGCCGGGGCCGCCCCTCCTCGTTGTCGCGGCGTCGCCTCAGGCGGCGTTCGACAGGTCGCTGACCGGGGTCGCCTTGTCGCCGTCCGTGGCGTTCTTCAGCTGCGGCACCAGGATGTCCAGCGCGTAGAGCAGCGCGTTCGGGCCGCTGTAGGCCAGCGCCCCGCCCAGCGGGGTGGAGAACGACGTGTAGAGGGTGCGGTCCTCGGTGGCCACCTTGAGGCGGCTGAACGCGGGGGAGGCCAGCATGTCCTTCTTCGTCGCGCCGTTGACGAAGAGCACGTCGCGGTCGAGCAGGTCGAGCCGCTCCTCGCTGACGTCCTCGGACTCGGTCTGCGCGGCGAAGCCGAGCGCGTCGAACAGGGCGCGGCGCGGGTCCTTCGCGGGGATCAGCCAGTGCTGGCCCTTCTCCGGGCCGAAGTCCACGACGAGGGTCTTGCCGGCGAACTGCGGGTTCGCGCTCTTCGCCTCGGTGATCTTCGCGTTGACCTTGTCGACCAGCGCCTGCGCCTCGGCGGACTTGCCGAGGGCCTTGCCGGTGGTCAGGGTCTGCACGTCCCACGGGGTCTGCTCGTCGGCGTACGCCGAGGACTGGATGACCGTGGGCGCGATCTGCGACAGCTTCTCGTATGTCTCCTTGTTGATCGTCTCGTAGATCGCCAGGATCAGGTCCGGCTGCTGCTTGATGATCGCCTCGAAGTTGAGCTCCGCGGAGAACGTGGTCAGCTGCTTGCCGCCGAGCGCGTCCTTGACCCACGGGTACGTCGGGTACTCGGTGAACCACTCGCGGGTGCTCACCGGCACGACGCCGAGCGCCAGCACCGGGTCCTGGTCGTTCCAGCCGACGGTGACGACCCGCTCCGGCTGCTTCTCGATCTTGGTCGAGCCGAACTTGTGCTCGATGGTGACGGGGAACGCCGCCGCGGCGGAACCCGACGCGGTGGGCGCGGCGGGCTTGTCCTCGTCGGAGGCGCAGGCGGTGATGGTGGTGGCGGCGAGAAGTCCGGCGGCGGCGACGGTCAGCGCGCGGCGCCACCCGCCCAGGCGTCGGTTCATGTATGTGGCTCCTCGATCGGGGGTCCGTTGGCTCGGTCTGAAGGTTAGGTTAGGCTACCTTTGCTTCCGCAGCGGCTCCAGGGCCCTATTCTTTTCGCGGTAACCCACCTCAGGAGGACGACACATGCAGCGGACCCTGCTCGGCGGCAAGATCCATCGGGCCACCGTGACCCAGGCTGACCTGCACTACGTTGGCTCGATCACCATCGACAAGAACCTGATGGACGCGGCCGACCTGGTCGAGGGCGAGCAGGTGCAGGTCGTCGACATCGACAACGGCGCCCGCCTGGTGACGTACGTCATCGAGGGCCCGGCCGGCTCCGGCGTAATCGGCATCAACGGCGCGGCGGCCCGCCTCGTCTCGGTCGGCGACCTGATCATCATCATGTCGTTCAAGCAGGTCGACGAGCGTGAGCGGGCCGACTACGCGCCCCGCGTCGCGCACGTGAACGAGCGCAACGAACTGATCGAGATCGGCTCGGACCCCTCGGCGCCGGTGCCGGGCGCGGACGACCAGATCTCGGGCAAGGTGCTGGTCCACTGAGCACCGCGGGGCCGCCGTCCCACGGCGGTGGCCCCGCCGCACGAACGAGGCCGCGACCCCGGGCGGAGCCCATGGTCGCGGCCTCGTTCGGCGTGCGCTAGCGGTCGGGGTGGCTGGTCAGGTAGCCGCCCATGGTCTTGAAGTACTCATGCGCCGGCAGCTCGACGCCCTCGTCGGTGCGCACCGAGCGGATCAGCAGCGCCCTGCTGCGCCCGCGCCGGGCCTCCGCGCCCGCCACGATCGCCACCCCGTCGCCCTCGCGGAAGAAGATGCGCCCGGGCGTCCCGCCGTAGACCGCCTGCGAGACGGCCGCGGTGACGATCTCCAGCCGCCGTCCCTTGTGATAGCAGAAGGCCTGCGGGTAGGGCGCCGACTGCGCCCGGACCAGCCGCTCGAGCTCCTCGGCGGTCCAGGTCCAGTCGATGCGGATGTCCTCCTCCGACCGCTTGTGGAAGAAGCTCGCCTTGCTGCGGTCCTGCGGGACGAAGTCGCGCCGGCCGCCGGCGATCTCGGCCAGGCCGTCGACGGTGATCGGCCCGAACAGCTCGAGCGTCTTGTTGAACAGGTCGGTCGTGGTGTCGGTGGGGCCGACCGGGACGGCGCGCTGCAGCACGATCGGCCCGGCGTCCAGCGTGTCGTCCATCATGTGTGCGGTGACGCCGACCTCGGGCTCGTCGTTGAGCAGGGCCCAGATCAGGGGCGAGAATCCCGCGTACGCCGGAAGCAGCGCGTCGTGGACGTTGAGCGTGCCGAACGCGGGCAGGTTGAAGATGCGCGGCGGGATCCAGGTGCGCCAGTTGGTGGCCACGATGACGTCCGGCGCGACCTGCTTGAGTGCGTCGTGGAGCTCCTCGTCGTCCGGCCGTTCACGCAGCAGGACGGGCACGCCGTTGGCCCGCGCCAGGTCGGCCACCGAATCGGACCAGACCTTCTCGTACGCGCCGTCGCCGGCGGGATGGGTCACCACCATGACCACATCGTGTTCCGAGTCCAGCAGGGCCTGCAGGGTGCGGTGCCCCCAGGTCTGGAAACCGAACATGACGACACGCATGGATCACTCCCTCACTCGACACTGCGGACGCCACCGCAGAGGCTTAGGTTAGGCTAACCGAAATCCGGGGCCAGATCGGCCCCGCCATTGAGGGGACGGACATGTCTGAACCTGAACTCGATGTCGTGGGGATCGGCTTTGGCCCGTCCAATCTGGCCATGGCCATCGCCGTGTCGGAGCACAACAACGCGGGCGGTCCGGATGCGCAGGTCACAGCGCGATTCCTCGAGCGCCAGGCCGGCTTCGGCTGGCACCGTGGCATGTTGCTCGACGACGCCACCATGCAGGTCTCCTTCCTCAAGGACCTGGTGACGCTGCGGAACCCGACAAGCGAGTTCAGCTTCCTGCGCTACCTGCACAGCCGGGGCCGGCTCATCGACTTCATCAACCACAAGAACCTGTTCCCGCTGCGCGTGGAGTTCCACGACTACTTCGCCTGGGCGGCGGAGCAGGTCGACGGTCAGGTCACCTACGACGCCGAGGTGCTGTCGGTCACCCCGGTGACCGACACGGCCGGCGACGTGGTGGCGGCCGACGTGCTGTCCCGCCAGGGCGGCCGGCTGAGCACCCACCGGGCCCGCAACCTGGTGATCGGCACGGGCCTGCGCCCGCGGCTGCCGGAGGGCGTCACGGCGTCCGACCGGGTCTGGCACACCAGCGACCTGCTGCACAACATGCCGAAGCTCAAGGGCGCCGATCCCGAGCGCATCGTCGTGGTGGGTGCCGGGCAGAGCGCGGCGGAGGCCGTGGCGACCATGCACCGGGAGTTCCCGACGGCGGAGATCTGCGCGGTCTTCTCGCGGTACGGCTACTCGCCCGCGGACGACAGCTCGTTCGCCAACCGGATCTTCGACCCGGAGGCGGTCGACGACTTCTACCTCGCGCCCGAGGACGTGAAGCGGCAGCTGATGGGCTACCACGCCAACACGAACTACTCCGTGGTGGACATCGACCTGATCGACGACCTGTACCGGCGCGCGTACCAGGAGAAGGTCCTCGGCCGGCAGCGCCTGCGCATGCTGAACGTGTCCCGGATGACCCGGGTGAGCGACGGCCCGGACCGGGTGGTGGCGAGCATCAGGTCGCTGGTGACCGGCGAGACGACGAACCTGGCGGCCGACGTCGTGGTGTGTGCGACGGGCTACCACCAGGCGGACCCGTACGCGATCCTCGGCGAACTCGGCGACCTGTGCGGGCGTGACGAGCAGGGCAGGCCACGGGTGGAGCGGGACTACCGCGCGGCGACCGACCCCCGGCTGCGGGTCGGCATCTACCTGCAGGGCGGCACGGAGCACACCCATGGCATCACGTCGGCGCTGCTGTCGAACACTGCGATCCGGGTGGGCGAGATCCTGGACTCCGTCGTGGCCCGGAAGTCGGCCCCGGCGCTGATCGGGGTGTGATCCCGGCGGGGCGGCGACGCGAAGGTTGCGGTGCCGACAGCATATAGATCATCGGCGGCTAAGAGTAACGGTCTATCTTCGTGGAGTGATATATATAACTGTGTGTGACTGAACCTGAGGGGTCTGGTAAGACTTACTTCCACAGTCGACTCGTCCGATTAGTCAGTTCGCACCGTGATCGTTGTCTTGCTGCGTGTGGGGGCGCACACTTCGTCCGCGCGTCCGCCCCCTCCCCCCGACGCGAAGGACCCATATGACGCACCCTCGCCAGACCCCGCCACAACCGCACGCCCGGAAGCGAAGTCCGCTTCCCTGGATCATCTTCGCCGTCCTGCTGGTTGCCGCCGGCATCGTTTTCGTGCCCAAGCTGCTCGACAGCGACGGTGGCGGCAACGGGCAGGAGCCCGTCGCCGCCGGGGAGCAGGATCCCCTGCTCGTCGCCGTCGCCAAGTGCGACCCGGTCAAGCGGGCCACCAAATTCGCCGATCGCAACCGCAAGCTGATCGTGGACGGCGCCGGGACGAAGTCCAAGGACGGCCTCTCCGAGAGCGCGATGACCTGCATTCTCGACACCCTGCAGGTCCCCGGCGCGCTGAGCTCGCGGATGTACTCCACGGTCGCCGCCGACGGTGAGTTGCAGGGCGACTGGCCCGGCTTCACCGTCGCCTGGACCCACGACGAGGCCGAGGGCCTGGACCTGACGGTGACCCGGAACTGAGGCACAGCAACCGAAAGGGCCACGACCTGCGGACGGTCGTGGCCCTTCGGTTTCTACAGCTCCAGCGTCGCCGTCAGCCGCGGGTCGTCGAGGGCGTGTGCCGCGGTCACCGCGTACGTTCCCGGCACGGTGTGCCACCCGGAGTCCCAGACCTGCCAGGTCCGCGGCGGCAGCGGGATCCGCACGGTCACCGTCTCCTCGGGGTGGGCCGACACCGCCTCGAAGCCGGCCAGCCACTTCGCCGGCCGCTCCGGCACCACCCCGGCCGGTCCCACGCCCACCGGCGGCGGACCCTGCGGCTCCGCGTACACCTGGACGATCTCGCTACCGAAGCGTGCGCCGGTGTTCGTCAGCGTCACCAGCGCCTCGGTCGCCGACACCGCGAGCATCTCGTACTCCCACGTCGTGTAGCCCAGGCCGTGGCCGAACGCGTACAGCGGCGTGTTGCCCGAACGTTGCCAGGCGCGGTAGCCGATGAAGAGGCCCTCGTCGTACGCGACCACGCCGTCGTGGGGCACCACCTCGAGGATCGGGCAGTCGTGCTCGCGGCGCGGCCAGGTCGTCGGCAGCCGCCCGCCCGGTTCGAGGACGCCGAGCAGCACGTCGGCGAGCGCCGCTCCCGCCTCCTGCCCCGGGAACCAGGTCAGCAGCACCGCGGCCACGTCGTCCTCCCACGGCAGCAGCACCGGTGAGCCGGCGTTCACCACCACGATCGTGCGTGGGTTCGCCGCCGCCACCCGGGCCACCAGCTCGTCCTGGTTGCCCGGCAGCGAGAGCGAGGCGCGGTCGAAGCCCTCGGACTCGACCTGCTCGGTCGTGCCCACCACGACGACCGCGACGTCGGACTCGGCCGCGAGCTCCACCGCCTCGGTGATCATGCTCTCCGCGGAGACGCCCGGCCCGCGGTGGCCCAGCGCCGCGCTGACCGTGTGCGCCATGCCCGGCTGGATCGTCTGCCGCACCACGATCTCGACCGGCTCGCCCGCCTTCAGCGGCACGATCGCCCGGTGCTCGCGCGGCGACAGCAGCAGGTCGGCCCGGGTGGCGCCGACGGGGTGCAGCGCGCCGACGTACAGGTGCTCGCTGCCGACCCACAGGTCGAACGTGCCGAAGCCGGAGACGGCGAACGTGTGCTCGCCGTCGTCCTCCGGCGTGAACGTGGTGCGCAGCTCCATGCCGGTCACGTCGGCCGGGTCGACGCCGCCGGGCAGGTCGCCGATCCAGCGCACGGCCGCGGTCTGCACGCCGAACTTGTGCCCGGCGCCCATCAGCTCGACCGACGTCGCCAGCGGCAGCACCGGCAGGAACGGCCGCGGGTCCGCGCCGACCGCGTACTCGACGTCCACGCCGGACAGCGCCCGGCCCAGGCCGTCCAGCGGCGAGATCACGTACGGCGGCGTCACCTGGGCGCTGCCGCCGC
This sequence comes from Actinoplanes sp. NPDC049118, assembly GCF_040648555.1. NCBI lineage: Bacteria > Bacillati > Actinomycetota > Actinomycetes > Micromonosporales > Micromonosporaceae > Actinoplanes > Actinoplanes sp. NPDC049118. The sequence continues at coordinate 102,866 of NZ_JBEZDY010000012.1, forward strand.
CGAGCACCCGCGCGTCCGTCGCCAGCGCGCCGATCACCGCCACCTTCGTCAGGGCCACCGCCTCGAGGGGCAGCGTGAAGTTCTCGTTGCGCGCCAGCACGAAGGACCGGGCCGCGATCTCGTGTGCCACGGCGGCCCCGTCCAGGTCCTCCGGCGGCGGCAGCACCGCCGGGGGTACGCCGTCGAGCAGCCCGACCCGGGCGGCCAGCAGCAGCACCCGGCGTACCTTGTCGTCCACGGCGTCCTCGGGCACCTCGCCGGCGCGCACCGCCGCGACCAGCCGGTCGCCCCACGGGTTCTCCAGGGCCGGCATGGCGACGTCGAGGCCGCCGAGCGCCGCGCCGACCGTCGAGCGGGCGGCACGCCAGTCGGAGACCACGATGCCGTCGAAGCCCCACTCGTCCTTGAGCACGTCCGACTGCAGGCGCCCGTTCGAGGCCATCGGCTGCCCGTTCACCGCGTTGTACGCGCTCATCACGCCCCAGCCGCCCGCCGCGACGATCCGCTCGAACGGCGCGAGGTACAGCTCCCGCAGCGCCCGTTCGCCGATGCGCACGTCCACGGTCATCCGGTCGGTCTCGAAGTCGTTGCCCACCAGGTGCTTGACCGTCGTGCCGACGCCGTGCTCCTGCACGCCCTCCACGAAGCCCGCCCCAATCTCGCCGGTGAGCAGCGGATCCTCCGAGTAGCACTCGAAGTGCCGCCCGCCGAGCGGGGTCCGCTGCAGGTTGACCGTCGGGCCCAGCAGCAGGTGCACGCCCTTGCGCCGGGACTCCTGGCCGAGCAGCCGCCCGGCCTTGCGGGCCAGCGTGGGGTCCCAGGTCGAGGCGAGCGCGGTGGGGCTGGGCAGCGCGATCGACGGGTCCTCCGGTGCCCAGCCGGTGCCGCGGACGCCGATCGGGCCGTCGGACATCACCAGCGAGCGCAGCCCGATCTTCGGTATCGCGGGCAGGGACCAGAAGTCCTGGCCGCCCAGCAGCGACACCTTCTCCTCGAGGGTCAACCGGGCCAGCAGGTCATCCATGGAAGCGCTCCCATCAGTCGGCTCCGGTGGATCTTACGTGCGCAGGTACGAGGCCCCGTTCAGGTCGATGATCGTGCCCGAGGCCCACTCCGCCTCGCCCGACGCCAGCCAGTGCACCGCGCTCGCGATCTCCGCCGGCTGGGCCACCCGGTGGAACGGGCTCTGCGCACGGACCGCCTCGCCCCGCTCGGCCTTGAGGTGCTCGTTCGTCATGTCCGTCTCGACGAAGCCGGGCGCCACGCAGGCCACCCCGATCCCGTACGGGGCCAGCGCCACCGCCAGCGACTGCGCCATCGAGTTGAGTGCCGCCTTGCTGGCGCCGTACGAGGGCTGGTCCGGCTCGCCGCGGAACGCGCCGCGCGACGACACGTTGACGATCCGGCCGCCGCGGCCGCGCATGTGCTGCGCCGCCGCCCACGCCGCGTTCGCCGCGCCGAAGAGGTTGACGTCGAACGTGTGGCGCCAGGTCGCCTGCCACTCGTCGTAGCCGGTGCCGAAGACCGGGTGCGGGCGGTCCACCGGGCCGTAGATGCCCGCGTTGTTGACCAGTACGTCCAGCGCGCCGAGCCGCGCCGCCGCGTCGTCGACCATGGCGCGTACCGCGGCGGGGTCCGCCAGGTCGGCACGGACCACGACGTGGCCGGTGCCGGGCAGCTCCGCGGCCAGACGCTCCGCCAGGTCGGCCGAGTCGCGGTGATGGATCGCGACCCGGTCGCCGTCCGCGGCGAAACGAGCGGCGATCGCCCGCCCGATGCCACGGGAGGAACCGGTCACGAGGATCGCCCGTCCTGTCATGAGGTCACTCTAGGATCTTCCGGGTGGACAACGACTGCCTGTTCTGCCGCATCGTCGCCGGAGAGATCCCCGCGACCGTCGTGCACGAGACCGACACCACGCTCGCCTTCCGCGACATCGACCCGAAGGCCCCGGTGCACGTCCTGGTGATCCCCAAGGAGCACCACCGGGATGTCGCCGCGATCGCGAACGCGGATCCGAAGGCCGCGGCCGACGTGCTGGCCGCGGCCTCCGCGGTCGCCGAGGCCGAGGGCCTGCTCACCGACGGCTTCCGGCTGATCTTCAACAGCGGCGCCAACGGCGGCCAGGAGGTCTTCCACGTGCACGCCCACGTGCTCGGCGGCCGGCCGCTCGGCCCGATGGTGTCCCGGTGACGCCCCAGCAACGGCTCGAACGCGCGGTGCGCCGGGTACAGGCCGACGCCCGGGTCCCGGCGCTCTCCGTCGCGCTGCACCGCCCCGACCGCGCCCTCTGGACCTGCACCGTCGGGGACTCGGGCAACGCCGATCACCCGCTGGACGCGGACAGCCGGTTCCGGATCGGCTCGGTCACCAAGACGTTCACCGCCGTACTGGTCATGCAGGCCCGCGACGACGGCCTGCTCGACCTGGACGACCCGATCTCCGCACACCTGGACGTGCCCGCGCACGGCGGCGCCACCATCCGCCGGCTCCTGTCGCACACGGCGGGCCTGCAGCGCGAGCCGCACGGCGACGTGTGGGACGTGCTGGTCGCGCCGGACGACGCCGGCCTGCTCGCCGACCTCGCGCTGGCCGAGCGGGTGCTGCCCAACAACCGCCGCTACCACTACTCCAACCTCGCCCTGGCGGTGCTGGGGCAGCTGGTGGCCAGGCTGCGCGGCGGCACCTGGGCGTCCGTGCTGCGCGACCGGATCCTCGAGCCCCTGTCCCTCTCCGCCACCACGGTCGAGCCGACCGGTGACGCCGTCGTCGGCTACCTGGTGGACAGGTACTCGGACGCGGCCCGGCCCGAGCCGCAGCTGGACCTGGGCGGCGCCGCGCCCGCAGCGCAGCTCTGGAGCACCGCCGGCGACATGGCCCGCTGGGCCGCCTTCCTGACGGGCCCGGAGACCGTCGACCCGGGCTCCCGGGTACTCCCGGCGGCCACCGTCGCCGAGATGTGCTGGCCGCAGACCACCACCGACGAGACGCTCTGGGCCGGCGGCTTCGGTCTCGGGCTGATCCTGGCGCCGCAGGGCAAGCGGGTGATGCACGTGGGGCACGACGGCGCCATGCCCGGCTTCCTGGCCGGCGTGTACGGCCGCCGGGGCGGGGAGGGCAACCCGGGCGCGCTGGGCGCGGCGGTGCTGGGCTCCTCCGGCACGGCCGTCGAGATCAACGAGCTGGTGCACGAGCTGCTCGGGCTCGCGGTCGAGGCCGACCCGGCCGAGATCCGGCCCTGGGCGCCCGGCAAGGCCGCGCCGGAGGCGTACCGGTCGGTGCTCGGGCCGTGGTGGGGCGAGGGCTTCGCACACGTCTTCAGCTGGCACGACGGTGCCCTGCAGTCCCGCGCCGCCGACGCGCCGGCGGACCGGCCGCCGTCGATCTTCCGGCCGCTGCCCGACCAGCCGGACCTGCTCCGGACGGTCTCCGGGCGCGAGGCCGGCGAGCTGCTCCGGCTGACCCGCGACGCCGACGGCACGGTGGTCCGGATGCACTGGGCGACCTACCGGTTCACCCGGGTGCAGGAGACGTTCGACGGCGTGCCGGTCTCCACGGGCTGACCCGGCTGTCTACCGGCGGCGGACCCGCCGATAATGGCCTCGGCGGCAGGGGCGCCGACCGGATACGATGGCACGATCCTCACGCGGGCCGCCGACCATCGGCGGGGACGAGAAAGAGAGCAGGTGGCGTAGGCCTCACGGCCGCCCTATGACCGGCACCGATTCCAGCAGCGCCGCCGCTCGGGTGCAGACCAGAATCTCGGTCTCCGACCCTAAGATCATGGTGAATCTACTCGGCGCCAAGGACGAGATCCTGCGGCTGATCGAGCGCATCCTCACCAGCGACGTGCACGTCCGCGGCAACGAGATCACCATCACCGGCGCACCCGCCGACAACGCGACCGCGGAGCGCCTCTTCTCGGAGCTGATCGAGCTGACCGAGAAGGGCGAGACGCTGAGCGTCGACGCCGTCCGCCGCACCGTCGCGATGCTCGAGCAGAACACCGCCGAGCGCCCCGCCGAGGTGCTCACCCTCAACATCCTGTCCCGGCGCGGCAAGACCATCCGCCCCAAGACGCTGGGGCAGAAGCGCTACGTCGATGCCATCGACGAGAACACGATCGTTTTCGGCATCGGCCCCGCCGGCACCGGCAAGACCTACCTGGCGATGGCGAAGGCCGTGCAGGCCCTGACGGCCAAGCAGGTCAGCCGGATCATCCTCACCCGCCCGGCGGTCGAGGCCGGCGAGCGGCTCGGCTTCCTGCCCGGCACGCTCAACGAGAAGATCGACCCGTACCTGCGGCCGCTCTACGACGCGCTGCACGACATGCTCGACCCCGAGTCGATCCCGCGGCTGATGCAGGCGGGCACGATCGAGGTCGCCCCGCTGGCCTACATGCGGGGAAGGACCTTGAACGACGCGTTCATCATTCTCGACGAGGCGCAGAACACGACTCCCGAGCAGATGAAGATGTTCCTCACCCGGCTCGGCTTCGGTGCGAAGATCGTGGTGACCGGCGACGTCACCCAGGTCGACCTGCCCGGGGGCACCAGCAGCGGGCTCCGCGTCGTCCGGGAGATCCTGCGCGACGTCGAGGACGTGCACTTCGCGGAGCTGTCCAGCTCCGACGTCGTGCGGCACCGGCTGGTCGCCGAGATCGTCGACGCGTACGCCCGCTTCGACGCCGACCAGGAGCAACAGGCCACGCAGTCCGTCCATGCCGTGCAGGGGCGCGCCGCCAGCGGCGGCCGCCCGAACCGCCGGCGCTGATAAGGGGTTAAGCACTACATGTCCATCGAGATCGCCAACGAGTCGGGAGTCGACGTCGACACCGACGCGATCCTGGCGGTGGCCCGGCACGCGCTCGAGGAGATGGGGGTCAACCCCCTCGCCGAGCTTTCCATCCTGCTGGTCGACATCGACTACATGGCCGAGCTGAACCTGCGCTGGATGGGCAGCGACGGGCCGACCGATGTGCTCGCCTTCCCGATGGACGAGGGCAGCGTCGACCACGGTCCCGGCGAGTCCGGCACCGGCGAGCCGGCGCTGCTCGGCGACATCGTGCTCGCGCCCGAGGTCGCGGCGAAGCAGGCCGCCGCCGCCGAGCACTCCGCCGCGGATGAGCTGCACCTGCTCACCGTGCACGGCGTGCTGCATCTGCTCGGCTACGACCACGCCGAGCCCGAGGAGGAGCGCGAGATGTTCGCGCTGCAGGCACGGCTCCTGCAGAGCTGGCGCTCCGGACGGCGGGCCGGCTGATCCCCGTGGAGCCGTCGTTACTCGCGGCGGGCCACCCCGGCGGCCTGCCTGACCTGCAACTGATCATCTACGCGGTGGTCCTGGTCCTCCTCGCCGGCCTGGCGTCGATGACCGACGCGGCACTGGCCACCGTCTCCCCGGCACGCGCCGCGGAGATGGAGCGCGAGGGCCGGCGCGGTGCCGCCGCGCTGACGGCGGTGGCCGGCGACGTGGTGCGCCACCTCAACCTGCTGCTGCTGCTCCGGCTGCTCTGCGAGCTGACCGCGACCACGCTCGTCGCGCTCGTCGCGGTGGACAGCTGGGGCGCCGGCTGGCGGGCCGCCCTGGTCACGGCCGGCGCGATGACGCTGGTCAGCTTCGTCGTGGTCGGCGTCGCGCCGCGCACGCTCGGGCGCCAGCACGCGTACGCGGTCGGCAGGGCCACCGCCCCGCTGGTGCGCTGGCTCGGCCGCGCGCTGAACCCGCTGGCGTCGCTGCTGATCCTGATCGGTAACGCGGTGACGCCCGGCAAGGGCTTTCCCGAGGGACCGTTCGGCAGCCAGGTCGAACTGCGGGAGCTTGTCGACCTGGCGGAACAGCGCGGCGTCGTGGAGCACGGCGAGCGCGAAATGATCCATTCGGTCTTCGCGCTCGGTGACACCATCGCCCGCGAGGTGATGGTGCCGCGCACCGAGATGGTGTGGATAGAGGCGCCCAAGACGCTTCAGCAGGCGCTCTACCTCTTCCTGCGCTCCGGCTTCTCCCGCATCCCGGTGATCGGGGAGAGCGTCGACGACGTGCTGGGCGTGCTCTACCTCAAGGACGTCGTGCGCAGCACCCAGAACGGCGACCCGGCGGCCTCGGCCTCGCCGGTCGCCGAGCTGATGCGCACGGCGACCTTCGTGCCGGAGTCCAAGCCGGTCGACGATCTGCTGTCGGAGATGCAGGCGGCCCGCACCCACCTGGTCATCGTCGTCGACGAGTACGGTGGCACGGCCGGCCTGGTCACCATCGAGGACATCCTCGAGGAGATCGTCGGCGAGATCACCGACGAGTACGACGTCGAGCACCCGCCCATCGACCACCTCGAGGACGGTGCGGTGCGGGTGACCGCGCGGCTGCCGATCGAGGACCTCGGCGACATCTTCGGCGTGGAACTGCCCGCCGACGAGGTCGAGACGGTCGGCGGCCTGCTCGCGCAGACGCTCGGCCGGGTGCCGATCCCGGGCGCGTCGGTCGACGTGTGCGGCCTGCACCTGATCGCGGAGGGCACGATCGGCCGCCGCAACCGGATCGATTCGGTGCTGGTGTGCCGCGTCGGGTCGGACACCAGTGACGAAGAAGCGAACGCCCCCGAGAACGAGGAAAGACAGCACGCCGATGCCTGACCAGAGCACCCCCGCCGGATCCGCCGTCAACCCCGCCGAGGGCGAGCTCAGCGCCGAGGACGCGAAACTGGTCACCCTGGCCCGCGGCGCACGCGCCCGGGTGGGCGCGGCCGAGGGAGCTTCGGTACGCGACCAGGACGGCCGCACCTACGCGGCCGCGAGCGTTGCCCTGCCCAGCATGTCGATCACGGCCCTGCAGCTCGCGGTGGCCTCGGCGGTGGCGGCGGGCGCGACGAGGCTCGAGGCGGCCGCGGTGGTGACCGAGGCGTCGACGCTGGACGGTGCGGGGCATGCGGCGGTCCGGGACCTGGCGGCCGAGGCGCCGATCCACGTTGCGGCCCCGACCGGCGCCCTGCTGGGCACGGTGACGGCGTGACGCCGGAGAAGCGCGAGGGCCGGACCGGGCGTGGTCAGGCCGCCGGGCGTGGTCAAACCGCCGGGCGTGGTCAGGCCGCCGGGCGCGGCGGCGATGCCCGGCCGGCCCGGGTCGGCAAGGACGGCGAGGCTCTGCCCGCTCGGACCGGGCGGGCCCAGGGTGCCGGCCGCGGTGACGCCCGGCCCACCCGGGTCGGCAAGGACGGCGAGGCGCGCCCCGCCCGGCCCGGGCGTGGCCAGGGCGCCGGGCGCGGCGGCGAGGCCCGGCCGGCGAGGCCCGGTCGCGCGCAGGCGGCCGGCGGCGAGGGACGGCCGGCGCGGGCCGCCGGCCCCGCCGAGGCACCCGCGGGCGAGCGGCGGCTCACGGCCGGCGAGCGCAACGAGCAGCGACGCCAGGAGCGCCGGGCCGCGCGCCGCGAGCAGGCCGACGCGGCGCCGGCTGGCGCGGGCCGCGCCACCGCCCCGGGCCGCGCCACCGCCCCGGGCCGCGCCACCGCCCCGGGCGCCCCGAAGCGCGCGGCGAGCGCGAAGCCGCGCGCGGCCGGCGAGACCGTTCGCGGCGGCGGCGCCCCTCGGGAGGAGCCGAGCCCGGGGCCACGGACTTCCGGCGGCGCGGAGAACGCCCGTACGGAAAGAAAGAAGCACCGGCACAAGGCCGCAAGCCGGGCCGCGACCGTCGACACCACCTACCGTGCCGGATTTGCGTGTTTTGTCGGACGGCCAAACGCCGGCAAATCCACCCTGACGAATGCGATCATCGGTCAGAAGATCGCCATCACGTCGAACAAGCCGCAGACCACCCGCCACATCATCCGCGGCATCCTGCACCAGGAGCACTCACAGCTCGTCCTCGTCGACACCCCCGGCCTGCACCGGCCGAGGACCCTGCTCGGCGAGCGCCTCAACGACCTGGTCCGCGAGACCTGGAGCGAGGTCGACGTCATCGGGGTCTGCTTCCCCGCGGACGAGCCCGTCGGTGCCGGGGACCGGTTCATCTCGGCCGAGATCGCCGCGCTCAAGGCGACCGTCATCGCCGTCGTGACCAAGGTGGACCTGGTCGACCCGGCGACGCTGGCGCAGCGGCTGCTCGACGTCAGCAAGCTCTACGACTTCGCCGACATCGTGCCGGTCAGCGCCGTCTCCGGGCATCAGGTCGAGACGCTGGTCGACGTGATCGTCAAGCGCCTGCCCGAGTCGCCGCCGCTCTACCCGGACGACGTGCTCACCGAGGAGCCCGAGCAGGTCCTCATCGGGGAGCTGATCCGCGAGGCCGCGCTCGAGGGTGTGCGCGAAGAGCTGCCGCACTCGATCGCCGTCCTGGTCGAGGAGATGCTGGTCGAGGGCAGGACGACCAAGATCTACGCCAACCTGTTCGTGGAGCGGGACAGTCAGAAGTCGATCGTGATCGGCGCCAAGGGCGCCCGGCTCAAGGACGTCGGCATCCGGGCGCGGGCCGAGATCGAGAAGCTGCTCGGCCGCAAGATCTACCTGGATCTGCACGTCCGGATCGCCAAGGAATGGCAGCGAGATCCCAAGCAGCTCCGTAAGTTGGGATTTTAACTATATTTGTGGGTCATCTCACGGTCTGACCGTTTCGTTTGCTTTGTCGGGGGTTATTTCGATAGCCATTTAGACCATGCGGAATCGGTATCTGGACCTGCTGCGTGCGATCGCGATCGTCCGGGTTGTCGTCTACCACTCCACCGGCTGGGTGGCGCTCACCATCGCCTTCCCCGCGATGACCGTGATGTTCGCCCTGGCCGGCTCCCTGATGGCGGCCTCGATCGACCGCTGCGGGCCGCTCGCCGCCGAACGCCGCCTGCGCCGCCTGCTGCCCTCGCTGTGGGCCATGTCCGTGATCGCCGTGCCCGCGATGCTGTGCACCGGGCTGGCCTGGGACTGGAAGGTGCTCTACTGGGCGTTCCCGATCCAGGACCCGCCGGCGAACGGCTGGGGTTCGATGGCGCTGAGCGCCACCTGGTACCTGCGTGACTTTCTCTGGTTCGTGCTGCTGTCGCCGCTCGTCCTGCCGGTCTTCCGCCGCCTGCCGAAGCTGTCCGTCGCGGTGCCCTACGTCGTGCTGGCCGTCATCACGCTCTGCGGGCTGACGCCGCACCCGATCGTGCGCGACATGGCCCTCTACGGCGGCGCCTGGCTGCTCGGCTTCGCCCACCACGACGGGATGCTGCACCGGCTGCCGCGGCGGCGCCTCGTCGGGCTCGCGGCGGGGCTGGCGGCGCTCGGCGCGGCCTGGATCGCCACCCATCCCGGCCCGCGCGGTTACGACCTCAACGACATTCCCCTCGGCAACGCGCTGTGGTCTGCCGCGTTCGTGCTGATCGCGCTCGGTTTCGCGCCGGTCGCGACCGCGGCGCGGCCGCGGCGGCTGGTCACGATCCTCAACGCCCGGGCATTGACGATCTACCTGTGGCACGTGCCGATCATCGTGGCCGTCACCCGGATCGGGGAGACGCACGGCCTCCCGGTGCGCGGCCCGGTCGGCATCGGCTGGCGGTTCGCGGTGATCGTCGCCCTCGTCACCCTGGCCGTGCTGCTCTTCGGCTGGGTCGAGGACTTCGCCGCCGGGCGCCTGCCGGTGCTGGTGCCGGGCGGGCGGCCCCGCCGGCCGGCGGAGGCGCCGGTCTCCCCGGCGATTCCCCGGGTGAGCCACCGGGCCGCGATGGGCGAGACCGTGCGCACCTGACGCCGGTGGCTACGACCCCGGGACCGTCGTGATCGTCACGTCGCCGCTGCCGGTCTGCACGTCCAGCATGTTCTTCGCGCTCGGGTCGTTGACCAGGCCGATCAGGTCGGCGTCGCCCGAGCCGGTGTGCGTCTTCACCTGGTACGCGCCGTCCGGCACCAGCAGCTCCACGTTCCCGCTGCCCGTCCGCGCCGTTACCGGGCCGGCCTGCGCCAGCTCGACGTCGAGGTCGCCGGACGAGGCCTGGGCCCGGACCGCCGCGCCACCCGCGAGCGCGCGCGCCTCGACGTTGCCGGAGCCGGCCACCAGCGTGACGGTGCCGTGCAGGTCGTTGACGACGATGTCGCCCGAACCGGACTTGACCGACACCGCGCCGCTCGCCCGGTCGATCTCGACGTTGCCGGAGCCCACGGTGACGTCCGCGGCGCCAACCTCGGTCAGGCTGATGTCGCCCGAGCCGAGCTTGCCGCGCACGTGAACCCCGGCCGGGGCCTGGATCTCGTACGAGACGTTGCAGTGGTCACCGCAGCGCGTGTCGATGCTCAACACCGTGCCGTCCAGCCGGTACGAGGCCTGCGGGTCGTCGGAGCCGCCGGTGCGGACGACCCGCTTGATCCGGGTCTCGGCGATCGGGGCCGTCGACACGGTGACGTTCCCGCTGCCGCCGCTCAGGACGATCTCGGAGACCTTGACCTTCTCGGTGTCGTCGTAGGTCAGCCGCGCGCCGATCCCGCCGCCGCAGCCGGCCAGGGCGGCCGCGGTCGCGGCGATCAGGGTGATGGCGCCGGCGCGCCGGGCGAGAGTCGGGGTCATGTCTGTGACGCTAGGGGGCGTCCCGGTCCGGGCGCTATCGGTCCTCCCACTGAGGCAGCCCGGAGAAGACCCTGAGATCCGGGTCAGGGTCCGTCGTACCCAGGGGGCAGAATGGCGTCCGTGCCCGCCGGATACCGCCGCCAGCTCTACCGCGACGACGCGGTGGTCCTGCGCGTGCAGAAACTGGGCGAAAGCGACCGGATCATCACCCTGCTGACCCGCCGGCACGGCCGGCTGCGCGCGGTGGCCCGCGGGGTGCGCCGCACGACGTCCCGCTTCGGCGCCCGGCTCGAGCCGTTCGGCCATATCGACCTGCAGCTCGCCGGCTCGCCGGAGGGGGTGGGCAGCAGCCTGCACTCGGTCAGCCAGGTCGAGGCCGTGACGCTCTTCGGCAAGAGGTTCCTCGGCGACTACCCCCGCTACACCGCGGCCAGCGCCATCGCGGAGACCGCCGAGCGGCTCTCCCCGGTCGAGCGGGAGCCGGCGCTGCGGCTGTTCCAGCTCACCCTCGGCGCGCTCAAGGCGCTCGCGGCGGGGGAGCACGCGAGCAGCCTGGTCCTGGACGCCTACCTGCTGCGCGGGATGAACTTCGCGGGCTGGGCGCCCGCGCTCGCCGAGTGCGCGGTCTGCGGCACCCCCGGGCAGCACGGCGCGTTCTCGGTGCCCGCGGGCGGCTCGGTCTGCCCCGACTGCCGCCCGCCCGGCGCGGCGCACCCGGCCCCGGCGACGATCGCCCTGATGGCGGCCCTGACCAGCGGCGACTGGCAGGTCGCCGACGCCACCGAGCCACCGGTACGCCGCGAGTGCAGCGGCCTCGTGGCAGCACACCTGCAGTGGCACATGGAGCGCAACCTGCGCGCGCTGCCACTTGTCGATCGACGGGAGAGCACCTCGTGACGCGTCCGCCAACCCCGCACCCCTCCGGAGCCCGGCCGCCGGCCCTGCCAGCCGCCGCGATCCCGAAGCACGTCGCGGTGGTGATGGACGGCAACGGCCGCTGGGCCAAGGAGCGCGGCCTGTCCCGCACCAAGGGTCACGAGCAGGGCGAGTATTCGCTCTTCGACACCATCGAGGGCGCGATCGAGCTCGGCATCCCCTACCTCTCGGCTTACGCGTTCTCGACGGAGAACTGGAAGCGTTCCCCGGAGGAGGTCCGCTTCCTGATGGGCTTCAACCGCGACGTGATCCGCCGGCGCCGCGACCAGCTGGTCGAGCTGGGCGTCCGGGTGGTGTGGTCGGGCCGCGCGGGCCGGCTGTGGAAGAGCGTCATCTCGGAGCTGCAGACCGCGGAGGAGATGTCGAAGGGCAACTCCAAGCTGACCCTGCAGTTCTGCGTGAACTACGGCGGCCAGGCGGAGATCGCGGACGCGGCGGCGGCGATCGCCCGCGACGTCGTGGCGGGCAGGCTCAAGGCCGACAAGATCAACGAGAAGACGATCGCGAGATACCTGTACCACCCGGAGATCCCCGAGGTGGACATGTTCCTGCGCCCCTCCGGCGAGGAGCGCACCTCGAACTTCCTGCTCTGGCAGTCGGCGTACGCGGAGCTGGTCTTCCTCGACACGCTGTGGCCGGACTTCGACCGCCGCCACCTCTGGTATGCCTGCGAGCTCTATGCCCGGCGGGACCGCCGCTTCGGCGGGGCGATCCCCAACCCCGTCGCCCCCGCGTGAGTCACCGCCGCTCCGGCCTCAGCTCGTGATGACCGCGACGGCGGCGTCCACGTCGGACAGGTCGGGCAGCACGGCATGCGCCCCGGCCAGCGCGAGCTCGGCCATGCTGGCCGATCCGGTGGCCACCCCAACGGCGAGCGCGTCGTTGGCCAGCGCGGCCGTCACGTCGTAGGCGGTGTCGCCGACCACCACGGCCCGGAACCGCTCGCCGTACTTGGCCTCGGCCCGCTCCCGGCACCGCCGCACCAGCGTGGCCCGCACGCTGTCGTCGGTGCCGTAGCCACCGATCTCGGCATCGAACGCCGCGGCGAGATCGAACGCGGCGACCTTGGCGGCGGCGACCTGCGGCACGTTCCCGGTGACAAGCGTCTGCACCACGTCGCCGCGCGCACCCAGCTCGTCGAGCACGTCCCGCACGCCCGGCAGCAGCTCGCCCTGCTCGGCGAAGAGATGCCGCGAGCCGTGCACCTCCTCGACGTAGCGGGCGAAGAACCGCTCCGGCGTGCAGTCGGTGACGCCGTGCGCGGCGAAGACCTCGGCACAGATGTCGAGGTCGGTGCGCCCGCCGAAGATCGGCATGGCCCGCCAGGCGACCCCGGTGACCGCGGTGAACGCGGCGCGCCAGGCCTGCGCCGCGACCCCGCCGCCCCGCAGCAACGTGTAGTCGATGTCCCACATGACCAGGCGTCTCACTGCTCCGCCAGCCGGCGCTCGACGTGCTCGACCTTGGCGTGCAGCGCGTCGGTGACGCCGGGCCGGATGTCGGCCTTGAGCGAGACGGACACCCGCGGTGCGTGCGCGGCGACGGCGTCGACCGCCTGCTTGACCACGGCCATGACCTCGTCCCACTCGCCCTCGACGGTGGTGAACATGGCGTCGGTGCGATTGGGCAACCCGGAGGCCCGCACGACCCGGACGGCCTCGGCCACCAGGTCGCCGACGGACTCGCCCGCGCCGAGCGGGGTGATGGAGAAGGCGACAAGCATGCACCCATCCTGACAGGGAGATATGAACGGCGGTCCGAGGTCAGCGGCCGAGCAGGCGGCGCCACCAACCCGCGCCCGCCGTGCGGGCCCGGTCCGGCATGGTCAGCGTCATGTCCGGGCGGACCACGTCACGCTCGGGCAGCACGGCCACCGTGGTGAGCAGGCACGCGCGGCACATGTCGGGCTCGTCCCAGTCGGCGTACAGGTCGATCACCTCCACCGGCTCGATCGGCTCGGGTGGCTCCATCGGTCCCCAGTCGGCCAGGTGGTCGTGGAAGACGAGCGGCTCACCGGTCAGCGGCCTTCCGCACAGGCTCGTCGACTCCGACCAGCCGAGGTGCCGCACCCCGTGCTCGTCGCGGGCCAGCTCGAACTCCGCCTGCATCCGGTCGCGATGGAAGCCGGAGAACGGGCCGGCCAGCAGCGCGCGGCGCGGGCAGTACAGCGCGTGCCACGCGTCGTTGTACGACTCCACGTCGATCACCACGGGCACGAGGTCCGCCGCCGCCGACCGCGGCAGCTCGGGACGGCCGGGTAGTGGTTCGCCGGCGACTTCGCCGCGGTCTCCTCCTATCGAGCACTCGGCGTACAGCGGGTGGTACATCTCCTCCACGACCGTGCTGTATCTCGCGTATTTGCACGTGCCGTCGGGGAAGCGGATGGTCGCCAGCCAGGTGCCCATGCACGCCATTCTCGTACCCCGGACAACCGCTATCGCCAGTCCGCGGCAAAGACAATGGCCAAGGTCACTTTCGGCTGCACTGCTCGTTTATTGTCGAGCGCGAGCTCGGGCGTGAGTGGCCCGGCGATGACCCTGAACCGGCCGTGGACAGCCGAAAGCGGCCTTCATGCACACCCCTGAACGCCTTTCCGGTTTGTGGCGCAATTTGGACTGTGGATGCCTCAATGCGAATTCGCCTGTCCGGTCGGGTGGTGGCTACCGTCGCCGCATGCCTGAACTGATTCTGCCGACCGTTCTCCTGCACACCGCCTTCCTGGAATGCCGCGACGAATGGGGTCCCGGTCTGCACGAGGACGGATTCGGCATCAAGGCCGGCGACGACCTGGACTCGCCGGAGGGCTTCGCCGGCTGGGTGCACCGACGCCTCCACCTGACCCACCGGGCCGGGGAGCCCTGCCCGGACGAGAAGCACGTCTCACCGCGCTGGATCGTCGAGGACGGCCGGGTCCTCGGAGGAATCGACCTGCGGCACAAGTTCGACGACGGCATCGGCCACGTCGGCTACGGCGTACGCCCGTCCGCGCGCCGCCGCGGCCTGGCGAGCTGGGCGCTGGCCGAGATGCTCGGCGAGGCCCGCGCTCTCGGCCTGGAGCAGGTGCTCATCCCGTGCCTGGCGGACAACGTCGCCTCGGCCCGGACGATCGAACGCAACGGCGGTGTCCTGGAGGGCGTCCGCCGCCTCGAGCACGTATCGGTGCGGCGCTACTGGATCACGCTGAACCGGTGACCGTCGTCGCGGTGGCCACGGCCGCGGCGAACTCTCGCGGGCACTCCAGCGGCAGGAAGTGCCCGCCGTCGACGTGCCGCAGCCGGACGTCGGCGAAGAACCGGTCGAGCCGGTCGGACCAGCCGGTGGGAAACAGCGGGTCGTGCTCGGGCCACAGCACCGTGGTCGGCACGGTGATCCGCTCCGCCGGCTGCGGCACCGGTTCGGCCGCAACCCGCGCGAGCCCGCTGGCGCCGTAGCGGTACCAGCCGATGGACGCGGCGAACGCGCCCGGCTCGGAGTACAGCGCGACGAGATGGTCGAGGTGGTCCTCGGCGAGGGTGAACCCGGGCCCGGACCAGTGCGTCCAGAAGTGGCGCAGGTAGCGGCGCACGGCGTCGGGCCGGCCGTCGATGAGTTCGTCCGCGAGCCCAAGCCGGTGGAAGGCCACGTACCAGAACTCCTGCTGCGCCGCCGGGGTCAGGATCCGCTCGCCGATCCCCGGCAGCGGTGGCGTGAGCACCAGCGCCCGGATCAGGTCGGGGCGGTGCCGGGCCACGGCCTGCGCGACGCGGCTGCCGATGTCGTGCCCGCCGAGGACCGGCCGGTCCAGCCCGAGCTCCTCGATCAGCCCGATGACGCTGCGCGCCTGCGCGCCGGCGCTGTACCTCGCCGGGTCGGCCGAATGCCTGTCGGACGCGCCGAAGCCGCGCAGGTCGGGCACCACCACGTCGGCCGCCGGCAGGAGCGGAACAACGTCGCGGTACTCGGTTCGGTCGCTCGGCCACCCGTGCAGCAACACCACGGCGGGGCCGGCGCCGGTCCGCTCGTACGCAAGCCGGAACCCGTCAACGGCAGTCGTCCAAGCCACACCCGCGAACATACCCGGACTCTCAGTTCGGCCCGGAGCGCCAGGTCTGCCGGGGGCGGTATCCGGTACGTCGCAGCCAGTGCACCGCCGTTGCGGTGTCGGGGTGCCCGTGCCCGGCCTGGTCGATGACCCGGTACTGGCCGTCGGAGCCGAAGATCGACAGGGATGTCCGCGTCAATCTCGTGGCGGCTGTCCAACGTGAGGTGTCAGCCGGGTGACCCCGCGGCGAACAGGAGCGCAAACCGCGAATCCGACGGTCTCAGCCGATGATCGGGCGGAAGAGCCCGGCCTGGACGCTTGTCGTCAGGATCGCCGCCGAGAGCACGGCCGCGCCGATCAGCAGGGCCGCGTCCGCGCGGCCGAAGACCTGGCGGCGGGCGCAGGTGCGGGGGATTCCGGAGTCGAAGCCGCGGGCGTCCATCGCCAGCGCCAGCCGGGCGCCGCGGCGCAGGGCGCCGACCAGCAGGGCGAACGCGGTGGACCCGAACAGCCGCAGCCGCGCGATCGGGTTGCGGCCGGCGTCGATGCCGCGGGCCCGGCGGGCCAGGCCGAGCATCTGCCACTCCTCGCCGAGCAGCGGGATCATCCGGAAGGCCGCGAGCGCGCCGATGGCGAAGCGGGCGGGTGCCTTCGCGTTCTGCACCAGGGCGTCCGCGAGATCGGTCGGGTCGGTGGTGGCGAAGACGATGATGCCGGGCAGCGCGACCGCGAAGAGGCGCAGCACCAGGCCCAGCGCGCCCATGACCACGCCGGTGGTGATGTCGAACGGGCCGAGCGAGAACAGCAGCGCGCCGGTGCGGTCGGCCGCGAACAGCACCATGGTGATCAGGACGCCGGCGGCGGCCAGCGCGAGCGGCCACGCCCGCCGGGCCAGCACGCGGTAGCGGACGCCGAAGAGCGGCAGCAGCGCCAGCTCGATCACGAGCGCCAGGCCGGGCGTCAGCGGGTCGAGGGTCGCCACCAGCGGCAGTGAGAACAGCAGCGCCGCCCCCAGCTTGGCGACCGGATTGCGCCGGGCCAGGACGGCGGTGGCGTCGGCGACCGGTTCCAGGACGAGGGTCATCCGGGCCGGCCCAGGACGACGGTGCGGTCGGCGAGCGCGGTGACGAAGTCCTCGTCGTGGGTTACCGCGACGATGCCGCACCCGTCGTCGCGCAGCCTGGCCAGCAGCTCGACCAGCTCGATCCAGGTGCGCCGGTCCTGGCCGAAGGTCGGCTCGTCGAGTACGAGCAGCCGGGGCGCGGTGGCCAGGGCCGTCGCGACGCTGAGCCGCCGGGCCTCGCCCCCGGAGAGGGTGTACGGGTTCGCGCCCGCCAGCTTCGTCAGCCGCAGCCGGTCGAGCAGTTCGTCCACGATGGCGGAGACGTCCGGGCGCCCCAGCTGCCGGGGCCCGAGCGCGAGTTCGTCGGCCACCCGGGACGTGACGAACTGGTGTTCCGGTGACTGGAAGACCGATCCGATGCGCTGGGTGAGCGCCGCGGCCCGCCACCTGTGCGGCGCACCGCCCGGCGCCGCGTCGACCGAGCCCGAGGTGGGGGCGAGCAGTCCGCCGAGCACCAGGGCCAGCGTGGATTTGCCGGCGCCGTTCGGGCCCGTCACGGCCAGTGCCTCGCCGGCCCGTACCCGGATGCTTGTCGCCGGAAGCCGGTGCCGCACGGTGACGTGCTCCGCGCGTACCAGGGTGTCGGCCGGCGGCGCGACGGCCCGGTGCGCGGGCAGCGGCCGGCCCGGCACCCAGACGCCCTGTTCGGCGAGCTGATCGCCGAGGAGGGAGAAGACGGCCGAGGGCGTGCCGTCGGCGCGGACGCCGCCGCCCGGCTCCAGCACGACCACCCGGTCGACCAGGGTGAGCGCCTCGGCGATCCGGTGCTCGACCAGGATCAGCGTGGTGTCCGGGTCGTGCGAGCGGGCGATCGCCGAGCGGATCAGCGCGCCGCCCGCCGGGTCGAGGTTCGCGGTCGGCTCGTCGAGCAGCAGCAGGCCCGGCCGCGGCGCCAGGACCCCGGCGAGGGCCAGGCGCTGCTGCTCGCCGCCGGACAGGGCGGCGGTCCTGCGGTCGATCGGGTACGGGAATCCGACGCGGTCGAGCGCGACGGACACCCGCGGCCAGATCTCCTCCGCGGGCACGCCCCGGTTCTCGAGGCCGAACGCCACGTCGTCGCCGCTGCGGGCCATCACGAGCTGGGTCTGCGGGTCCTGGAAGACGATGCCGACGCGTTCGCGGGCCTTTGCCGGTTCCAGCCCGTCGATCTCGACCGTGCCCTCGGACTCGCCGGAGTCCTCGGGCAGCAGGCCGGCGAGCGCGGCGAGCAGGGTGCTCTTGCCGGCCCCGGAGGGACCCAGCAGGAGCACCCGCTCGCCGTGTGAGATGCGCAGGTCGACGCCGCGCACGGCCCAGGCCCGGCGCCCGGCGTGGCGCCAGCCGAACCCGCGCAGCACGACCTCGGGCACGGTTAGACCAGGGCTCGGTCGCGGCCCGCGGCGAAGCGGTCCAGCACGCCGGTCGGCGCCAGCGCCCGGGTCAGCGCCCAGGAACCGGCCCCCGCGATGATCGTGCTGCTGACGATCGTGAGCAGCGCGTACGGGATCCGGTAGTCCCACAGGTCGTAGGCCGCGTTCCAGGCGAAGAAGTCGAACACCGCCGCGCTGAGCCCGGTCAGCAGGCCGGCGAGCAGCGCCGCCGGCAGCTTCCACGAGCGGTACAGCAGCAGCGCGAACGCCAGCTCCGCGCCGAGGCCCTGCACCAGGCCCTGCGGGATGACCGTGGCGCCCCAGGCCGCACCCAGCAGCGCGGAGATGACGGCCGCGACCGTCTCGGTGTAGAGCGCGGCACCCGGCTTGCGGATGATCAGCCCGGCCAGCACGGCCGGCATCAGCCAGACGCCGTAGAGCAGCGCCTGCGCGGGCGGGAAGAAGGCGAACGCGCCGTCGGTGGCGCTCCAGACCAGGTTCCAGGCCCAGAAGATCACGCCGAAGGCTACGGCGATGATCGATGCGACGATGATGTCGATGGTGCGCCAGCGGAAATTCATTCGTGCCTCCCAGCTCATACCGGGAGGAGACGCGGCGCCACACCCGGGTGTCGCCCGGACGCGGCGCGGCTGGAGAAAGACCGAGCTCCCTGCGCTGGCATTACCCAGATCAGGTTCGAGGGTCTGCGGGGTGACCCGCACTCTCAGCGCTGTGCGCTCCCCTGTCGGTGAAGTTTGTTCGCGACCTGCCTGGACCGGCGCATCGCGTAGGCGACGCACCGCGTCTCCGCCGTCGCGAACAATCCTCAGTGCATGTGTTTCGATGACGCTAACACCGTACAGACGTACGGAACAGGGTAGGAGGCGTCACATGGAGATCAAGGCGAGAGGGCTGACCTTCGACGTGCACGAAGGTGGCCCGGTCGACGGCCCGCCGGTGCTCCTGCTGCACGGCTTCCCGCAGGATCACCGCGAGTTCGATCTTATCCTTCCCCGGTTGCACGCCGCCGGATTACGCACGTACGCGCTGGACCAGCGCGGCTATTCGCGCGGTGCCCGGCCCGCCGCGGTCGCCGACTACCGTCTCGACGAGCCGACGGCCGACGCGGTCGCGGTGCTCGACGCGCTCGGCGTACCCAAGGCGCACGTCGTCGGCCACGACTGGGGTGCGCAGGTCGGCTGGATGCTGGCCGACCTGCATCCCGAGCGGGTCAGCACGCTCACGGCCGTCTCGGTGCCGCACCCGCGCGGTCTCGGCGTCGCGCTGCACAACCAGCCCTCGCAGAAGCTGCGGTTCGCCTACATGGGTGTGTTCCGCTCCCGGATCGCCGAGCGGCTGCTGCTCGCCGCCGACGCGAAGGTGCTGCGATCGATGATGCGCCCGATCGGCGCCCGCGCCGGCCAGTACGCCACCGCGATGCACGACCGGGGCCGGCTGACCGGCGCCCTGAACTGGTACCGCGCTCTCACCACGGGTAATCTGGCCAAGGTTGGCAAGATCACCGTGCCCACCACCTACGTATGGAGCGACGGCGACCCGGCCGTCGGCAGGCCGGCGGCCCTGTCCACCGCCGCCTGGGTCGAGGCGGACTACCGGTTCGTCACCCTGCGCGGGATCGGCCACTGGGTGCCCGAGGAGGCGCCGCAGGCGCTGGCCGAGGTGACTCTGGCCCGCATCGGCGTCTGACGGCGTTCCCCGCGTCATCACGAGGAGGCTCGATGGCCCCGGAGCGGCAACCGACCGGTCACGAGACCGAGCGGCAGCGCTGGAACCGCAACTTCGCCGACCTGCTGCAGGAGTTGCGGGTCACCCAGACCGGCGTGCAGGTCCTCTTCGCATTTCTGCTGACCCTGCCGTTCAGCAGCGGCTTTCCCAAGACCACCCAGTTCCAGCAGGACACCTACATCGTCGCGCTGATGTCGGCCGCGTTCGCCGCCGCGATGATCATTTCGCCGGTGGCGTTCCACCGGGCGCTGTTCCGCAAGGGACGCAAGCCGGAACTGGTCCGCTACGCGCACCGGATGGCCACCGGTGGCCTGGCCTTCCTGCTGGTCTCGATGGTCAGCAGCGTCCTGCTGGTCACCGACTTCATGCTGAACATCTGGGTCGCGAGCGTCCTGGCGGCGGTCACCGCCGCGTACTTCCTGACGTTCTGGGCGGCCATCCCGTTCGTGCGGCGCGCCTGGATGGACTACGAGGAGGAAGAGGAGGAGGAGTAGCCGCCTACCGGGGCTTCGCGGGCTTGAGCCCCATGTCCCTGAGCTCGAGCGCCGCCAGCGCCTGAACCGCCGCCGCGTCGCCGTTGCGCCACGACTGTGCGATGTCCGGGCCCAGCTTCGTCAGCTCGTTCAGCGGCCGGGTGGCCAGGGCCCGCAATGCCAGCAGGTCCTGTCCGGCCGGCTCGTCGCGGACCTTGCTCGCCACCCCGGCCCGGCGCATCCAGCGTAGCCGCAGCGGCAGCCAGACGAAGAGCACCAGCGCCAGCGGCGCCGCGACGATCAGCAGGGAGATGGCCAGCGCCAGGTTGTCCACCATCTCCTGCTGCTGGCGGCCGGCCTCGGCGAGCGAGTTGGCGGCGTCCGCGGCCCTGGTGAACGGCGTGGTCAGGTCGTCGCCGACCACCGGGACCCGGCCGACCTTGCTCGAGATGTCGCCCAGGTTGCCGGCGATGCCGGTGCCCGCCTCCTGCAGCTTCTGGCCGGGCACGCCCAGCTTCTCCACCGTGTCGTTGACCCAGATCCCGGCCCGGATCCACGCGTAGACCCAGAACACGACGAGCAGGTCGGTAAGGAGCTGGCGTACGGCGGTGGGCAGCCGATCGGCGTACATCTTCACGCGGGCCAGCGTCCCACGGCCCGGCTAGGAACGCTTGTCGGCGCACTCCGGGCAGGTTCCGAAGATCTCCATGGTGTGCGAGACGTCGACGAAGCCGTGGTTGGCGGCGACCTTTTCGGCCCAGGTCTCGACGGCCGGGCCCTCGACCTCGACGGCCCGCCCGCAGGAGCGGCAGACCAGGTGGTGGTGGTGACCCTGGCTGCACCGGCGGTAGAGGTGCTCGCCGCCCGGCGGGCGCATCACGTCTATCTCGCCGGCGTCGGCGAGGCCCTGCAGGGTCCGGTAGACGGTGGTGAGGCCGACCCGTTCGCCCCGGTTGCGCAGCATGGCGTGCAGATCCTGCGCGCTGTTGAAGCCCTCGGCCTCGGCGAGGGCCGCGCTCACCGCGGTCCGCTGCTTCGTGTTCCTGACAACGGTGCCCTCGTCGCCCATGCCCTGTTCGGTCATGATCCCTCCCTCGCATGGCTCACCGCGTCGGCGACGATGTGGGCTACGTGTTCGTCCACGAGTGAGTATGCGATCTCCCGCCCCCGGCGTGCACTTCGCACCACGCCGGCGCCGCGCAGAACCCGCAGGTGCTGGGAGACCAGCGGTTGGGGCGCGCCCAGCTTCTCGACCAGTTCGTGCACGCAGCGTTCGCCGGCACCGAGCTCGGCGACGATCGCGACCCGGATCGGCGCGGAGAGCGCCCGGAGCAACTCGCCGGCCGCCTCGTACGCCTCGTAGCCGCTCGTCGTCACCGGGGCAACGTTACTGCTCATCGGGCCCCGACCTGAAGAACGACGTCCGGTGGCTCCGCCTCCACCCCGGCCCGTGCCTGGCCCGGTGCGGGCCGCCGGCGCAGCACCCGCCAGGTCGCGCTGCCGACGGTGAGCGCGACGAAGACCGCGATGGCCAGGATGACGATCGTGGCGCCGGGCGCCGTGTTCACCTCGCCGGCCAGCGTGATGCCCGCGGCGGCCGCGCCGACCCCGATCAGCATGGCCGCGGTCATCGTGCTGCGAAAGCCCCGGGTGACCTGCTGGGCGGCGGCGACCGGGACCACCATCAGGGCGCTGACCAGCAGCAGCCCGACGGTGCGCATGGCGATCGTGACGGTCACGGCCGTGGTCACGGCCATCAGGAGATTGAGGGTACGCACGGGAAGCCCGGAGACGCGGGCGTACTCCTCGTCGTTGCAGACCGCGAAGAGCGCCTGCCGCAGCCCGAGCATCGCGATCAGCACGCCGACGCCGAGCACCGCGATGACCGCCAGGTCCTCTTGCGACGTGGTGGTCAGCGAGCCGAAGAGGAACTGCATCAGGCTGGCGTTGCTGCTGTTGTCGGAGAGCCCGACCAGCACCACGCCGCCCGCGATGCCGCCGTAGAAGAGCAGGGCCAGGGCCAGGTCGCCGGAGGTACGCCCGCGCTCGCGCACCAGCTCCACGCCGATGGCGCCGACGACCGAGACGATCACGGCG
This sequence comes from Actinoplanes sp. NPDC049118, assembly GCF_040648555.1. Taxonomy (NCBI): domain Bacteria; kingdom Bacillati; phylum Actinomycetota; class Actinomycetes; order Micromonosporales; family Micromonosporaceae; genus Actinoplanes; species Actinoplanes sp. NPDC049118. Next base: position 125,132 of record NZ_JBEZDY010000012.1, read on the forward strand.
GTGAGCACGGGGGACTGCTGCAGCAGCAGGCCGACGCCGACGCCGGTCAGCGCCACGTGCCCGATGCCGTCGCCGATCAGCGACAGCCGCCGCTGCACCAGGTAGATGCCGAGCGCCGGCGCGACCAGACCGATGATCAGCGCGCCGACCAGCGCCCGGACCATGAATTCGTACTGGTAGAGATCCATTAGATGGAGGGCATCCGATCCGTGGGGGCCACGCAGATGCCGGCGCGTTCGGCCTCGGCGTGCGGGTGGACGTGGTCGTGGCCGGGCTCGGCGTGGTGGCCGGCGGGCTCGGGCACCGCGCCCTCGTACGCGATCCGGCCGGCGTGCACCACGACGGCCCGGTCGACGAGCGGCTCGATCGGGCCGAGCTCGTGCGCGACCAGCAGGATCGTGCCGCCGGCGCCCCCGAAGTGGCGCAGCGCGGCGGCGAACGCGTCCTGGCTGGCCGCGTCGACGCCGGCCGTCGGCTCGTCGAGCACGAGCAGGTCGGGCCGCCCGGCCAGGGCGCGGGCGATGAGCGTGCGCTGCTGCTGGCCGCCCGAGAGGGTGCTCACCGGGTCGTCGATGCGGTCCAGCAGGCCGACGTCCTCGAGCGCGGCGCGGACGGCGGCCCGGTCGGCGGCGCCGGACGGGCGGAAGATGCCCCGGCGGGCGAGGCGGCCGGACGCCACGACCTCGCCGACCGTCGCCGGCACGCCGCTGCCGGCGCCGATCCGCTGCGGGACGTAGCCGATCCGGGCCCACTGCCGGAACCGGCGCTGTGGGGTGCCGAAGAGCTCGATCGCGCCCGCGTCCAGCGGCACCAGGCCGAGGATCGTGCGGATCAGGGTGGACTTGCCGGAGCCGTTGGCTCCCAGGATCGCGACGACCTGGCCCGCGGGGACGTCCAGGGTGACGTCGTGCAGCACCGCGCGGCCGCCGTAGGAGACCGCGGCGTGCTTTACGGAGACGACGCTCATGAGGTGCACCCCAGGGCCGCGGTCAGGGCGGTCAGGTTGTTGCGCATGACTGAGAAGTAGTCCGCATCCGGCTCGGTGAGCCCTTCGAGGGGATCGAGGACGGCGGTTCGCGCGCCGACCTCCCGGGCGATGGTGTCGGCGACCTTCGGGCTCACCAGCGTCTCGAAGAAGATCGTGGTGGCGCCGGTCGCCCGTGCCTCCTCCGCCACGTGCGCCAGGTGCCGCGGCGACGGCTCCGAGTCGGGGGAGACGCCGGTGATGCCGACCTCGGTGAGCCCGTACCGGTCGGCGAGGTAGCGGAACGCGGTGTGGCTGGTGACGAACTCGCGACGCGCGCAGGTACCGAGCCGCGCCGCGAACTCGGAGTCGAGGCCGTCGAGCTGGGCGTGCAGCGCCGCGGCCCGGGACCGGTACGCGTCCGCGCGGGCCGGGTCGGCCTGTGCGAGGCGCTCGGAGAGCCGGTCGGCGACGGTGGCGAAGCGCAGCGGGTCCAGCCAGACGTGCGGGTCGGTGCCGCCCCCGGCGTGCTCCTCCTCGCCCGGCTGGTGCTCGTGCTCGTGCGCGTCGGCGGCGAGCAGTTCGACCACCGAGCCGGCGTCGAGGGCCCGGCCGGCCGCCTCCTGCGCGACGGCCTGGTCCACCGCGGGCTGGAAGCCCTTGAGGTAGACGACGAGCCCGGCGTCGCTGATCTCGCCGACCTGGCGCGGGTAGAGCTCGACGTCGTGCGGCTCGGCACCCGGCTTGGTGAGCTCGGTGACCGCCACCGCGTCGCCGCCGATCCGCTCGCCGAGGAACCGCAGCGGATAGAACGCGGTCACCACGTCGAGCCGGCCGTCGGCCGCGAAGCCGCTCGCCTTGTCGCCGCACGCCGCGCCGGTGCCGGCCAGCAGGGCGATCGCGGCGGCGGCGAGCAGGCGACGGGGCTGCATCATGCCACCAACTGTGCGCTCTATTGGTAATGATTGTCAAAAGCGCATGTGTTCAGATCATCTTCGCGACCACCGCGGCCAGCAGCAGGGCCAGCAGCGTGACCCGGACCGCCCGCACCGGCGTCGACTGCACCGGCCAGGTCGTGAAGGTGAGCGCCAACAGCGCCGCCCACAGCACGAAGAGCAGCGCGGCGCCGATGATGCCGGGCAGGAACAGGCCCGCCAGCAGCACCGCGAGCGCGGCGACGAACGCCGCCGTCGGGCTCACCCGCGCCAGCCGGCGCAGCAGATTCTCGGACTTGGGTGTGGTCACGTCGGCCTTCCCGGGTGTGCGTACGCTCACGTCATGCTGGTGCTCAACCGCTTCGTCGTCCCCCCGGACACGCAGGATTCGTTCACCGAACGGGCGCATGCCGCCCTCGCCGCCCTCGCGGAACGGCCCGGCTACCTCTCCGGCCGGCTCACCCGCGCGCTGGACGACCCCGCCTACTGGACCCTGGTCACCGAATGGGAGTCCGTGGGAGCCTACCGGCGCGCGCTCGGCGGTTTCGACGTCAAGGTGCACGCGACCCCGCTGCTCTCCGAGTCGGTGGACGAGCCGTCGGCGTTCGAGACCCTGGCCAGCGCCCCGCCCGGTGGTGAGGTCGTGGCCACCGCCAGCGACCGGGCCGCCGAACCCTGGCGCTGAGCCGTACGCTTGATCCCATGACCCTCATCGGGGAGCAGCAGCCACCGCCACCGCCGCGGGGCCCCGGCGTGTTCCCGCCGTTCCCGGCGCCGCCGGTCGAAGGGCGGGGCCGGCGCCTCGGCATGGGTTTCGGCATCGGGGTGACGGTGCTCGTGCTGGCCTGCGGCGGCGGAGTCGCCGCGGCGGCCGGGCTCGTCACCGTCATGGGCAGCGCCCTGAGTGAACAGGCCGAGGTGGTCGTCGGCGACTACTTCGACGCCCTGCAGGACCGCGAGTGGGCGCAGGCCTACGACATGCTCTGCCAGAAGGCGAAGGACAGCGAGACGGAGTCCGAGTTCATCGGCCGGGTCTCCAGCGATAAGCCGATCGCCACCTACGAGGTGGGCGACGTCGAGCTGGTGCAGCTCTCCACCCCGGTCGATGTCACCTACACCGACGGTGACACCGCCGAACTGCGCGCCTACCTGGGGCAGAACCGCGAGACGGGCGGCTTCGAGGTGTGCAGCGTCGAGGAGTAATCTCCTGATTTTGTCCGACCTCTCTCGATCCCCGCCGACAACCAGCCGGCGTAGGAGGAACATGCCCGCCGATCGCATCGACGCCGTCGTCAGCCTGGCCAAGCGCCGGGGCTTCGTGTTCGGATCCAGCGAGATCTACGGAGGCAGCCGCTCGGCGTGGGACTACGGTCCGCTGGGCGTCGAGCTGAAGGAGAACGTCCGCCGGCAGTGGTGGCGGACCATGGTCCAGCAGCGCGACGACATCGTCGGCCTGGACTCCGCCGTCATCCTCGCCCGCGACGTCTGGGCCGCCTCCGGCCACCTCGACGCGTTCGTCGACCCGCTGACCGAGTGTCAGTCGTGTCACAAGCGGTTCCGCGCCGACCACCTGGAGGAGGCGTACGAGCACAAGCACGGCACGCCGCCCGCGTCGCTGAACGAGCTGAACTGCCCCAACTGCGGCAACAAGGGCACCTTCACCGAGCCGAAGATGTTCAACGGCCTGATGAAGACCTACCTCGGACCGACCGAGAGCGCGGAGGGGCTGCACTACCTGCGGCCCGAGACCGCGCAGGGCATCTTCGTCAACTACAACAACGTGGCGACCGCGGCGCGCAAGAAGCCGCCGTTCGGCATCGCGCAGGTCGGCAAGTCGTTCCGCAACGAGATCACCCCGGGCAACTTCATCTTCCGGACCCGCGAGTTCGAGCAGATGGAGATGGAGTTCTTCGTCGAGCCGGGCACCGATGAGAAGTGGCACGAGTACTGGCTCGAGCAGCGCTGGAACTGGTACCGCGACCTCGGCCTCGCCGAGAACAACCTGCGCTTCTTCGAGCACCCCAAGGAGAAGCTCTCGCACTACTCGAAGCGCACCGTCGACATCGAGTACCGCTTCCAGTTCGGCGGCACCGAGTTCGCCGAGCTCGAGGGCATCGCCAACCGCACCGACTTCGACCTGAACACCCACTCCAAGCACTCCGGCGTCGACTTGTCGTACTTCGACCAGGAGAAGCAGGAGCGCTGGGTGCCGTACGTGATCGAGCCCGCCGCCGGCCTGACCCGCGCCGTCCTGGCGTTCCTGCTCGAGGCGTACGACGAGGACGAGGCACCGAACACCAAGGGCGGCGTCGACAAGCGCACGGTGATGCGCTTCGACCCGCGGCTCGCGCCGATCAAGGTCGCGGTGCTGCCGCTCTCGCGCAACCCGGAGCTCTCGCCGAAGGCCCGCGGCCTCGCGGACCTGCTGCGCAGGCGCTGGATGGTCGAGTTCGACGACTCGCAGGCGATCGGGCGCCGCTACCGGCGCCAGGACGAGATCGGCACGCCGTTCTGCGTCACGGTCGACTTCGACACCCTCACCGACGACGCGGTGACGGTCCGCGACCGTGACACCATGAAGCAGGAGCGGGTCGGCCTCGACCGGATCGAGGACTACCTGATCAAACACCTGCCCGGTTGTTAGGGGGCGTCGACGTGACATCCGCACTCTCCACCGCGCCGCTTACCCTGGGTGACCACGAGGTGTGGCCGCCGGTCGTGCTCGCACCGATGGCCGGCATCACCAATGTCGCGTTCCGCCGGCTGTGCCGCGAGCAGGGCGGCGGCGTCTACGTGTGCGAGATGATCACGACCCGCGCACTGGTCGAGCGGATCCCCAAGACGCTCAAGATGATCGAGTTCGGCCCGGACGAGAAGTTCCGCAGCCTGCAGCTGTACGGCGTCGACCCCGACGTGACCGCCGCCGCCGTGCGGATGGTCGCCGAGGAGGGCTGGGCGGACCACATCGACCTGAACTTCGGCTGCCCGGTGCCCAAGGTCACCCGGCGCGGCGGCGGCAGCGCGCTGCCGTGGCGGCGCCGGCTCTTCGGCCGGATCGTGCGGCAGGCGGTCGAGGCGGCGGCGCCGGCCGGCATCCCGCTGACGATCAAGATGCGCAAAGGCATCGACGACGACCACCTGACCTACGTCGAGGCCGGCCTGATCGCGCAGGAGGCCGGCGTCGCGGCGGTCGCACTGCACGCCCGCACGGCGGAACAGCGCTACTCGGGCACCGCGGACTGGGACGCGATCGCGACCCTCAAGCAGGCCCTCGACGTGCCGGTGCTGGGCAACGGCGACATCTGGGAGGCCTCGGACGCGCTCCGCATGGTCGAGCACACCGGCGTCGACGGCGTGGTCGTCGGCCGCGGCTGCCTGGGCCGGCCCTGGCTGTTCAAGGATCTCGAGGCGGCGTTCGCCGGCGGGTCGTCGCAGGAGCTGCCCGACCTGGGCCAGGTCGCGGCGATCATGTCCCGGCACGCCCACCTGCTGGTGGACGCGCTGGGCGACGAGCGGCACGGCTGCGCGGACTTCCGCAAGCACGTGGCGTGGTATCTGAAGGGCTTCCCGGTCGGCGGCGAACTGCGCCGCTCCCTGGCGATGGTGACATCGCTGGCGGACCTGGACGGCCTGCTGGCGAGGCTCGACGGCGCCGAACCGTTCCCGCGTGAGTCGCTGGGCCAGCCCCGCGGCCGCATCAACGCGCCCGGCAAGGTGTCGCTGCCGTACGGCTGGCTGGACAGCCGCGACGACGAGACCGTCCCGGAGGGCGCCGAGATGGAGAACAGCGGCGGCTGAACCACCCGACGGAACGGGGAGGGCGTTTCCGCCCTCCCCGTCCTCGTGTTGTCCGACCGGATCAGACGTCCAGGTCGTTCTCGATGCGCTTCAGGTTGTGACGGGCCATGGCGAGGTTCGAGCGGTCCCGGCGCAGCGCCACGTACAGGAACAGGCCCTTGCCGGAGCGGCTCGTGAGCGGCCGGATCATGTGGTACTGGGTGTCCAGCGTGATGAGGATGTCCTCGATCTTCTCCGTGATGTTGAGCATCTCCATCGCGCGGAGTTTGGCGCGGACCACGTCGGTGTTGCCGGCGGCGGCGACCGTAAGGTCGATCTCCTTGCCGCCGCCGGCCGTGCCGAGGGCCATGCCGCTCGTGTGGTCGACCAGCGCGACGCCGATGGCGCCGTCGATGTCCATGATTTCCTTGAGCGCGGTGTCCATGTCAGCCATGGGATGGTTCCTCCGTCTTCGGGATGGTGGGTGAGGCGTTTCAGTGGTGGCGTGCTCAGCCGGCCTAGCGGCCGCGGAACGTGTTCTGCAGGGTGGCCATCGGCGTACGCCGTGCCAGCGGCGTACTCGGCCCCATCTGGGTCGGTATCTCCGAGCGGTTGGGGCCCTGCGCCTCGAGGGCGAGCAGTTTCACGAGCCGCCTGACGGTTCGGCGGGCCTCGAGGTGCACCATGGCCAGGTTGGCGTCGCCGGACGTGACGAGGGTCAGCAGGGCGTTCGGGCCCGCGGTGTACGAGGTGATGTATCCGCGGTCGCACTCCACCACCGACTCGCGCAGGTCGCCGTGGTTGACGGCGTGCGCGAATCGACGGGCGAGGGCGAGGTGGGCGGCGGCGAGGGCCGCAAGACTGTCCGGCTCGATGCCGTGCGCGTCGTGCGCGACCACCATGCCGTCGGCGGTGGCGAGGACACTGCCGGAGAGCTCGGGCACCCTGTTGCGGAGGTTGCCGAGTTCCGTCAGTACCGCCGGATCCACCGTCATCCTCGGTCTCTCCTTTCTGGTCAGGCCCGTCTCAGCGGGTCGGTGGGGCGCGGGTCACCGCAGCGCTCTCAATGCGGTACGTATGCGTTTGAGCAGAACTTCGTCGGTGCCGGGATGGGTGTGCTCGGTGTCCGCGGCGATGTCTTTCGGCAGCTTGGCGCCCGGCTTGCGCCGGGCCAGCCGCGGCGGGCGGTAGACGGTGCCGTTCGCCGTGGCGGGGTCGTGTTCCAGCACGTTCGGCGGCGGGTCGCCCGAGGTCGGGCGCGCCCCCGTGACGACGGGCACGGTCGGGCCGTCGGTCACGGCGGCGGACGGCCGTTGTACGTCCACGGCGGTGCCACGCGCGCGCGGTAGCCGTACGAAATCGGGGTTCTCGGTCGGGTGCTCGCGGGGAATGGGCCGCTCGATCAGGCCGAGCGCCGCCAGCCGGCGCAGCTCCTGGATCGTCGCGTAGCCGGCCCGGCCGAGCAGCTGTGCCAGGTCCGCCGGTGTGCGCTGGCCGTCGGCGCTGACCAGCAGCTCCCACTGCGGGGCGGTGAGCGTGATCCGTTCCACCGGGGGCCGTGGCACCGGGATCACCACCGCGGTGTCGATCTCCGGGTGCGGGTAGATCTCGTCCAGTAGCCGGGCCCGGCGGCGGGCCTCGCGGGTGACCGCGGCCGGGTCGACGCGGACCACCTGGCCGAGCCAGTGCGTGGCGCCGTCCAGGAAGTCGACCGGCGCGGAGGCGGGTGAGAGCGCGAAGTACGCGGCGTCGTAGGTGGCGCCGAGCACGCACAGCTCCAGTTCCCCCTGCGTCAGATGACCCTGTTCGAGCAGCAGCCGCCCGACCTGGGCCCGCGAGGTCCCGGCGTCGAGCGCCGCCTGCCAGGTCCGGGCGGCCAGTCGGCCGGACGCCGTCAGTAGTTCGCCGACGCCCGGCGCGGCCGGTGACTCCGCGTACGCCACCTGCCCCTCGATGAGAAAGACCGTGCCGCCGGGATGGCCGCCGACGATCAGGGCGCCCGTCTGCCGCTCGCCCGCGACCTGCGTCAGCAGGCGCCCGGGTGTAGCGGTCTTCGAGGGCTTCACCTTGACTCCTCACTGCTAGGTCGCTACGAGTTCATCGGCCAGGGTCTGCATGCGGCGCCGGGCGACGGCGAGGTTGCCGTGGATCCGGTCGAGCCAGACGTAGAGCACCAGCCGGCTGTCGAAATCGGTACGGACGAGCCGCAACAGGTGATAGCCCCCCGCGGTCGTGATGATCAGATCCTCGAGCAGGTCGTGTGGTACCGCCGAGACGAACAGTGACCGGCTCTGCGCGGCCTGCACGACGTCAGCCGTGCCCGCCGCAGCGGCCTGGTGGTCCTCGTTGGGCGCGGCCCCCGTCGTTGCGACCGGGAACCCCGTTGTGTAGTCGACGATGCTGGCCCCCACCGCGCCAGGAATCGCCATGGCCTCTTGCAGACAGTTCTCAACCCCGGGCACATCTCTCCTCAGCCGAGCGATGCTCCCGCCACTCGCCACGCCCGGCCGCTGGCGGGACGGCGAGGCTTTGTTGCCACGGTCGGCCGGGGTGTTCCTCCTGCTGGGGCGCACAGATCGTGTCCTGCGCGCCGTCACAATGAGCCATCCTGCGGCCACGCTGCGATCTCGGGTCGCACCCCGTGTGCGTCATCTTTTCCGTGCTCATTTCGTTGCCTGCGCGGGCTTCCGGACGCGGGAAACGGTGCTCGGTCGATGCGGTGCCGGGCGGGTCAGCAGCCGCTTCGCCGTCTCGTGTCCGAGCCCGCCGAGCTCGACCTGTGCGACCGTGCCGAACCAGTGCCGCTCGTCAGGGACGAAGCGCACCGGTGCGTCGCTCTGCAGCAGCGCGTGCGTGGCCGCGGTGATGGCGGCGACGACCCGGCAGGCCAGCTCGTGGTGGCCCAGGTGGCCTTCGCGGAGCAGCACCCGCCCGACGGCTCGGCTGTCCACTCCCGACTCGTACGCGGAAAGCCAGGCCGCCTCCGACAACCGCCCGCAGGCGACCAGCCGCTCGCCGATGCCCGGGCAGGCCGGCGACTCGGCATAGGTCAGCCGGCCGGCGACCAGGTAGAGCACGCCGCCGGGGGAGCCGTCGATGTGCAGCGCGCCGGTGCGCCCGGCCTCGGCCAGGTTGACCAGCAGACGGCGTAGTGAGTTCACGGTGGCTCCTCGGCGGAACGGGCATCGACCTTCCTATGAGTCTCGATCGCCGCGCGGCGTGAGGTCGCACGGACGGTGCGTCGCCGACACCGTGGCGCGCGGGCCCCGTGCGCGTAACATGATCGCCACTTTTCGATGGCGTTTCGTGGAGGTTTGCCGATGCCGAGCCAGTGGGAGCAGATCGTTGTCGACGCGGAGGACCCGGCACGGTTGGCCCGCTGGTGGGCGGCGGCGCTCGGCTACCAGATCGTGCACGAGGAGCCGGACGAGGTGGAGATCCGGCGTACCCCGGAAGCCCTGCCCGGCCTGCTGTTCGGCGCGGCGCCGGACCCGAAGGCGGTGAAGAACCGGCTGCACATCGACCTGCGCCCGGATGACCAGGAGGCCGAGGTCGAGCGCCTCGTCGACATGGGCGCCCGGCCGGTCGACATCGGCCAGCACGACGTGAGCTGGGTGGTGCTCGCCGACCCGGAGGGCAACGAGTTCTGCGTGCTGTCGTCCCGTGGGGCGGTCGCGGGTCAGTAGGTGAACTGATCGATCAGGCCCTGGATCTCGCCGGCGGCCGCGCTGACCCGCTCGGCCGACTGCCGGGTCGTGTTCGCGCTGTCGGCGGTGGACCCGGTGGACTCCGTGATGTGGGTGAGCGTGCCGCTGATCTGGGTGGCGGCGGTCGACACCTCGCTGACGTTGCGGGCCATGAGCTCGGTCGTGGCCGACTGCTCCTCGACGGCCGCGGCGATCGTGCGCTGTCCGTCGTCGATGCGGGTGATGACCACGGAGACGGCGTCGATCGCCTCGGCCGTGCGGGAGGTCATGTCCTGGATCGCGGCGATCCGGCCGGTGATGTCGCTGGTCGCCTGCGCGGTCTCCTGCGCGAGGTCCTTGACCTCCGAGGCGACGACCGCGAAGCCCTTGCCGGCGGCCCCGGCCCGGGCGGCCTCGATCGTCGCGTTGAGGGCCAGCAGGTTCGTCTGTTCGGCGATGGTGGTGATCAGCTGGACGATCGTGCCGATCTCCCGGCTCGCCTCGCTGAGCGAGCCCACCAGCGCCGTGGTGGAGGCCGCGCTCTCGCCGGCGGCGGCCGTGGTGACCGCGGCGTCGCTGGTCTGCCGGGCGATCTCGCGGCTGGACGCGGACATCTCCTCGGTCGCGGCCATCATGTCGGTGACCGAGAGTGAGACCTGGTGGGCCGCGGTGTCGGCGCTGCGCGCCTGCGTGGAGGTCTGCTCCGCCGTCGTGTCGAGCGCGCCGGCCAGCTCGCGGAGGTCGCCGCTGGCGACGGTGAGCGCGCCGGCGCTGGCGGCGGTGGCCGCCACCGTCGTCCGGATCGCGGCCAGCGCCGCGTTGAGGGCCCTGGCCATCTCGCCGAGTTCGTCGCCGCGGATCACCTCGGCCTCGACGGTCAGGTCCCGGCCGGCGGCGGCGCGCAGGGCCGCGAGCATCCGGCGCAGCGGCCGGCGGACCGCGCGGATGGTGAAGAAGGCCGCGGCGCCGGTCAGCACCGCGCCGGCGAGGCCGGCGGCCAGGATGAGCCAGTCACTGGTGCGTCCCGAGTCGACGCCCATGCCTTCTGCATCCTGCACCCCCTGCAGCATCGCCTCGTCGATCGCACCCATCTGCTCCTCCAGCGCGGCGAAGGCCTCGAGGAACTCCGGCAGCTCGGCCACCGCGGCCTCGTGATCGGTCGCGGCGAGCGCGACCAGGTTCTTGGCGGCCTCCCCGTACGCGACGACGGCCGGGCGGACCCGGGCGTACTCGTCGGCGAGCGAGTCCGGCGCGGCGGTGGCGGCGGCGTCGTACTTGGCCACCAGCGTGTCGGCGTGTTCGGACACCTCAGCCACGGCGTACGCCTCGCGCTGCTCCTCCGTCGTGGCGTACATCGCCGACATCACGTCGCCGCGCAGGGCGTCGTGCATCATGTCGGCGTTCCACTGGTTGCTCATGCCGTCGCTGATCGCGGCGATGTTCTCGGTGGCGTCGGCCTGGTTGGCGGAAGCCCAGATGGCCGCCACGACGACCAGGGCCACCGAGACCATGCCGATCGCGGCCATCAGGACGAGGCGCGCGACGATGGTGAGACGGGACCGGGTGTGCGAATCGGACTCCACACCAAACGCATCGGCGGTCCGGACGGACGCCTTAGGGTGTGGACATGACGGACGGCGATGCCCTGCGGTGGGTGCGCGAGCCCGCCAAGGACAGCGGGTACGGGCGCTCCCAGTTCGAGCGCGACCGGGCCCGGGTCCTGCACTCGGCCGGGTTCCGCCGGCTCGCCGCCAAGACCCAGGTGCACACCGCCGGGTCGGACGACTTCCTGCGTACGCGGCTGACGCACTCGCTCGAGGTCGCCCAGATCTCCCGCGAGATGGGCACCCGGCTGGGCTGCGACCCCGACGTGGTTGACGTTGCGGGCCTCGCACACGACATCGGCCACCCGCCGTTCGGGCACAACGGCGAGGCCGCCCTGGACGAGGCCGCGCAGCCCTGCGGCGGCTTCGAGGGCAACGCGCAAACCCTGCGGATCCTCACCCGGCTGGAGGCCAAGGTCGACGGCGCCGGGCTCAACCTGACCCGGGCCTCGCTCGACGCGAGCTGCAAGTACCCCTGGCCGCGGCGCCCCGACCGGCGCAAGTTCGGAGTGTACGACGACGACCGCCCGGTTTTCGACTGGATCCGCGAAACGGCGCCGGCCGGCGAGCGGAAGTGTCTCGAGGCCCAGGTCATGGACTGGGCCGACGACGTGGCCTACTCCGTGCACGACGTCGAGGACGGCGTGCACGGCGGCTACCTCTCGCTGCGGCCGCTGCTGCTGGACGCCGACGAGCGCGCCGAGCTCTGCGCCGACGTGGCGGCCACCTACTCCGAGGAGGGCACCGAGGCGCTCGGCGAGGCGCTGCGGCTGCTGCTGGCCGACGAGGTGGTGACCGCCGTGGCCGACTACGACGGCGGGCGCCGCTCGCAGGTCGCACTCAAACGCATGACGAGCGTGCTGACCGGCCGGTTCGTGTCCTCGGCGGTCGGTGCGACCAACAGCCGCCACGGCTCGGACCCGGTACGCCGGTACGACGTAGACCTGATCGTCCCGCGTACCGTCCGTAACCAGTGCGCACTGCTGAAAGGCATGGCGTTGCGCTACGTGATGCGCGCGCGGGCCGCTGAGGAGTGGTACGAGCGGCAGCGCGCCATCCTCATCGACCTGGTCGCGGTGCTCAGTGAGCGGGCGCCCGAGCACCTCGACCCGATGTTCGCGGAGCTGTGGAAGGCCGCGGAGACCGACGCCGCGCGACTGCGGGTGGTGATCGACCAGGTCGCCTCGCTGACCGATCCGGCGGCGGTGGCCTGGCACCGGACCCTCGTGGCGGCCGATCGCTAGCGCGAGGCAGTATGTAGCCGTGGCGGGCAGGGTCAAGGACGAGGACATCGCGCTGGTCCGCGACCGGACCTCGATCGCGGAAGTGATCAACGAGACCGTGACGCTGCGGTCGGCGGGCGGCGGCAACCTCAAGGGGCTGTGCCCGTTCCACGACGAGAAGACGCCGTCGTTCACCGTGTCTCCCGCCCGAAATGTATATTTCTGCCACGGTTGTGGTGCGGGCGGCGATGCCATCAAGTTCCTGATGGACGCCGAGCATCTGACGTTCATCGAGTCGGTCGAGCGGCTGGCCGGCAGGGCCGGCATCCAGCTGCGGTACGACGAGTCCGGGTTCAAGAACGACGGCCCGCGCCAGCAGCCGGGTCAGAAGCAACGGCTGATCGCCGCCCACGCGGCCGCGGCCGAGTTCTACCAGGATCAACTGACCACGCCCGGCGCGCGCAGCGCCCGCGAGTTCCTCGCGCAGCGCGGCTTCGGCCGCGCCGCCGCCGAACGCTACGGCTGCGGCTTCGCGCCCGACGGCTGGGACCACCTCACCAAGCACCTGCGGCAGAAGGGCTTCACGGCCGAGGAGCTGACGGCCGGCGGCCTGGCCAAGCCCGCCCGCTCCGGCTCGCTCATCGACCGCTTCCGCCGCCGGCTGCTCTGGCCGATCCGCGACCTCACCGGCGACGTCATCGGCTTCGGCGCGCGCAAGCTGTTCGAGGACGACGACGGCCCGAAGTACCTGAACACCCCCGAGTCGCCGCTCTACAAGAAGTCGCACGTGCTCTACGGCATCGACCACGCCAAGCGGGAGATGGCCAAGCGGGGCCGGGCGGTAATCGTCGAGGGCTACACCGACGTGATGGCCTGTCACGAGGCCGGCGAGCCGACGGCCGTCGCGACCTGCGGCACCTCGTTCGGCATCGACCACATCGGCGTGCTGCGCCGGCTGCTGATGGACAGCGACAGCTTCACCGGCGAGATCATCTACACCTTCGACGGGGACGCGGCCGGTCAGAAGGCGGCCCTGCGCGCGTTCGAGGAGGACCAGCGCTTCGTCGGGCGCACCTTCATCGCGGTCAGCCCGGACAACATGGACCCCTGCGAGCTGCGGCTGGCCAAGGGCGACCTGGCGGTCCGCGACATGATCGCGAGCCGGGAGCCGCTTGTCGACTTCGCGCTGCGGCAGACGCTGTCCCGTTTCGACCTGGACACCGTCGAGGGCCGGGTCGAGGCCATGCGCCGCGCGGCGCCGCTGGTTGCCAAGATCAAAGACCGGGAGAAGCGCCCCGAGTACGCCCGCAAGCTCGCCGCCGACCTCGGCATGGACCTCGAACCGGTGCAGCGGGCCGTGGCGTCGGCGTCGTCGCCCGAGTCGTCGCCCGGAGCGGCCGCGCCGCGCCGGGCCGCCGACAGCCCGCAGCGGCTCGTCGAGCGCGAGGCGCTGAAGCTGGCCCTGCAGCACCCGGTGCTCGCCGGCCCGATGTTCGACGCGCTCGGCCCGGAGACCTACGGCGACCCGGTCCTGCAGGGCATCCGCAAGGCCGTGGCGGCCGCGGGCGGCACCGCCGCCGCGACCGGCGGCGCCAGCTGGATCGAGGCCGTCCGCGATGCCTGCGACGACCTGGGCGGCAAGGCGCTGGTCGGCGAGCTCGCGGTGGTGCCGCTGCACGTCGACGGCGAGGCCGATCTGCGCTACGTCCAGGTGACGCTCGCCCGGCTGCAGGTCGGCGCGGTCACCACCCGGATCAAGGAACTGAAGTCCAAGGTGCAGCGGATCAATCCCGTCGCGCACAAGGACGAGTACCTGGCACTGGCCGGGGAGCTCTTCTCTCTCGAACAGCACGCTCGCGCACTGCGCGACCAGGCGGCAGGTGGACTGTGAGTTTCTTTCGTCGGAGCCCGAAGCTTCCCGCGGCCCTGAGCCCCGCCCTCGAGGCCGAGGAGCGGATCCTGGCCTGGGCGTACGTCGGCGAGCCGGGCGAACGGGTGCTGGTGGCCACCAACCGGGGGCTCTGGCTGCCGGAGGGCGGGCGGCTCGGCTGGCACGAGATACACAAGGTCGCCTGGTCCGGCCGCGAGCTGCTGATCACGCCCGCCGAGACGGCCCGGGAGCGGGACGGCTACACGGTCCAGATCGACGCGCCCGTCGTCGGCTTCCTGCTCCTCGAGCCCGGCGAGCTGCCCGATCAGGTACGCACGCGGGTGACCCGCTCGGTCGCATACACCTCGCACCACCCGCTGCCGCCGAGCGGCGGCGTACGCGTCGTCGGCCGCCGGGTCAGCGGCGTCGACGGCCTGACCTGGGCGGTCCGCTACGACGCGCGGACGGCCGTCGACGCGGACCCGATCGTCGAGGTCACCGACCAGCTCGTGGACTCGGCCCGGGAGGCCAACACCCCGCCTGGCTAAACTTGTCGGACCCGTTCACTAGGGTCTGCCGGGTGACACTCATTCACGCCCGGGGGCTGGTCAAACGCTTCGACGGCTTCACCGCGGTCGACGGCATCGACGTCGATGTGCAGCGCGGTGAGGCGTTCGGCTTCCTCGGCCCCAACGGGGCCGGCAAGAGCTCCACCATGCGGATGATCGGCTGCGTCTCCCCGCCGACCGACGGCACGCTGAGCATCCTCGGCATGGATCCGCTCCGCGACGGGCCGCGGATCCGGGCCAAGCTGGGCGTCTGCCCGCAGCTCGACAACCTCGACCTCGAGCTGACCGTCCGGGAGAACCTCACCACCTACGGCCGCTTCTTCGGCATCCCGCGCAAGGTGGCCCGGGCCCGCGCCGCGGAGCTGCTCGACTTCGTCCAGCTCACCGAGCGGGCCGACAGCAAGGTCGACACGCTGTCCGGCGGCATGAAACGCCGGCTCACCATCGCCCGCGCCCTGGTCAACGAGCCCGAGATCGTGCTGCTCGACGAGCCGACGACCGGCCTCGACCCGCAGGCCCGGCACCTGGTCTGGGAGCGGCTGTTCCGGCTCAAGCGCCAGGGCGTGACGCTCGTGCTCACCACCCACTACATGGACGAGGCCGAGCAGCTCTGCGACCGCCTGGTGGTGATGGACGGCGGAAAGATCGTCGCGGAGGGCTCACCCCGCGCCCTGATCGAGCGGCATTCGACGCGCGAGGTGGTCGAGCTGCGCTTCCACGCGGAGTCCCAGGAGGTCTTCGCCGGCAAGCTGGACGGTGTGGGGGAGCGGGTCGAGGTGCTGCCCGACCGGATCCTGCTCTACGTCGCCGACGGCGACGGCGCGGTCGCCGAGGTGCACCGCCGGTCGCTCAGCCCGGCCAGCGTGCTGGTGCGCCGCAGCAGCCTGGAGGACGTCTTCCTGCACCTCACCGGCCGGACCCTGGTGGACTGAGATGACACGCTACGTCCTGGAATACCACCTCGTCAGCTATCGGCGGATCTGGCGATCGAGCGTGCTCTCGTCGTTCGTGCTGCCGCTGCTGACCATGCTCGGCTTCGGGGTCGGCGTCGGTGCCTACGTGACGGGCGGCGTCGAGGGCGTGCCCTATCTGGACTGGATGGTCCCGGGCCTGATCGCCTCGACCGCCGTGCAGGTCGCGATGGGCGACTCCACGTGGCCGGTGCTCGGCGGCTTCGAATGGCAGCGGTTCTACTTCGGCCAGGCGGCCGCGCCGCTGCGCGTCGCCGACATCCTCGACGGGCACCTGGCCTTCATCGTCTTCCGCACGCTGACCAGCTGCGCGGCGTTCCTGCTGATCGCGACGGCGTTCGGCACGCTGCACTCCTGGTGGGCGCTCGCGACGCTGCCGATCGCGGCGCTGGTCGGCCTGGCGGTGGCCACCCCGACCTTCGCCTACTCGGCGACGATCCGCACCGACAGCTACCTGGCGATTCTCTTCCGGCTCGGGATGATCCCGATGTCGCTCTTCTCCGGCGTCTTCTTCCCGGTCGAGTCGCTGCCGGTGCTGCTGCGCTGGATCGCGTACGTCCTGCCGCTCTGGCACGGCGTCGACCTGAGTCGGGCCGCCACGCTGGGCGTCGCTCCCGCCTGGTCGGCGACCGGGCACCTGCTCTACCTGGCCCTCTGGGCCGTTCTCGGCTGGCTCCTGGCATACCGGCAGTTCGGCCGCCGGCTCGTGGTGTGAGAGGACTTCCCCCATGGTGACCCTGCTCCTGCCGCGGCTGATCTCGTTCGAGGGCGTCGCCCGTCGTTCGGCGTCCGTGGTCGAGCGCAACGCGTCGACCCTCCGCACGGCCTACTGGCTGGTGATGGCGTCGGGGTTTCTCGAACCGGTCCTCTACCTCTTCTCGATCGGGGTCGGGGTGGGCTCGCTGGTCGGCGACCTGACGCTGCCGGACGGCCGGGTGATCGAGTACGCGGCGTTCGTGGCCCCGGCGATGCTGGCCGCGTCGGCCATGGCGGGTGCGCTGTCGGAGACCACCTTCAACTTCTTCAGCAAGATGAAGTTCATGAAGCTCTACGACGGGATCCTGGCGACCCCGGTGCGGCCGATCGAGATCGCCCTGGGCGAGCTGGCCTGGGCGATGATCCGCGGCAACATCTACGCGGCCGCCTTCCTGGTGATCATGGTGGCGATGGACCTGACCACGGCGGGCCTGGCGCTCGGCGCGTTCGCGGCGGCGGTGCTGGTCGGCTTCGCCTTCGGCGGCCTCGGCATGGCGCTGTCCACGTTCATGCGCAGCTGGCAGGACTTCGACCTGATCGCATCGGCCCAGTTCGCGCTCTTCCTGTTCTCGGGCACCTTCGTGCCGGCCCAGTCCTACCCGTCGGTGCTGCGCTGGGTGGTGGAGGCGACGCCGCTCTACCGCTCGGTCGACCTGATCCGGGCGATCACTACGGGTGCGGTGGGCTGGGTCCAGCTGGTGGACGTGCTCTACCTGCTCGTCCTGTTCGTGGTGGGTCTGATCGTCGCGGGCCGCCGCATGGGCAGGCTGCTCTGCCGGTAGCCGCGGCCCGCCCTGCGGGTGTGCTGTGCGGCCGCTGGGAGCCGAGAGGTTAGGACCGCCATCCGGTGGGCATTTTCAGTGCTCGACCGCACTGTGCGGGCCGCCCTCGAGGGCGGCAGGCGCCGGACCGCGGTAGACCACGAATGCCCGCCTGGAGGTGTGCCCGCGATGAGGCTTCTCGGTAAGGCCGATCACTCGGCCGACGACAAGGCCGATCGTCCGGCCGACGGCCCGACGGCCGCCGCGCCCTCCGGGACCGGCGCCGCGACGGGTACCCCGGAGAGTCCCGACGAGGCGCGCGCCGCCGGGGCCCGGGACACCGAAAAAAGCGGCATCGGCCTCGATGACGCCGCGGGCGGGGCCCGGCCGGCTCCCGGCCCCGATGCGGGCCCGAACGGGCCGTCGGGGCTCGGCGGGAAGGGCATTGTCGGCGCGCTCAAGCGCACGTTCAAGCAGTTCTCCGAGGACAACGTCACCGACTGGGCGGCGGCGCTGACCTACTACGGCGTGCTGTCGATCTTCCCGGGTGTCCTGGTGCTCGTGTCGATACTCGGCATGCTGGGCGACGACGGCCAGAAGACCGTGCAGGACAGCGTGAAGGAGATCGCTCCTCCCGCGATCCAGAGCCTGCTGGACCAGGTGCTCGGCCAGGTGGCGGATCCGGGCTCGGCCGGGCTGGCGGCCCTCATCGGTATCGTCGTGGCCTTCTGGTCGGCGTCCGGATACACCGGCGCCTTCATGCGCGCCTCGAACTCCATCTACGACGTGCCGGAGGGCCGGCCGGTCTGGAAGACCCTGCCCATCCGGCTCGCGGTCACCGCGGTCATCGGCCTCATGCTGATCGCCTCGGTCTTCATCGTCGTGTTCACCGGCGACGTCGCCAGGGTGACCGGCGACGCGATCGGCCTGGGCTCCGCCGCGGTTGCCACCTGGGGCATCGCGAAATGGCCGGTCCTGATACTGATCGTCAGCCTGATGTTCGCGATCCTCTACTGGGCCTCGCCGAACGCGAAGACCGGTGGCTTCCGCTGGGTCAGCCCCGGCGGCATCTTCGCGGTGCTGGTGTGGCTCGCCGCCTCCGGCGCGTTCGTCCTCTACCTGGCCAACTTCGCCAACTACAACAAGACCTACGGCACGGTCGGTGGCCTCATCGCCTTCCTGGTCTGGCTGTGGATCTCGAACATCGCCATCCTGCTCGGCGCCGAACTGGACGCGGAACTGGAGCGCGGCCGGGCCATCGCGGCCGGCCACCCCGCCGATGACGAGCCGTTCCTGCAGCTTCGCGACGACCGGAAGCTCAAGAAGGGCAGCGAGAAGGGCTTGAGCACCTCCTAGTCGTTCCTCCCCCGCCCGCCGGCGGCCGCGCACCCGATCCGGGTACGCGGCCGTCGGCCTTTTCTCCGGCCCGCACGGCCCCGGCGCCGCGCCGACGGGAGGCCGTGACATGCGGCGGTTCGTGCGGTGGGTGAACCCCTGACGGCGACTTTTGAATCAGGCGACAAAAGTTTGCCAGAATCAACGAGAAGGTATGGACGTGTGCGGCGGAAGGGCCCTAGTGTGACGGGCGTGACACCGCACTGTTTCAGCGGTGTGAACGGCCGGAGGTGCCAGTGCACGTCATCGATGCTCCCCATCTGCGCCTGTTGCGCCTGCTGCGGGACGAGGGGCCGATCTCGCGTGCCGAGCTCGGCGATCGGCTCGATCTGACCCGTCCCCGCCTGCTCGCGGAGGTCGAGCGGCTCGTCGCCGCCGGCTACATCGCCGAGGCCGGCATGGCCGCCTCTCGCGGCGGCCGGCGCTCCACCCTGGTCGAGTTGCAGCCGCAGCTGCGCTTCGCCGCCGTCGACCTCGGCGCCAGCTCCATCGACATCGAGGTCACCAACGGCCGGCTCGAGCCCGTCGCGACGTACCAGGAGGCCGCCGACATCCGGTCCGGGCCCAAGGTGATCCTGCACCGGGTCAACGAGTTGCTCGCCAAGGCCCGCAGCGACGGTGCCTTCGAGCGGCTCGACGCCGTCGGCATCGGGGTTCCGGGCCCGGTCAGCTTCCGCGACGGCGTACCGGTCTCGCCGCCGATCATGCCGGGCTGGGACCGTTATCCGGTCCGGGAACTGCTGGCCCGCGAGCACGGCTGCCCGGCCGTCGTGGACAACGACGTCAACATCATGGCGATCGGGGAGCGGCACGGCGGGGTCGCCCACTCGGTCGACGACTTCCTCTTCGTCAAGATCGGCACGGGCATCGGCTGCGGCATCCACCTGGGCGGCGGCGTCTACCGCGGGGTGGACGGCTGCGCCGGCGACATCGGCCACATCCAGGTCGACGCGCACGGTCCGATGTGCTCGTGCGGCAACGCCGGCTGCCTCGAGGCGCTCTTCAGCGGCGCCGCCCTGGCCCGGGACGCGCTCGCCGCCGCACGCAGCGGTGAGTCGCCGGCCCTGGCGGAACGCCTCGCGGCGGGCGGCGAGATCGGCGCCCGCGACGTCGCCGAGGGCGCCGCGGAGGGCGACGTCACCTGCATCCGGCTGATCCGCGACGGGGGCCGCCGGCTCGGCGCGACCCTCGCCACGCTGGTGAGCTTCGCGAACCCGTCGATGATCGTCATCGGGGGCGGGCTCGCCCAGCTCGGTCACATCCTGCTGGCGGAGATCCGCAGCGTGGTCTACCGCAGGTCGCTCCCGCTCGCTACCGGCAACCTCCCGGTGGTGCTCAGCGAGCTGGGCGCCCGGGCGGGCGTGAGCGGCGCGGCGGTCCTGGCCAGCGACACGGCCTTCGAGCAGGCGTCATGACGGCCCCGGACGACCGGGTCGACCCCACGGCCGGCACGACCCCCGCCGGGGCCGAGACCACGGGCGCGCCGGGCACGGCCGCGATTCCCCGCCAGGACGCCGGGCCCGCCGCCGAGCGCACCGGCGAGGTGGTGCTCAGGCTCGAGGGCGTCGTCAAGACCTTCCCCGGCGTGCGGGCGCTCGACGGCGTCGAGCTGGAGGTACGGGCCGGCGAGGTGCACTGCCTGCTCGGCCAGAACGGCGCCGGCAAGTCCACCCTCATCAAGGTGCTCGCCGGCGTACACCACGCCGACGAGGGCAGCGTCACCTGGCTGGGCGAGTCCTTCGCCCCCGCCAGCCCGCAGGCCGCCATGCGCGCCGGCATCGCCACCATCTACCAGGAGCTCGACCTCGTCGACGACCTCTCGGTTGCCGAGAACGCCTTCCTCGGCCACGAGGAGAGCCGGGGCGGCTTCCTGCGCCGGCGCTCCACCGCGTACAAGACGAGGGAGATCCTCGGCCGGCTCGGGCACGCGCACATCTCCCCGCGCAGTCTGGTCCGTTCGTTGCCCGCGGCCGGCAAGCAGATCGTCAGCATGGCCCGGGCGCTCTCGCACGACGCCCGGCTGATCGTCATGGACGAGCCCAGCGCCGTGCTCGCACACGACGAGGTCGAGAACCTCTTCCGGATCATCCGCGACCTGACCTCGCACGGCATCGCGGTCATCTACATCTCGCACCGGCTCGAGGAGATCCGCGACATCGGCGACCGGGTCACCGTGCTCAAGGACGGCCGGACCACGGCCGCGAACCTGCCGGCGCGCGGCACGCCGACCCGGGAGCTGGTCAGCCGGATGACCGGCCGCACCATCGAGTACGTCTTCCCGCCCCGGGTCGAGGCCACGCCCAGGGAGCCGCTGCTCGTCGTCGACGGGCTCACCCGCGACGGTGAGTTCGCGGACGCGTCGCTCACCGTGGGAGCGGGGGAGATCGTCGGCATCGCCGGGCTGGTCGGCTCGGGCCGGTCGGAGCTGCTGGAGACGATCTTCGGGGCGCGCCGGGCCGACAGCGGCACGGTCACCCTCGACGGCAGACGGATCACCACGATCGGCGCCGCGGTCAAGCACGGCATGGGCATGGCGCCCGAGGAGCGCAAGAGCCAGGCGCTGCTGCTGGACCTCCCGATCTACCGGAACATGACGCTCTCGTCCTTCACCGGGTACGCGCACGGCGGTTTCACCGACACCCGCAAGGAGTTGGCCGCCGCGTCGCAGACCGCCGACCTGCTGGAGCTGCGCCCCCGCGACGTGGGCCGCGCGGTGCGCACGCTCTCCGGCGGAAACCAGCAGAAGGTCGTCGTCGGGCGGTGGCTGCTCGGCGGCACCAGGCTGCTGCTGCTCGACGAGCCGACCCGGGGCGTGGACGTCGGCGCCCGGGCCGAGCTCTACCAGGTGATCCACGACCTCGCCGCTCGCGGCGTCGGCGTGCTGCTGGTCTCCAGCGAGGTCCCCGAGGTCCTCGGCCTCGCGGACCGGGTCCTGGTCATGCGCGAGGGGCACCTGATCCACGAGGCGCCCGCCGACGAGATCGACGAAGCCACTGTTCTGGACCTCGTGATGGCGGGGTCCCTCATGGAAGGGGAGCCGGCGTGACGGATCAGAGCACGAAGCCGAGCCTGCCGGCGCAGAACCCGCCGGCGCAGGGCCCGCAGGACGGTGCGCACAAGGCGGGCCGGGGTAGGCCACGGGCCGACTGGCTCAAGGGCGAGGGCGCGGAGCCGCTGCGGCGCAACCTCGGCCTGGTCGGCGTGCTCGTCATCCTGGTGATCATCGGGATCGTCACCAGGCCCGAGCTGTACGGCGACCCGACCTGGGTCAAGAACAACGTGTTCACCATCCTGCAGCAGGCCTCGGCGATCGGCGTCGTGACCGTCGGCATGACCTTCGTGATCATCGGCGGCGGCATCGATCTCTCGGTCGGCGCGATCATCGCGCTCGCCGGCGTCTGGTCGACCACACTCGCCACCCAGAGCTACGGCGCCGCCGGCATGATCTTCACCGCGCTCGTCGTCGGCGTCGCGGTCGGGCTGGTCAACGGCGTGCTCATCTCGTACGGGCGGCTGGTCCCGTTCATCGCGACGCTGGCCATGATGGTCGCGGCCCGCGGCCTGGCGGCGCAGATCTCCGGCAAGCAGACGCAGGTCTCGACGAACTCGACGATCAACGCCATCGCCACCACGAAGATCGCCGGCATCCCGCTGCTGGTCATCATCCTGGGCGTGGTGGTGACGCTGGGCTGGGTCCTGCTCAACCGCACCACCTTCGGCCGGCGCACCGTCGCGGTGGGCGGCAACACCGAGGCGGCGCGGCTGGCCGGCATCAACGTGCGCTGGCACACCGTGCTGCTCTACGCCCTCTCGGGGCTGTGCTGCGGCATCGCGGCCATCATGCTCACCTCGCAGGCGACCAGCGCACAGGCCGCGATGGCGAACCTGTACGAGCTCGACGCGATCGCCGCGGCGATCATCGGTGGCACGCTGCTCAGCGGCGGCCGCGGCACCATCATCGGCGCCCTGTTCGGGGTGCTGGTCTTCTCCACCATCACCAACCTCTTTGCGATCAACAATCTCTCCACCGAGGTCCAGAACATGGTCAAGGGCGGCATCATCGTCGCCGCCGTGTTGATCCAGCAGTTCCGTTTCCGCTCCGTGACCCAACTCCTCGGGCGCAAGCCCACCTCCTGAGCAAGCCCCCCACATACAGGCGACCGGCAACGGCCGCCCGGTCACCCCTGGGAGAAATCCGATGAAAGATCTGTCCCGTCGCCGCATCCTCTTCGGTGGCGCCGCCCTCGGCGCCGGAGCCCTGCTCACCGCGTGCACCAGCAACGACCCGGGTGAGAACACCCAGATCAAGGCCGAGGACACCGACAGCAACCCGAACGCCGCACCCGGCACCAAGGTCGTCATCGGGTTCTCCGCGCCGGGCGCCGACCACGGCTGGATCGCCGCCATCACCAACAACGCCAAGGCGCAGGCCGAGGCGTACTCCGATGTGGAGTTCAAGAGCGTCGAGGCCGGCACTGACGCCGCCGCCCAGCGCGCCGCGATCTCCACGCTCATCGCGCAGAAGCCGACCGTGATCGTCCTGCTGCCGCACGACGGCAAGGAGCTCAACGCGGTCGGTCTGGAGGCCATGAAGGCCGGCATCCCGGTCGTCAACCTGGACCGGGCGTTCCCCGACCAGGCCGCGTACCGCCTGCAGATCAAGGGCGACAACTTCGGCATGGGCCTGGCCGCCGGCACCTACGTCGCCGCCCAGCTCAAGCTCAAGGGCGTCACCAACCCGATCATCGGCGAGATCCCCGGCATCGACTCGCTCGAGCTGACCCAGGAGCGCTCGGCGGGCTTCAACGCGGCGCTCGCCCAGAACGGGTTCAAGGTTGCCAACCGCCGTCCGGCGGACTTCACCGCCGACGGGGGTCAGCGGGCCGCGACCGATCTGCTGCAGGCGCTGCCGAAGATGGACGCGCTCTGGAACCACGACGACGACCAGGGCATCGGCGTGCTCGCCGCGATCAACCAGGCCGGCCGCAAGGAGTTCTTCATGGTCGGCGGCGCCGGTTCCAAGGCGGCCATCGACCAGATCGCGGCCGACAACAGCGTCCTCAAGGCGACGGTCACCTACAGCCCGTCGATGGCCTCCTCGGCGATCTCGCTGGCCCGCCTGATCGGCCAGGGCAAGGGCATGTCCGACCTGGTCGAGCTCCAGGTACCCAAGGAGATCACCCTCGCCTCCGAGACGATCACCAAGGAGAACGCGGCCAAGTACGCCAAGCTCGGCTTCTGAGCGGTCCTTCTATTTCGTGGTAAAAGGAGATCTGATGGGGCAGCTGCGGGTCGGCATGGTCGGCTACGCGTTCATGGGCGCCGCGCACTCACAGGCTTGGCGCACCGTCAACCGCGCGTTCGACCTGCCGCTGTCGGCACGGATGTCGGTGGTCTGCGGCCGCGACGAGGACAAGGTCGCGGCCGCGGCCGCCAAGTTCGGGTGGGAGGGGCACTCCACCGACTGGCGGGAGTTGATCGAGCGCGACGACATCGATCTGGTGGACATCTGCACGCCGGGTGACACCCACCGGGAGATCGCGCTCGCCGCGCTCGCCGCGGGCAAGCACGTGCTCTGCGAGAAACCCCTGGCCAACTCGGTGGCCGAGGCCCGCGAGATGGCCGAGGCCGCGGCACAGGCCCAGACACGCGGGGTACGGGCCATGTGCGGCTTCAACTATCGCCGGGTTCCCGCGGTCGCGCTGATGCGGCAGCTGGTGGCCGCCGGCCGGATCGGGAAGATCCGCCACGTGCGGGCGGTCTACCTGCAGGACTGGATCGTCGACCCGGAGTTCCCGCTGGTCTGGCGGCTGCGCAGGGAGGTGGCGGGATCGGGGGCGCTTGGCGACATCGGCGCGCACATCGTCGACCTCACCCAGTACGTCACCGGTCAGGCGATCACCGAGGTCAGCGCCCTTACCGAGACGTTCGTCCGCGAGCGTCCACTGCCGAGCGCGGCCGCCGGGTTGTCGGCCGCGGGCGATGGGAGCGCGGGCTTCGGGGAGGTGACCGTCGACGACGCCGCGCTGTTCCTGGCCCGGCTCGACGGGGGAGCTGTCGCCACCTACGAGGCGACCCGCTTCGCCACCGGCCGCAAGAACGGGCTGCGGGTGGAGCTGAACGGGTCGCTGGGCTCGGTGGCGTTCGACTTCGAGCGGATGAACGAGCTCGAGTTCTACGACGCCACCCTGCCCTCCGCCGAGCAGGGCTTCAGCCGGATCCTG
The DNA here is from genome assembly GCF_040648555.1 of Actinoplanes sp. NPDC049118. Lineage (NCBI taxonomy): Bacteria > Bacillati > Actinomycetota > Actinomycetes > Micromonosporales > Micromonosporaceae > Actinoplanes > Actinoplanes sp. NPDC049118. The sequence continues at coordinate 149,867 of NZ_JBEZDY010000012.1, forward strand.
GTGACCGAGCCGGACCACCCGTACCTGGCGGCGTGGTGGCCGCCGGGGCACCCGATCGGCTACGAACACTCCTTCACCCACGAGATGCGGGACCTGATCGCGGCGGTCGCGGCGGGCGAGGACCCGACCCCGTCGTTCGCCGACGCGCTACAGGTGCAGCTCGTGCTCGGCGCGGTCGAGCGCTCGGCCGCGGCGTCGGCCTGGGTACCCGTGGAGGCCGCCCTGGCGGTCGTCTGAGGGCCGAACCTCCGCCGTACGCCGTGAGGGACGGCACGGTTGCGCCCCGTGCCGTCGGGCGTACGACGGAGCGGCTGTCCGGCATCGACCGACCGGGTTCCCGATCGGTGCCGGGCAGCCGCGGGACGTCCGCACGTGTGGTCGTTCCGTGCGTGTCCAAGTGTGCAATTGATGAACGGATAACGCTCTCTTCGCGGGTGTGTCGACTTGCCTCGAGGGGAACGCATGGGCAGCTCATCGGGGCGGGTCCATCGGCGGAAGCCGATGGGACCGCCCTTTGTGGATCATGTCTGTGCCGGTCACGGCGTCGCACGGCGCGTACGCCGCTGATCCGGCAGGCGGTCGAGTCTCGTATCCGAGGGCAGACAAACCACGGATGGAGGCGTCATGGCACCCCGTCGGTCCGCCACGACAGCGTCGAAAACCCGCGGCCAAATGATCCATACTGGACGCAGCACGAACCGATGCACGTGCGAATGCACGAGTGACGCTCCGCTCCAGGAGGGATTCTGATGCGTCTGCGCCACCACTCGGGCCGGATCGTCCACTTGAGCCACGGCGCGAACGTGCGGCCCGCCCGGGATCTCCCGGCCGTCGTCGAACACCTCGACGCGTACGCCGCCGTCCGTGATCGACTCGCCGTGGAGACTCTCGGGGTGAGCCTCTGGCTCCCGCCCACCCTCGCCGCCGCCCTCGCGATCGACGGCCGCTCCCGTACCCGGCTGCGTGCCGAGATCGAGGCCCGCGGGCTCGAGATCGTCACGTTGAGCGGAGTGCCCTACTCCGAGGGCGGCGACGAGGACCCCGACTGGAGCCACCCGGCCCGGCTGGAATACACCCTCGACCTCGCCCGCATCCTCACCGACCTGTTGCCGGAGGACGCCGTCCGCGGCGCGGTCACGACGACCGGCCTCGGCCCGCGGGACGGCTGGGACGCCGCCAAGCAGAAGGCGGCCGACCGGATCCTGTCCCGGCTCTCCGCCGGCCTCGCCGAGGTCGCCTGGCACCGGGGACGGGCCGTCCGGGTCGGCTTCCAGCCCGGGCCCGGCCTCGTGCTCGACGGCGTCGAGTCGGTCGTCGCCGCGTTCGCCCGGCTCGACCGCGAGCGCCTCGGCGTCTGCCTGGACCTGGCCAACCTCGCCTGCACCTGGGAGGACCCCGCCGAGGTGCTCGACCGGCTCGCCGCCGCCGGCATCTCGATCATCCGGGTGCAGGTCGCCGCGGCGCTCGAGGCCGCCGATCCGGTCGCGGCCACCGAGCGGCTGCGCGGGTACGTGGAACCGGGGCGGCGGCACCCCGTCACCAACCCCGAGGGCGGCTACGCCGGCGACCTGGCCGAGGCGCTCGGCGACCCGCCGCCCGGCCCCTGGCGCGTGCGCTGCGCCGTACCGTTGCACGCCCCGCCGCCCGCGCCGCTCACGGCGACCACGGAGGTCTGGCGCACGGCGCTGCGGCACCTGACGGGCGCGGGCTCCGCCGGCACCGAACACCTGGACGTGGAGACCTCAGGCCGCGACGACGCCGCCGCGCAGATCGCGTACGCGAAGAGCGCCCTCGGTGAGCTCGGCCTCTCGCCGCCCGCCGAGGCCTACGCCGTGCACTGATCGCGGGTCTTTCGCGGCCGCGGCCGCGGCTCTAGAGTCGGTGCAGGCACCGCCGCGACGGGCGGGCCGGCCGGGAGGCGCAAACCCGGCCCGGCCACGACGTCCCCTCGGCGTGCCAACCGGCCTGCCGCCTCACGCAGGCCGCCGGAACCCCTTTCGTGCGGTCGCGACGGATGCGACCGCGGACAGGGAGATGACATGGCCCGACCCATAACGCTCTTCACCGGCCAGTGGGCCGACCTGCCGTTCGAAGAGGTCTGCCGGCTGGCCTCCGAGTGGGGCTACGACGGCCTGGAGATCGCCTGCTGGGGCGACCACTTCGAGGTGGACCGGGCGCTGGCCGAGAACGACTACCTCGACCGCAAGCGCGAGCAGCTCGCGAAGCACAACCTGCAGGTCTTCGCGATCTCCAACCACCTGGTCGGCCAGGCGGTCTGCGACCACCCGATCGACGAGCGGCACCAGGGCATCCTGCCCGCCGCGATCTGGGGCGACGGCGACGCCGAGCAGGTCCGGCAGCGGGCCGCCGAGCGGATGAAGGACACCGCCCGGGCGGCCGCCCGGTTCGGCGTCGACACCGTGATCGGCTTCACCGGCTCCTCGATCTGGCACACCGTCGCGATGTTCCCGCCCGTGCCCGAGTCGATGATCGAGCGCGGCTACCAGGACTTCGCCGACCGGTGGAACCCGATCCTCGACGTCTTCGACGCCGAGGGCGTCCGCTTCGCGCACGAGGTCCACCCCAGCGAGATCGCGTACGACTACTGGACGACCCGCCGCACCCTGGACGCGATCGGGCACCGGCCGGCGTTCGGGCTCAATTGGGACCCGTCGCACTTCGTCTGGCAGGACCTCGACCCGGTCAACTTCATCCTCGAGTTCGCCGACCGGATCTACCACGTCGACTGCAAGGACGCGAAGGTCCGCACCGGCGACGGCCGCCGCGGCCGGATGTCGTCGCACCTGCCCTGGGCCGACCTGCGCCGGGGCTGGGACTTCGTCTCGACCGGCCACGGCGACGTGCCGTGGGAGGACTGCTTCCGGGCGCTCAACGCGATCGGCTACGCCGGCCCGCTCTCCATCGAGTGGGAGGACGCCGGCATGGACCGGCTCGTCGGTGCGCCCGAGGCGCTGCGGTTCGTCCGCCGGCTGGCGTTCGACCCGCCGTCGGCGGCGTTCGATGCCGCCTTCTCGTCCTCGTCCTGATCCGCTCCTACCCAGCGCAAAGGCCCGGCCCATGACGGGCCGGGCCTTGAACTGCGGTACGTCAGTACTTGGCGCCGGTGCTGTTCGACACCGACGCGGCGCCGGTGCTCGAGAGGCCGCTGTCCGACGTGCTGCCGGCGGCGTGCAGCTTCTCACCGAGCTTGGACTGATTCAGCTTGTCCTTGCCCTCGGTGTAGAGCTTGTTGGCCTGCGCCTGGGCGACGCCTGCGGCCTCCTGGACCGTGGGGTGCTCCCACACCTTCTTGGCGTTGGCGGCGATCTCTTCGTACTTCTCCCGGCCGGCCCGGCTGCCCAGGACGAAGCCCGCCGCGAGACCCGTGATGAACATGAGCTTTCCGCGCATGGCGGCTCCTTCCGTTAGATGACGCTCGTGCGTCTGACCCGCTGCATACCCATCCTGCCGCTCCGTCATTCACTGTGAGCTGATTCATCACCTCTTACGCACCACGCGGCGCGCCAGGGTCACCCGCCTCCCGTGTGGGCGGCGCGGTCATGTATTGTCGTTCCGGTCGCCACGACAACCGCGTACGCGGGAAGCCGGGGCGCAGCAATCCCCTGTAGCTCAATTGGCAGAGCAGCCGGCTGTTAACCGGCAGGTTATTGGTTCGAGTCCAATCGGGGGAGCTTTCCCAGCTCAGAGGCATGATCACGAGTCCGGTGACCGTGCCTCGCTTCATTTCCGGGCCGTCGAACCGGACACTCTTCGCGTTTCCCTTGATCGGTCCGCCCTGCCGGCTCAGGCCGGGCCGCGGGCCTGCCTGGTGGTCCGGCGGGCATCGCGCCACGCGATGAGGGCCGTCCGCAGGCGGGGTGACCGGACGCTCCCGCCCCGCCGCCGGGCGCGCAGCTGGTCCCGGAGCCACGCCGGGGCGGCGGCCTGCTCGACGGCCGCGCTCTTGGTTAGCAGCTCGCCGCTGCGCAGGGCATGGCGGCCGCGGGCCATCGACGTGAGACCGAGATCGGCCATGACGGGATCCCACCAGATCCAGGGACGCCGGGCCGCCCAGGCCCAGTACCCGGTCAGCTCGGCGCGGGCGGCCTCCCGGACGGCGTCGTCGCCCATCGCCGGCAACACGTCCCGCGGCGGGCGGCCGAACACGGCGAACCCGTGCCGCACCAGCTCCGCCCGTGAGATCCCCGAAAGGATGCGCTGGACGAGCAGCCCGTGAGTCCACGTTGGATGCCGCGCCGCGACGTCGGCGAGCCGGCCGGCGTCGACGTACACGCAGCCGAGGTTCGCCGCCGGGCCGGCGTCCGCATCGAGCTGCCGGTGCAGCGTCACAAGCGCGGCCCGGCGGGAGTCGCACACCGGGCCGTCGACGAGCGCGACCAGGTCGAGGTCGCTGACGCCGGGAAGGTAGTCACCGGTCGCCAGGGACCCCGCCACCAGCAGATCGCCGACCCACCCCAGCGCCTCCAGCCGCCGGCCGAACTCGGCGACGACCGGAGGCGAGATCACCATGACGACAGTCTAGGGATCAGCGGGCCGGCTCAGCCGCAGTGGACGTTGTCGTATCCGGAGGCACCGCCCCCGCCGGACGCGTCGAAGCTGCCGGTGATGTCGATGCAGCTGTTCGGGGCGTAGACGTAGAGCGGCCCCGCGTACTTGGTGAAGTTCTGGCCCGGCTTGTCGCCGTCGACCTGCCAGGTGCCGCCGCTCCTGCGTGCCGCGACGACGAGGTCCCAGACGTTGCTGAGCACGTTGTCGTTGCCGCGGGCCATCACGCAGTTGTAGCCGTTCGAGTTGTTGTAGTACACGTCGATGAAGCCGCCGGACTGGCCCCGCCACAGGATCTGCCACGACTTCAGGAACCCGTAGGCGCTGCCGCAGTGGTTCGTCCGGGGTATGGCGCTGGCCGGGGAGGCCGAGAGTCCTACCAGGCCACTCGTGGTCAGCGCGGCGGCGCCGAGCAGCGCGGCGGCGCGGGTACGGAAGATGTTTCGCATCCTTGAGACGTCCGTTCTTCGTGGGAAAGGCCGGGAACACCAAATCAGGAAGCGGACCAGCGCAGTAGGTGGCGAAGTGGTCACCAATTCCTCCCCCGGGTATGCCGGCGCCGAATGTCGTAGCCGGGCGGTACCGTCCCGGCATGCCGTCTGACCGCGCCGCCGACCCCTCGACCCGCCCGATGCCCGCGCACGACGAGCTCGCCCGGGCCCGCGGCGACCGCTGGCTGCCGGACCCCCCGCTCACCGCCGTCGAGGAGGCCGGCGCATTCATCGACCGGGTCGGCTTCGCGGTGCTGTTCCCCGCCGACAAGGTCACCGCGCCGTCGCTGTGGGAGGCGGTCGCCGGCCCGGACGCCGCCCCGTTCGCCAACGGCATGGGCCCGCTCGAGGAGCGGGTCTGGAGCTGGAAGGACGAGCTGCCCCGCACCGGCGCGGCTTGGTACGGCAAGCTCATCCACAAACGGGCATCGCTGCTCTCCCCGGCCATGCTGACCGCGCTGTACCCGGGCGACGGCGAGCCGACCGATCACGCCGCGCTCGACCTGCCCGACCAGGCCCACCGCATCGCCGAGGCGCTGCTGACCGGCCCGTTGCCCACCGCCGCGCTGCGCGAGCTCGTCGGCGACCGCGGCCGCTACGACCGGGCGATGTCCGCCCTGCAACGGCACCTGCTGGTCACCTCGGCCGGCGTGCAGGTGCACCGCGCCGGCTGGCCGGCCACGGTGGTGGACCTGACCTGCCGGCTCTTCGACGTCGGCGGCGGCACCGACCACGGCTACGCCACCGCCCGGTTCGCCGACACCATGATCGAGGCGACGCCGGCCGAGCTGTCCCGCGCGTTCGGCTGGCCGATCGCCACCGCCCGCGAGCGGCTGGCCGCCCTTCCCGGCGGGCTGGCGCTTTCTCCTACCCGTGGCCGCGCCCGCCGCTAGGCTGAGGCCTGCGTAGTTCGTCCTCCTGTGAGGTGCCTGTGTCGCATCCCGTGACGGTGGACGTCGTCATCGTCGGCGGCGGCCTCGCCGGCCTCGCCGCCGCCCGGCGCCTCGACCGGGCCGGCGTCGACTGGCTGCTGGTGGAGGCCGCCGACCGCCTCGGCGGCCGGGTCGCCACCGACGTCGTCGACGGCTGGCGGCTGGACCGCGGCTTCCAGGTGGTCAACACGGCGTACCCGCGGCTGTCCGCGCTTGTCGACATCGAAACCCTGGACATGCGCTACTTCACCCCGGGCGTGCTGGTGCGCCGCGGCACGTCGCTGCACCGCCTGGAGAACCCGCTGCGCGACCCGAAGGCGGTGGCACAGTCGCTGAGCTCGGGCGTCGGCTCCCTCGCCGACCGCCTGAAGTTCGCGGCGCTGGCCACCCGCTGCGCCACATACGCGCCGAGCCGGCTGCTGGACGCCCCCGAGGTGACGACCCAGCAGGCGCTGCGCCGGGCGGGACTCTCGCACCGCATGATCGAGGAGGTGCTGCGGCCCTTCCTGTCGGGCGTCTTCGCCGACCGGGCCCTCGACACCTCGAGCCACATGCTGGCGATGGTGCTGCGCTCGTTCGCCCGCGGCCGCATCGGCGTACCGGCGGCCGGCATGGCCGCTCTTCCCGCGGCGGTCGCCGGCCCCCTGCCATACCCCCAACTGCTGGTCGGCGCCCGTACCCTGCTCGTCTCGCCGGGCTCGGTGGTCACCGAGGGCGGCGAGATCCGCTGCCGCGCCGTAATCGTCGCCACCGACCCGTCGACCGCGGCGACCCTGCTGCCCCAACTGCCGAAGCCGGACATGCGCGGCCTCACAACCTTCTACTTCGGCGCCGACCATGCCCCGATCGACGAGCCGACCCTGCTACTGGACGGCGACCGCCGCGAGATCGTGGCGAACACCACCGTGGTGTCCAACGCCGCACCCGAGTACGCCCCGGGAGGAAAATCCCTGATCGCGGCGTCGTCGGTGGGCGTCGCGGCCCCCTCGGGCGCCTCGGAGGCGGTGGTCCGGGTAGAACTCGCCCGGATCTACGGCACCCCGACCGACGACTGGGAGTTACTGAGCGTGGTCTCAATACCGGAAGCCCTACCGGCGGCGACCGTCCCGCAATCCCGCTTGCGCAAACCGGTGGCGCTGGGAGACGGTCTCTTCGTGGCGGGCGACCACCGCGACAGCCCGTCCATACAGGGCGCGCTGGCCGGCGGTTGGCGTACGGCCGGCGCGGTCCTGGCATCCCTCGACGCCCTGACCGGCGCGGGTTTGTAGATCACTAGCCTGCCCCTGGCGGGTCGGGATAGGATCGCCGCCGGTACGGGGCGGTAGCTCAGTGGGTTAGAGCAGGGGACTCATAATCCCTCGGTCGCGGGTTCGAGTCCCGCCCGCCCCACCCAGGTCAAACAGCATTTTCAATCGACTAGTTTCTATGTAACGGGCCTCTGGGGGACATTCGGGGGACGTGCTGCGGTCTTCAAGCGAGGACTGCTCCTTTCTGTTACGGATTCGTGACCTAGCTCGGGAGTCGATGCCGACCGCAGTTGCGGTTGCGCGAAGGTCGAGATGTGGATGAGTTCCTACCGGCTGCAGCTGTCGGAGTCGGATGAGTGGCTGCGGCGCAGACGCACTTCACGCCGGTGCTTGGCTGTGGGCGCGAACCGGTCGAACGAGATCTCCTGGCAACAGGAGTCACCGGGGGTGTGGTCCGCGCTGACGGGGGATGACTTTGGCATGACCTTGTGGATATACCTACGGATCAGAAGGTTAGGGTTTCGAGTCCCTTCGGGCGCATAACAATGAACGGCCTTCCGCCGCAGGTGGGAGGCTGTTTCGCATGTCCACGGGCAGTGCAGAAGTTGATCTCCATGGCCCGTCACCCAGGGTACGGGGACGCGGTGGGGACAAACGGAACTGATGATCTTCAATTTTCTGACGCCGCCGGGCGTGTCGACGCGCCCAGACGGTCTGCCTTCGGTGCCCGCAGGTGGCTTGGCGGGGCATGGGCGGTCGGCTCGGAGGGGGGTTCGGGGGTCGCCTCGAGCCCGCCGGCGTGGAGCGGTACCTCGGCGTCCGTACCGACGGTCCGCCCGCCAGGCGGCACGCCAATTCCCCTCGGCAACGCGCCACGCACGGGCGTTTCAGCGCAGGCGGGAGACTGTGGCGCCACCGGTTCGATGGCCGCAACGGTGAACGGTTTCACGCGTTTGCGCCCGGACCGCTGTCGGCGATTGCCTGATGTCGCCGGGCAGTTCAGGTCTTCCGAGGTTTGCTGAAATTGGCCTCCCACCATGCGGTGGGAGGCCAATTTCCTGCGCGACTCTGGAATGAGTTGATCTATTGGTCGGTTTCGTCCGTGTCTGGAGACGCTGGCCTCCCTGGCTGAGTGTCTGGAATGCGTCCACCGGCCGCCGTGTCACCGTCCTCCCCATGCCCGCCCGCATCTGTCATGCCGCGGCTGGCACGCCCCAAAAGGAAGGCTTCGACTATCGGCTGTGCCTCGATGTTCCGCGCGAGACGGGCGGTGGAGAGAAAGCCGGCCGTCAGGAGCAGGATGACTGCCAGTCCGAGTAGGACGCGAAACGACGCCGCTTGAGTGGTCTGATCAAGGTCCAGTGCCGGCATGGCCTCAGTGCCGAGGGCCAGCACCCCGGCGGCGATGCCGCAGATTCCCAGTAGTGCCGGAGTCGATGTACGGCGCACCTTACTCTCAGCCTCCGCGCTGTAAGATGAATCCCCCATGCGGCTATGGTAGCCAGGTTTCCGAAGGATTTGGCAACTACTTCTTACGCCGAGGGCCTGGCCTCGCAGGAGTGAGATCCACAGTGTAAGATCTATGCTCCACATCGGAGGAGGCGCAATGGCTCCCGCGGGCGAACCACCACCGCCGCGGACGCTCGCGGATAAACTTCGCCATCTGGTCGACACGGTTCACCCGCCCGGCCGAGGCCCGTTCTCCTTCCGGGAGATCGCCGACGAGATCCGCAAACAGCGACCCGGTGAGCGAACCATCTCGCACACCCAGATCGCCGACCTATGTTCGGGGCGCAGCGCCAACCCGCAGCAGGCCACCCTGACGCTGCTGGCGGGGTTCTTCAAGGTCCCGGTCGCGTACTTCTTCGACGAGGCCGTCGAGCAGCAGCACAACGAGCAGCTGGATGTCGTGGCGGGGTTGCGGGACACCCAGGCGCAGCAGCTGGCGTTGCGCCTGAACGGCTTGTCCCCCAAGAGCATCGACCTGGTGGCCGAGATGATCAGGCGGGTCCGCGAGTTGGAGGGTCTCGAAGAGGAGCCGAGCTGACTTGCAGGTGGAGGGCAGCATGGGCTTCTTGTGAGGCGGGTCGCGCACGAAAAAGCGGGTTGCCGCATCAGGACGGCGCTGTGAAGAGTGCCGGACCGGGGGAGTGACATGAAGTGGCGGGGGAAGCGGCAACGATGCCGGGACATCGTCCGCGATCTTGACATTCCGTCACCGTTCGACGTCCACGAGTTCTGCCGACGCCTCGGTGACAAGCGTGGCCGGCCGATCCTGCTGCTGCCGATGGACCTACCGCCTGACAGTCCGTGCGGGCTGTGGATGTCCACGGAACGACAGGACTATGTGTTCTATCAAAAGGCCACCAGCGGACCGCACCAACTGCTGATCATCCTGCACGAAATCGGCCACCTGCTCTGCGACCACCGGATTGGTCCCGTCCTCAGTGATGAGCTCTCTACCCTGCTGGCCCCAGACCTGGACCCAGCCTTGATCAAATCCATGCTGGGTCGAAGCCACTACTCACAGGAGTCCGAACACGAGGCCGAAACCGTCGCCACCCTGATCCTCGGAGAGGTCAGCCGCTTCGCACCGGAGCAGACCTCCGAGGTGCCCGCTGAGGTAGCCGACGTCGTCGGCCGCATCAGCCGCTCATACCCCTGACGCGGAACCGGAGCAGATGAACACCACGATCAACGACGTCCTCTACCCCATCGATGCCGCGCTCGCCGCTGTAGCCATGATGTTCACGCTCATCGGCTTGAGGAAGAACCGGGACGCCGCCTCGGTGACCCTCTGCATCTCCTTCGGTCTCCTCGCGGTCATCTACACCCTCTCTACGCCCACCGTGTGGGCGGCCTTCGACCACGCGCTGGGCGTGCCGAACCTAGCGGCGTTGGTCACACAAAGCGTCGTCATCGTGAACTCGGCATGTCTGCAGGCTCTGATGCTGTTCTGGCTGTACCCCCGCACCGACGCCTGGCGCAAGATCCGATTCCGCTCGGCCCTGCTCACCGGGGTGCTGCTCGTGATGATCACCCTGTTCTTCATGACGCCGGCCCCCACCGAGCACAGCCGGGACTTCGTCGCCACCCACGCACACATCCCCACCTACTCCGTGTACCTGCTGGTGTACCTGGCCACCTACACGATCACCCGCATCGACATCCTGCGCATGTCCTGGCGCTACGCACCCGTCGCCGGCGCACCCTGGCTGCGGCGAGGCCTGCGCATCTTCGGGATCGGCGCCATCTGCGGGCTGATCTACGCCGCGGCCCGCATCACAGATGTCATCGCCGGGGTCGTGGGATGGGACCCGACCCGGTGGGAGAACGTGGCGCGCCTCGGCGTCGGCATCGGCGTGATCTTCACGATGACCGGCCTCACCATTCCCGGCTGGGGCCCCTACCTGTCACGCGTCGCCGAATGGTTCGGCCGCCAGCGCGCCTACCGGCAGCTGTACCCGCTCTGGTCCGCGTTGCACCGTGCCGTTCCGGGCATCGCCTTGGACCCGCCACCGCGCTTCGAGTGGCTCTACCGCTACGCGGTACGCGACGTGAAGTTCAAGCTCACCCGCCGCGCCGTCGAAATCCGCGATGGACGCCTGGCGCTTCGCGACCACTTCGACGCGCAGGTCGAGCGGGCCGCCCGGCAGGCGGCCACGGAGCGCAATCTCGACGACTCACAGCTGTCGACCGTGGTGGAAGCCGCCGTGCTCGCCGGCGCGATCCGCGCCATGCAACGCGACGAGCTGCCGATGGAGCCTGCCCTACTCGATGTGGATCGCGACGGTGACCGCACGGACATGGCCACCGAGGTGAAGTGGCTGGTGGAGGTGTCGCTGGCCTTCGACCGCTCACCTGTCGTCGCCGCCCTGGCCGCGGACGCCCCGCAATCCGCCCCCCAAGCCGCCTAGGACGTGATCACATGGCAACGGTGCTGAACGAGCAAGAACCCTTCGCGCTGGTGAACGACCCCGGATTCATGGCCGACCCCTACCCGGCGTACGCATCGCTCAGGGCGTCCGGGCCAGTGCGCCGGGCCACTACGCCGGACGGATCGCCGGTGTGGCTCGTCACCCGCTACGCCGACGTGCGCCCCCTGCTCAACGAACCGCGGCTGTCGATCAGCAAACGCAACTCCTCTGGCGGGGGCTATCGCGGATTCGCGTTGCCACCGTCGCTGGATGAGAACCTGGCCAACATCGACCCTCCCGACCACACCCGCGTCCGGCGCCTGGTATCGCGGGAGTTCACCGCTCGCCGGGTGGAGGAGCTCCGTCCATTCATCCAAACCCTGACCAGTCAGCTGCTCGATCGCGTCGCCGGTCAAGGCCACGCCGATCTGATGACCGCGCTGGCGTTGCCACTGCCGCTGACGGTCATCGGTGAACTCCTAGGCGTGCCAAACAGCGAGGGAGAGCGGTTCCGCACCTGGACCTCCACACTGCTCGCGCCCAAGCCTGGCCAGCCCCCGGAACGAGCCAAGGAAGCCGTCGCCGGCCTTCACCACCTCCTGATCGACATGGTCGCGGGCAAGCGGGCCAAGCCCGGTGACGACCTGATCTCCGCGTTGATCAGCATGCGCGACGAGGACGGAGACCGACTCAGCGAGGATGAGCTGTCCTCGCTCGCCTTCCTGATCCTGTGGGCCGGCTACGAGACGACCGTTCACCTGATCGGCAACGGCGTCCTGGCGCTGCTCACTCACCCCGACCAGCTCGCCCGCCTACGCGCGCAGCCAGGCCTGATGCCCTCGGCGGTGGAGGAAATGCTGCGGTTCGCCGGGCCGAATCCCTTCGCTATCCGCCGCTTCCCCATCGAGGACATCAAGGTCGGTGAGCACACCATCCCGGCCGGCGACACCGTCTTGCTGTGCTTGGCCGCCGCGCACCGCGACCCCGACCGCTTTCCCGACCCCGACCGGTTCGACTTGGAGCGTGAGAACAACGCCCATCTGGCATTCGGGCACGGCATCCATCACTGCCTCGGCAGCGCCCTAGCCCGGTTGGAGACCGAGATCGCTGTAGGCACCCTGGTGAGCCGGCTTCCGGACCTGGCGCTCGCCACCCCGGCCGACCAGCTCGCCTGGCGTCCGTCGTTCCGCAGCCGTGGTCTACAGGAGCTGCCCGTGACGTTCTGAAGGGTTGGCTGCCAGGGTGCGCGCGCAGGTCCCAGCCCGGCAGGCAGGGTCGTCTGTCAATGGCCAGTCAGATCTCCCCCACATATGGGGATCATTCACTGGCCGCCGACAGTCGTCACCGTCGTACGGCACAAGGTTCAGCCGGGCGATATCAGCTTCATGAACAGCACGGCTGGCTAGGCGTGTCGAAGCGGCCCACCGCGCGGAGGTAGACAGGCGCCTCACCCGCGCCAAGAGCCAGCAGATCGCGTCGTCCGAGCACCTCGTCGCCTGATCATCCTGGGCTACCCGATCCCGGCAGCCTGATCCTTCGGCCCCCGGCGGGTGTTCTTGCCCACCCGCAACCCCCTCCAGAGCGTTCCAGGTCTGCCGATAGGTGAGCAACTGGGCGCCGACAGTCACGGGGAGAAGCTGTGCCGAAGAGCAAGCGTGCTGCTGCATGGTCCAGCACCGTGGGCCATGCGCTACTGGCGACGTTAAACCTCTTGATCTTGGCCTTGGAAGTCGCCAAGGACGACCCTCGCTGGTGGAAACTCCTTCTGTCGGGACTCTTTCTCCTTGTCGGGATAGTTGGCGCGCGCAGCGGTATCACGAAGTTGCGGACGCAGGATCTGTCCCGCTGACTGCCCCTGCCTCGGCGCCACAGTTCGGCGCTCACGTCGAGTCCGGTCGCTGCGCCGGTCAGCGCCCAGCGGCGGCTCCACCCTGCCGCTCGCCGCGGTCGCCTGAAGCGGCAGCAGCTCACGGTGCGAGCGGCCGGGCGCGGCCGGGCTGCGGGACCGCCACCGTGACCCTCCCCCCGAGTCGCTCACCGGCCCCGAACGCGACCTGCAGATTCCGCCGCCTGGTGCAGCCTTCGCGCAGGAACGCTCTCCACGACCTCAACCTGAGCATGCAAAGGACCCTCGAGGCGGTACGGCCGGCACCTGGGCGTTGCAGACCCCTGTACGCAGTGACCATGGAGTCAGCGAGTTCGTCAGAACTACGACCACGGCCGCGGCAGGAGTCGCCGGAGGCTCCGTACCCAACCCGAACGCGCCGGTAAACAGTAATGACCTGTGCTCGAGCCGATCGGTACGCCGATCAGTTCGCTGAGCGCCGCCATCCTCTGATCGATGACGGCCACGTCTGCCGGCGTGGCGTCGCGGACGGTGGGGAGGTCGACGTGTTCTCCGCACTGATCTATGACTTGGAGACCGTCCGCGCCCGCGATCGGCGCGCCTGTTACATCCAGCACGAGTGGCGGGAGGAGATACCTGCCAGCGTCGGTCTCGACGAGTAGAGCGAACGGCTGTTCACCCCATTTGATGATGCGCATAGCAATATCTCTCTCTATGGATGCGGCAGCCGTGAAGGATGTGACGGAAGTGGCACCGACGTTGTCACCCGTCCAATACCGGCCGGGTGCGACGCAACCAAGAATCCTACGCTGGACCGCCCGTCAAACCACTCAGACGCGCGAACGCGGGCTGACCGAAAATCGATCAACCCGCGTTCAACGCAATCACCCAGAGAACGTGGGCCGCGGCAACCGACGACTCGTATCGCCGGCCCGATCCGCCGCTGGACGACCTCACCAACCAACTGCTGGTCGAATGGCTACAAACGCCTCCGCAACCGATGGGCCAAGCGCCGCAAATCCACGCCTGATCATCAATCCCATAGGGTCTGTTAAGATCCGCCTGGCCAGCACGTTCTCGTTCCGTAAGATTCGGCTTACTAGCGCTGGTGTTGTTTTTGGCCGGAAACCCTACCGGGAGGCGCTAGAGGTAACGCGTAAGCCAAACAGCTAGGTCGTTGATTGTCAGCAGTGTCCGCGGATTTGGCCGCTCAACTCGTCCTTGACCTCGATGCCCGGCCCGGGCAGGCGCTTGTCGTACAGAACTGCATGGGCCCTGTACTTCTTGGTGGTCTGCACATCGGAGCACGGCTCGGTGGTCGAAACCCAGGAGTATCCCGACTTATTGAAGCCCTTGAATCCCCTGGCGACGGGCTTCCAAGAATCGATGCCTAGTATAGAGTCCAGTCGCTCGATGTGGACTTCAACTTCGAACTTTTCGACATTCTTACAGTTCACGTCGGCGCGGGCGTACATCGCTCCTTGATCAGGACTGATTCGCACGGCAAGGCTGCAGTCTTTGGGCCGCGCCGATGCCGGAGATGCCGGAAGAACTACAGCGGAAACGACCAGTGCTGCCGCAAGGGTCGAAATGGTTGCCATGCGGGTTCGCTTCTTGTTAACGAAGGTTCGGATAGTCATACCGGGCTCAATCGGCCGGGAACCTCAACGTGGACTCCACGCGCCGTCAAGAACACGTCAAGGCTTCGGTGCCCAGGCGTCCGTCGGCTTCGACCCGCCACACCGCACCCGCTGAGCGCGTCGCCCCTGCCCTAGGTCGCGACAAGTGCATGGCTCGCGTTTCGTAGTGCACGTGTCAGGTGCAGGCAGGGCCGGTCGGCGGTGCCGGGGCCGGGCGAGGATGCGGTCGCCGCGGGTGGTCATCTCCGCGCGCCAGGCGCCCCGCACGGGCGGCGATCACCCCATGGGCGACATCGGCGGCCGGTAATGCGTGCGGGTCACGCAGCCGGGCCCGAGGACCGACCAGGGACACGGTGACATCGATCAGGGCCGGCCGTGGACGACGTCGACCGCGTCGATCCGGGCGGACAGCGGCGGCCGGCTGCGTAACCCGCCCGGCGTTCGCGGCGGAGTGTGCCATGGTCAGCGCGCCGAGCGCCGGCCGGGCGTCGTCCAGTGCCGCCATCGCGTGCTGGGCCAGGTCGAGGCCTATCGCCGACACGCTTTGAGTAAGAATGGACCGGCACGGACCCGCTCAACCGTGGAAGGAACCCTCTCGTGGCCGGTGGACTCGTAGCCCTGTTGGACGACGTGGCGGTAATAGCTCGCGCCGCCGCCGCGTCAGTCGACGACATCGGGGCGGCCGCCGCGAAGGCCGGGGCCAAGGCCGCGGGCGTCGTCATCGACGACGCCGCCGTCACACCGCAGTACGTGCGGAGCCTGGCGTCCGAGCGCGAGTTGCCGATCATCAAACGCATCGCCGTGGGGTCACTGCGTAACAAGTTCCTCATCATCCTGCCGGCGGTGCTGCTGCTCAGCCAGTTCGCACCCTGGCTGCTCACCCCCATCCTTATGCTCGGCGGCGCCTACCTGTGTTACGAAGGCGCGGAAAAGGTGTGGGCCAGGATCGCCCATCACGACGCCCACGGTGCGGGCGAGGAGAAGGTGCAGGACGAGAAGACGCTGGTGGCCGGGGCGGTACGCACCGACCTGATCCTCTCGGCGGAGATCATGGTCATCACCCTCAACGAGGTGATCGACGAGGCGTTCTGGTCCCGACTGGCGATCCTAGCCGTCGTCGCTCTGGTCATGACCGTCCTGGTGTACGGCGCGGTGGCCCTGATCGTCCGGATGGACGATGCCGGGCTGCGCCTGGCGCAACGCTCCGGCGCCGCCGCCACGTTCGGCCGAGGTCTGGTGACGGCGATGCCCATGGTTCTCACGGTACTGACGGTGCTCGGCACCGCCGCGATGCTGTGGGTGGGCGGGCACATCCTGTTGGTAGGCGCGGACGAGCTGGGCCTGCACGTGCTGTACGACGCCGTGCACCACCTCGAGGAAGCAGCCCACGACGCCACCGGCGCTCTCGGCGGACTTATCGGCTGGCTCGTCAACACCGCGGCCAGCGCGATCCTAGGCCTGATCGTCGGCGCGCTGATCGTGCTGGTCATCACCCTCACGCTCCACCGCCACCGGAAGCCCGAGGCCGCGAGTGGCGCACCTGGTGCAGCGCCCAGCCGGTAACGCGTCGTAGCCGTCACCGCCAACAGAAGTTCCGGGGCACAACGGGACCATCCGTGCCCACGCTCCGCCCCAGCACTCCGAAGCCCACATCGCCTGGGCAAATATCACCTGCATGCGACCCGCGACTAGCCTGCACGAAGACCCAGCAGGCCGCACCGCCCAAGATCCTCGCCGCCTGATCGGCCTGGCCGCATCTCGAAACGATCCAAGTCGGGGTTGGCAGAACCATCTACCTGGGAAAACGCTGCTACTGCGGCTGCATTGTTCGCGACCATGGCGGCATTGGGCAGGGTGGATGGAGCGGGCGCTGATACCGGGGCAGGATGCCGCCCAGAGCCGAGTCCTCTGAGGCGCCCCACCACATTTCCCTCCATCTGTGCCCGGGGTGCCGCCACCAGAGAACGGACTCAACCCGGCGCTGCGATGGGCCGGCGCATCCCAGTTGTGCCGTGAACCGCGACGCCCGCTATCGCTCGCCTGGGCCTAGGTGCGCTGTTGCTCTGGTGGTGGGCGTGCCGGAGCCGCCGCGGCCATCGGCGATAGGCCGGCGGATGCGGAGCGGTGTGGGGCGCGGGTGAACCCGATCGCGTCCCGTCCCGCCGGGTGCCAGGCCACGGCCTGATGGCAGGTGAGGAAACAACGACTGTCCTTCCTGGCATCGATGCTGCTCCAGCGCGGCCCGGTCGTGGGAGTTGGTGGGGGTGGGCGGTGTGTCACCGGTCGGGGGTTCGCGGTGGCACACAGTCCGCGACGCCGTCATTCGGGCCGGCGGCGCCGCATCCGTCAGGTCCATGCGCTGCACCGATCCACGGACCTGACGGTTGTCATGCCGTGGCGAGGACGTATCGGCCGTGGCGGACGAGTACCTGCAGGGCGGTCCGGCGGTGCGGGCAATGGGCGGTCTCGCAGGTCAGATGTTCCTGCATGGCGTGGTGGGCCTGCTCTATGGTGGTCGTCGCGTCAGGGTCGAGCACGGCGACGTTGTGGCCGGGCACATCCCGCTCCTCTCGTTGTGGGTACGGGTTAGTAGGGGGAGGTGGCCATGGCGCCGACCGCGGTCCGCGCGGCGTCGGCGACCTCGGGGATGGCGGCGGCGGGCGCGTCGGGGTCGTTCCAGCGCACCAGTTCCGGGATCCGGTGCATGACGCCGCGCAGTAACTCGTCGATGTCGGCTTCGCTGAGGTCCATGACCAGGCAGTGCTGCAGGTTCAGCGCCCAGGTGAGTGCGCAGAGCGCGTCGACGTGCGGGTCGGGACGTTGGCGGCCCTCGATGCGGTAGCGAACCTTCTGCCGAACCCTAGCCGCCGGCGTGATCCGGGTCAGTTCGTAGCGGGTGCGGCCCCATCGGCGGTCGCGGGTGATGACGTCCTTGGCGATCAGCGCGGTCAGGGTCTGGTCGTAGAGGTCGGGGCCGAGCTCGCGCAGCAGCAGGTGCAGTCCGGGCGTGTGCCGCAGGTTCCCGATCATGGCCAGGACCTGGTGAGTGACGGGATCACCGGCGGGGCCTTGTTCGTAGGAGCGGTGCAGGTAGGGGCTGCCCTGCGCGATGTGGATGCGTTTGGCGATCAGCAGATCGATCACCGCGGCTCCGGCGAGCCCGACGCCGATGGCGGGGACGTGCAGGTGGGGTTTGAGGCTGCGGGTTTCGTCGTGCGCGAGGACGAACAGCTGCTCGCGCAGCGAAGGCAGGTCGTCGCGGTGGCGGGTCGTCATCGTCTCGTCTCCGTGCTCACAGGGCCGGCATAGACGTACGGAGATTGGCGTGCACGCCGGGGTAGGGGGACGCGCCGTCGAGGTAGCGCTTAGCCAGGCTCGCCACCATCGAGTAGTTGGCGTCGACGACGTTGCCGACACGGGTCTGGCCTGCCTGCGCGACCAGCTGGAGCGCGTCGAGCAGGTCCAGGCCGGTCATGGCAGCGACCTGGTGGACCAGATCGTGCTGGCCGACCCGGAAGGCGTCCTCGAGCGGCCGGCCCAGCCCGATCGACATCAGCGCGTCATCGGTCTCCAGCCGCGGTAGCGGCGCGTAGACGCCGGGGATGACGTCGACGGCCAGGACCACGTCCATGGCCACCTCGACGGCGACGCCGGACACCTCGCCGTCACCTTGGCGGGCGTGGCCGTCACCGAGCGACAGCATCGCCCCGGGCTCGTTCACACCCAAGTACAGGGTGGTGCCCTCCCGCAGCAGCGGCGTGTCGAGGTTCCCGCCGTGCCGGTCAGGGACGATCGACATGCGCACCTCCCCGGCGGCGGGGGCGACACCGATGGTGCCGAGCATCGGCTCCAACGGCAGATCGACCTCAAGATCGCTGTTGCGGGCCGTGTAGCGGACCGTGCCGGCGTCGAGGTCGATGCCGTAGCGCCACACCCGTTCCTCGAGGGCGGGTTGCAGCGTCGGCGTCTGGACGGTGGAGGTGAGGGCGCCGAAGTGCGGGAACGTCGACGACCACCCGAACGGCAGGCTCGGGCGCAGCGAGACGAGGTGCACGGCCAGGGTGTCCCCCGGCCGGGCGCCGACGACATGGAACGGGCCGGTCACCGGGTTCAGATAGGGGAACTGGCAGACCTTGCTGGGCAGGTCGTCGACCGACTGCACGGCACCGCCGAAACAGTCCCGGGTTTGCAGGTGCAGCCGGTCACCAGGCCTCAGCTCGCCGACCGCCTGCCGGCCGCCGAACGTGTACCCGACGGATTCATCGGTCAGGTCGTGCAGGACGTCGACGCCGCGGCCCCCGCCACTTTTCTCAGGCATGGCGGCCTGCCATGACCGGCTCGTCGGTGCCGGCGGTGGTGTCGTCGAGGCCGGACAGGCGCGGGCGCCGGCCCAGCAGGTGCAGAACGGCGAGGATGAGCAGACCGGCGCTGATCCAGGCGAGGCCGACCTTCTGCGCGGCGATGTTCGCGTTGATGATGACCGTGAGCAGAATCCCGGCGCCGATCACCGGGACCACAAGGTTGCGCCACACGCCGCCGGTAGACCCGGTGGCGAACCACCGCCAGACGACCGCGACGTGCAGCACGGTGAACGAGGTCATCGCACCGAAATTCACCAGGCTCACCAGCAGGGCGATGCCATCGGCGCGCGACGCCATATACAGGCTCAGCACCAGCGAGATCACCGCGGTGAACAGCACCGCGTTCACCGGCACCGACCGGCCACGGCTCACCCCGGCCAACACGGCGGGAAGCTGCCGGTCACGGCCCATCGCATACAGCAGCCTGGACGTGGCGAGCTGGGCGACCATGTTGTTCGCTATACCCCACGCCAACGCCGTCGCGACCGCCGTCAACGTGGCCAGCCACGGGCCACCGGCAACACGGGCGGTGTCGTAGAACGCCGTCCCGGCCGGGTCTCCGTCGGCGATCAACCTGGCGGGATCGGTCACGAGCAGCGCGGCGACGAACGTCTGCACGATGAACAGCAGCCCGGTCAGCCCGAGGACCGCGTACATGGCCCGGCCGATCTGCCGGACCCCGCCGCGGGTCTCCTCGGCCAGCATCGAGATCGCGTCGAAGCCCAGGTAGCTCAACGCGGCCACCGACACCGCCCCGGCCGCGACCGACAGGGAGAACGTGTGCGCGTTGAAGAACGGCTCCCAGGAGAAGCCCCGGCCCGCCCCGCCGGCCAGCGCCTTGATCCCGATCACGAGGTAGATCCCAAGGACGGCCAGTTCCCCGACCAGGAACACCCGCATGGCCCGCTTCGTGGCCTTGATACCGAGCAGGTTCAGGATGGTGTTGACGATCACGAACACCACGATCCAGCCCCAAACCGGTATTGCCGGCAGTACCGACGCCATGCTCACGGCGGCGATCAACCCGAGCAGCCCCGGGATGAGGACGTAGTCCAGCAGGATCGTCCACCCGGTGATGAACCCGACCGACGGGGAGATCGCCCGCCCAGCGTAGGTGTACACGGAACCGGCGGTCGGGTATGCCTGGACCATCACCGCGTACGACGAGGCGGTGAACATCATCGCGACCATGCCGATCAGATAGGCCAGGGCGACCATCCCGCCGGACGCCTGAAACACGCCGCCGAAGATCCCGAACGGCGCAATCACCACCATGAAGATCAAGCCATAGATGACGAGGTCACGGAATTGCAAGGCCCGGCTAAGTTCCTGGCGGTATCCGAACCTTTCGATGCCGGGACCGTCGTCGCGGGTGTGTGCAGCCACCGTCTGTTCCTTCCTTAATGGGCACTATTGATGGGAAAGCCCACGAATGCCGAATGGTCAGTGAGTCGTAGGAGCTGGAGCGCCTACGGAGGTCTCCACCTCAATGGGGTGGATGACCTGGCCACAGCCGGGGCACCAGGTGCTCGCCTTCTTTCCCAGAACGAAGCCACCGAGTAGCCCGGCCATGAGAGCGACAGAGGCAACGATGATCACTGTCATGTTTTGGCCAACCTCCGCGTAGTTAGGTGTGTGAGGCGCCGAGGCGGACGGGTGCCTCAACATCCGGTGCGTTGGGGAAATCAACACCGTCTGCTGCCACGGCCGCCCCGGGCCTAGTTCGACCACCTTGTCTGCCGCCCGTGACGGCAGACAGGCGACGGGCTCGCAACCACTCCCTGGCATTCCGTCCCGATACATCGACCATCGCCGTTGCCTACGCTTGTGTCGATCCCGGTCATGCGGACAGACGGTGTTGTCCGCATCGATGGTCTGCGCCGCAGCAGGTCCCCGCACCTCGGACCGACCTACCATGCGGACGTCATGCGACGATGAGGTCGTGGATTGATCACCGCGCGCCGATCAAAGTTCGGCGATTGCATTGGAGCGCCGCATGTTCGCCATCTACGTCAGCGCAAAAGGACATGCCGCACCTCGATCAGCAAGCGGCATCTCCGGGTTCGCCGCCATGTGTCGGCCCGCGAGAGACCAACTGAGCAGGAGATGAGCCGGTGAGGCTGGAGTCCAAGGCAGTCGCTGTTCCCTCACGGGAGGCCGTCCGCGCATCGGTCGGCTATGACCAACTGCGTGCCGTCGGTGATGCGCTCTACTGGCTGGAGTCGCGGCCGAGTTCCGGTGGCGTGACGTTGGTGCGATGGCACCAAAGTGTTGGGTCAGTCGACCTGACGCGGCCCGGATTCGATGTGGCTAGCGGTGTCCATGCTTATGGCGGCGGCGCCTACGCGGTTGCTGATGATCAGGTGTGGTGTATTACCGGGGATGGCCTCCACCTCGTCGACAAGGGCGAGGCAGTGGTCAGCGCGGCTGCGCTCGGAGATCTCGTGGTCGGTGACGGCGAGTTGCTCTGCGTACGGGAGTCCGCCGACGGGGATGCGATCGTGGCTGTTTCCCTCGGACAGGCCAAGTCGGAGCCCAGAGTGTTGACGCAGGCACCGGGCTTTCTCAGCGCACCTCGGCCCGGGCCAGGCCTGCTGGCGTGGTCCTCGTGGGGAGAACACGACATGCCGTGGGACGCGTGCGAGCTTTGGGTGGCGTCCTACGAACCTGGTGGTCTCATCAGTGATCCGGTCAAACTTGCGGGCGGACCGGATGAGTCGGTGGTGGAGCCGCGGTGGGGTCCGGAAGGCGCGCTGTACTTTGTCAGCGACCGTAGCGGTTGGTGGAACCTGTATCGGTGGGACGGGCGTTGCATCGAGCCGGTCGCACCGATGGCCGGGGAGTGCGCGGCCGAGCCGTGGGAACTCGGCTATACCTCGTACGACTTCCTGGGCGACGGGCGCATCGTGATGGCGGTGCAACAGGGTCCGCGCCACGCCCTGGTCGTCGTCGGCTCAGCGGGTAACGTGCAGGAGGTGCCGCTGCGGTACACGTCGATCAAGCCGTACCTCGCCGCGCGGGAAAGGTCGGTAGCTCTCGTCGGGTCGTCGCCGACTGTGGCGCCGCAGATCGCGGTGGTGCACCTCGATGGCGCCGAGCCACGGGTGCAGGTGTTGGCCCGTGCCGAGCACGCCGAGCTGGATGGGGTGGCGGTCTCCGTCCCGATCGAGCTGTGGGTGCCGGTGCAGGACGGCCGGGAGGTGCTTGCGCTGGTGTACCCGCCGACCGGCGCAGGATCCGACTGGCGAGCGCCGGTGATCGTACGGGCGCATCCGGGGCCGACCGCCTCCAGCCTGCTACGTCTGGATTGGCAGGCGCAGTTTTTCACAAGTCGCGGCTTCGCGGTGGTGGACGTGGACTACACGGGCAGCACCGGCTACGGGCGGGCGTTCCGAGAGGCGCTCTACGGACGGTGGGGCGTCGCTGACGTCGCCGACTGCCGTGCCGTTGCCGAGCACCTTCTCGGCGAGGGCCACGCGATCGGCGGGCAGGTGTTCGTCCGGGGAGCCAGCGCAGGCGGATACACCGCGCTACAGGCGGTGGCCCAGGATGGGCCGTTCGCGGCGGCGACGGCGGTGTCGGCGATCGTGGACCCCGATCGGTGGACTGCGACCGTGCCGCGTTTTCAGCGCGCCCACGCTGCTCGGCTGCGCGGTGGCGCAGGCCCGGTTCGCGCCGCAGACATCCGCCAGCCGGTACTGATGATTCACGGCAGCGCCGACGACGTGGCAACCATCGACGACGTACGCGAACTGACTGCGGAGCTGGCCCAACGCGGCGCACCCCACGAGTTGTTGTTACTCGACGGTGTCGGCCACTACGTCGCGTCCTCCACCCGGGCCGCCGCGGCGTTGGAGGCTGAGCTGGCGCACTACAGGACGGCGATCACCGCCGTCGTGGCCGGCTGACGACTACACCGCCGCCGCCGGGAGCCGGTGTCGCACATACTCACCGAGCTCACGGACCTCAGGCTCGCCCCGGTACGGGTCGAGGTCGACCTGGACATCGACGATGCGCTGCACACACCGGTACGACATGGTCGCGGCCGCGTGGTCGACAGCCGTGCGCGCCTTGGCACACGCCTCGTCGATGGCCCCGGACGTCGCCAGTGACGAAGCCATCAATGCGGTGTCGATCGCGAGCCGACGCACATGTGACGGACGTAGCCCAGCGAGAGCGTCGCCGAGATACCGCTGCGTCTGCTCTGGGTGGCCGAGGTCGTGGAAGCAATGGGCCATCTCGTCGGCCAGGTAGGCCGCACTGAAGTACCGGATCCAGGTCGGCTCCTCACCCGGCCGGCTGCGGTCGAGGTGGCGCTCCGCGACGCGGAGATGGGAGGTGCACTCGGCCTCACGTCCGAGGCGAGCGTGGGCCCGGGCCACGACAGCGTGCAACGCAGCCCGAACGGCCGGTGTGGCGTGGGCGTCGCAGCCAGCCACCGCCGCGAGCGCCATCCGAAGTGCGGGTTCCGGGTGGTCGCAGTGCAGTGTCAGGTGGGCGATGTTGACCGCGAGGAGGTATCCGCCGTAGACGCGGTCTCCGGCGGATTGGGCGAGTCGGAGAGCCCGTAGGTAGCGGCGTTGGGCCAGCCCGTTCGCGCCGGTGTCCACCGCTTGATACCCGCAGAGTTCGAAGAATTCCGCCGCGACACTGTGGAGGCGATCGCCGAACGCGCCGGAAGCCGGCGCTGCGGCGAGTAGACGGTTGAGCTCATCCTCGACATAGCGCTGCACCTCGACATGGACATGCCCGGCACCAAGGGTGTGGTCTTGTTCCCGGAACATCGCCAGTGCGGACTCCACCGGTCGAAGGTCCGCCTCCGACGCCCAGGCCGAGCTAGCCAACACTCGTGCCGCTCGTGGTCCAGGGGCGGCTGCGGTGGTCAGCCAGTCCAGGGCGGCGCGATCGAGCACACCTGGTTGAAACGGCACTCGCCTGACGAGTTTCGGAATCTCGACAGCATCGTCGCGCCCAGGCACGTCCGGCGCCTGCGTCTCGGCCATCCGGATCTCCGGAGCGGTCGTAACAGCTCGCTCAGTGGAGCGCTGCTGTTGCAACAACGGCCACAGTCGCGCGAGCGTCCCTCGAGCCTCCAGGACCCCATCGCAGGCCTCCGCGAACTGCCACGACGGAAACCGCTCCGCCGTCTCCACCCGGCGAACCATGTCGCCGCTGAAGCGAATCAGGGCTCCGAGTTGCGCCTGAGAGAGAGTGGCGTGCTCGCGCAACCGTCGCAGCTCGGCGCCGAAGAAGTGGCGCGGCGACGCCGACGCCGTCAGCTCGCGCGACGCCTGGCCCATGATCCACCGCCCTCTGACGTACGAATGTCCCACTGCCCCGCATGCGGACAACTACGACTGTCCGCATGCGCTTCTCGCTTCTGACGCTTGAGACCTGGCTCAATTAGATCGCAGGTCGCGACGAATAGTCGCGCCAGATTCACCGGATCTGAGTGGAGAATTCTGTGTCTGCTCTAGCTTCACCTCCTGTGGCGTCCGAACCGCCGCTGCACCGGCTGTGGTTGACCTGCCGACGGTCTTCAGGTCCAGCGGGTTCACTTGCACCTCGCCGAGCGGCGTGCAGCGGCCGCCGCGGGCGCACCGCTGCCCGACGTATCCGACATCGGCATTGCTACGGCCCTGGCCACGTCCGCGGTCGCCGATCCAGTTCTATCACCATGTCGAATCGATCTGACACTGGTGATCGACCTGGACAAAAGAGACTCGCCGCCACGCGCCAACAGCCGGCAGAGGAACGCCGCTCGAGTGGGGTGGGACATGCGCGACGCACAGGGCACGGGTGCGCCAGATCTACACCGTGATCGTGAACGAAGCAGAGACGTACCCACCTTCCTCCGGGCCGTGACGGCCCGACAACCCAGGCGCCACCGATAGAGCAGAAGGGAGGACTGCCAGTAGACGCGATCTCGGCCCCACGGGTGGGGCCGCCGTGCGGTCGAGAGCCTTGCGCTGATCAAGAGCGCGGAGAAGTTCTTCCGACTGGGCAGTTCGTCACAGGTGTACACCGACTACGCGGCGCGTTCACGAAATGGAATCCGTCCACGATAGCCAATTGACGGCACCTAGACAAGATCAGAATTGGAGCCACGATGCAGCTCGTAACGAAGGGTCTCACTCCGGACCAGGAGAGAGTCCTTGAGTCGAACTTTGTTCAGGCAGGCCCGCTGTATCAAGTTCAGGATCTTCATCCAATGCTTGACTGTGCGTGTGCGCCCGAACCGTGGATTCGCTTCGGCGTCACCGGCAAGTCTGGACTTCTCGATCAAATGTTCTCAGTTCCGTTCAGGGCAAAGCTCCGCGAGGAATTCTTCGGCGGCATCCTGTACGACTGCGTGAACCACCGCCACTACATGCTCAACCATGAGGCATTCCACGTCTTCAAGCAGTTTGGGGAGGAGGCACGCCCCGGCCACCACCTGATCGGCCAACTGGACCACGACCGCGGCGAGGAGACGCTACAACATCTAGTCGGCGCCGGCCTTATTGCGGCCTCGGCCGAGGTCCCCGACATGGAGGTATTCGGTGCGAGGGATCTATCTCTCGCCTACCTCCAGAGCCCTATCATCGTCGAGGTCGAAGTCACCTACGGCTGTTTCAGGACCTGCAAGCACTGCGCCTACGAGTCGTCCCCTGACGCTCGCCGACCCGATGAGCTGACGGCGCCACAGTGGGCCGAGATTTTCCGCAAACTGGCTGCTGCCGGAGTCCTCATCGTTCAGTTGACCGGCGGCGACCCGCTGTTCCGGGATGACTCGTTCGACATCGTCCAAGCTGCTAGCGATGCTGGGATGAGCGTGTACGTCCGAAGCGACACGGCCGCCCTCAGCCCGGCGAACGTCCGCCGGCTCAAGGACTTGCCCGGCCTGTGGCACGTGGGCACCAGCATGGACGGCGCCGACGCCACGTCACATGACTGGATGAGAGGAAAAGGCGCTTTTTCAACCTTGCAGAAGCGCGTCGAGATCCTTGCCGCAGCAGGAATTGACGTCTCAGTAGGCGCCACCCTGCATCGAGGAAACTACGCGTCCGTGCGCAAAATCGGGCAGGCCGCGGTTTCATTCGGTGCGAAATGGTTCGATATCGGGTTCCTGTCTCCAGTCGGACGAGGCGTCCAGCTTCAGGACCTGGTCCTGGACGGCAGCCAAACCCGAGAAGCTCTTGATCTCTACCTGGAGGGAATCCGGGCCGGGGACTACGTGCCGTCACATTCGCACTACCTCCGACGGGCCGATAGTGACCAGCCTTTCAATGATCTTGCGACTCTCGTGGACCGGATGCCGTACCTGACCGAATGGCCGTTTAGCCGGCTTCGCCTGGATCCCACGGGTTCGTCATACACGGCCGGCAAACTGAAGGGTTCCGACTACGCGGGTGGCTTCAACCTGACCTCCTGCGAGGTGGAACAGGTCTGGGATCACAGCCCCAACCTCGTTCAACTCCGCGAGCTCGGTGCGGGTGGCCGAATCCACAGCTTGGACTACCGACTCCTGCGCTCCAGTCACGAATTCATGGGCTAGTTCCATCAACAGCCAATTGTGCACCTCCGGCCGCCTTCCTCGATTGTCGCGGGGGGCGGCCGGGGTCGGACTTACGGAGGGTGTGCATGAGCCAGAGCTTCGAGTTCCCCGGCGAGTACTACGAGATCATCCGCCAGGATTTCCGCGACATCGACGCGGAGACTGCATTCTTCGACTCGTACCTGCCGCCTGGTGGCAGTTTGCTAGACGTGGGATGCGGCACGGCAACAAATCTGCGCGCTCTACAAAAGATCGGCCATCGCTGCGTCGGAATCGACCAAAGCGCCGCCTTCATCAACTATGCCCGAGAGGTCAGCTCAAAAGACATAAGACTCATCCATACCCGCACTGCCGACTATCGCAGCGACGAAAAATTCGACCTTGCCTTCAGCGTGTTCGTCACCATGAATTACCTGAAACGCGAGGAACTTCGCCCCTTGCTCGAGAACGTCCACCACATGTTGAAGCCGGGTGGCTACTTCGTTGTCGACATCGGCCACATGCTTAATTTTGCCGACAACTACCAGCCATACATTGTCGCCCACCACAAGCAAGGGAACATCCTCATCACCCGACTCATCGCGCACCGCGTCGACCCACATCAGGCGAATTGGAGGCACGAGGAGACCATTATTGTGCGCGACGCCGACGGAGTCACACGAATGTACGAAAACTTCTTCGATCAAATGGTCCTCACAGCTCCGGAGGTCACCAGATATCTGCAGGATGCAGGGTTTGTCGTTTCCGATAGCTTCGGCAGCTTCAGAAAAACGCGGCCCGCATCAAGCGGACGGGGCCACCTCATTCTTGTTGCGCAACGCCCATGAACGCGTCATCCTCAGATTTTCAGACCGTGACCGACTTCCCGACAGGCAACGGAGTGGTGGTCGATAAATGCGCTGCGCGAGTTGTGATTGACCGCGACATTCGGGATTCGGCTGGCGACCGATGGTACTGGCGAATTCGTCTTAAGGCGAGCGCCAGACAGTCGATCCACGTCGCCATGGCGCGCCCCAACCTGGTCGGACAGTTCGGGCCTTGGAGGAAGGGCCGGAAGGAAGTCGGATGGCTCTCTGCTCACCCTGTACCCGATGAAGGGTTCACAGTAGATGTCAGACCGGGTGAAACTGTCGACCTCTGCGCCACAATTCCCTACGGCTACGAGAACTACACTTACTTCGCGAGACGGCTTGGGAATGCCATGCGATGGAGTTCTCTCGCCCGCACGGCATCCGGCCGGACCAGCGTGGTCGGAACTTCGTACCAATCGAACAGCCGGCCGGAACAACGAACGGTACTGCTAACGGCCCGCCATCACGCTTGCGAAGCG
This sequence comes from Actinoplanes sp. NPDC049118, assembly GCF_040648555.1. Taxonomy (NCBI): domain Bacteria; kingdom Bacillati; phylum Actinomycetota; class Actinomycetes; order Micromonosporales; family Micromonosporaceae; genus Actinoplanes; species Actinoplanes sp. NPDC049118. Next base: position 177,734 of record NZ_JBEZDY010000012.1, read on the forward strand.
ATGGCGTCTTATGTGCTTGAGGGCGCCATTTTGGCCTTCCTCGCCATGCAGGCCTCTGGTCATCCAGCAACCCAAGAAACCAAGCTATTAGCCGTGCCGTTCGTGGACCTGGAGGGCGTCGAGCGAGGCGACCAAGGCAAGGCACGTCACCCTTGGGACCACAACCGTGACTATGGACGGCAGGGCTCTCGCTACCGCTCCACGGCCGCGCTTCGCGACCTGATCGAGTCGAGCATCAGCCCGTTGTTTGCACTGGACCTTCACACGCCCGGCTTGCGCGGCAGCATCGAGGAGCGCCCATATGTCGTGACTTCGGGTGTCGGTGACCATAGTGGCGCGAAGGCCCTGGCCGCCGCACTGACCCCGGATACCGACCTGCTTCGTCTTTCTCACCGGTGGAATCAACCAGAGGCAGTAGGACAGCGCGGGTGCGCGGCCTGGCTCAGGAGTCTGCCTCGTACACGAGTCGCGCTCACGATCGAGTACCCGAACGCCGTCGTCCATGGCCGGCCGGTGAGCCCCGTTCACGCGCGGCAGTACGGAGCCGGATTGCTCCATGCCTTGCTGAGTGTTGCAGATGAGAGCTGAGCCTGAAGCTATGCCGTTGCCCAATCTAAGGCTGCGCCCGGGCGCGCTAGACTGGCGCCCATGGCCTGGCCGCGCCTGCTTCTTCTCGGGCCGTGCTGACGCGGCAGTAAGTCGCGGCAGCACGGCGGACCCCTCCTGTGTGAGGGGTCTTTTCGTTTTCGGCGGCAACCAACGATGATCCCAGGGGAAATGATGACAGTTCAGGAAGCGTCCGGAACCGCGGGCTTCCCGATGTTCGGCGACTTCGACCCGAGGCAGATCGATTCCCGGTGGCAGCAGGTCTGGGCCTCCGAGCGGTCCTGGGAAGTGGACAACGACGATGCCGCCAGCCGTGAGCCGATGTATGTGTTGGAGATGCTGCCCTACACGAGCGGGGAGCCTCACGTTGGGCATCTAAAGAACTACGCGGTGGGTGATGCGGTCGCGCACTTTCTGCGCCGTCAGGGAAAGTACGTCCTGCACCCCATGGGGTACGACGCATTCGGCTTGCCCGCCGAAAACCATGCAATCCGAACCGGAAAACACCCGCGGATATCCACCAATGAGTCGATCTCCTCTTTCCGCGAGCAGTTCAAGCAATGGGGCATCTCGATCGACTGGTCACGCGAGATCGCAACGCATCAGCCCGAGTACTACCGCTGGACCCAATGGATCTTCCTTCAGCTCTACAAGGCTGGACTGGCGTACCGCAAGAACGGAGCAGTCAACTGGTGCCCCAAGGACGCCACCGTCCTCGCGAATGAACAGGTTGTCGGAGGGCGATGCGAGCGGTGCGGCGAAGTCGTCGAACTCCGGCAGCTCGAGCAGTGGTTCTTCAAGATCACCGAATATGCGGACCGTCTACTTGAGGACCTCGACCCGCTTGTCTGGCCCGAGCATGTCAAAACCATGCAGCGAAACTGGATTGGACGCTCCGAAGGCGCCTACGTCGACTTCGCGACGGAGGCCGGACCGATGAAGGTTTTCACGACGCGGCCTGACACCTTGTTCGGTGCGACCTACATGGTTCTGGCCCCCGAGCACGCTCTAGTCGACAAGATCGTCGCTGACGCATGGCCCCCGCAGACTGACCAGCGGTGGACCAACGGGTATGCCGTGCCGGCCGAAGCGGTCGCCGCATACCGTGCCCAAACCTTGACGAAGTCAGAGCTCGACCGGCAGACCGGAGGCAAGCAGAAGACCGGAGTCTTCACCGGCGCGTTCGCGACCAACCCCGTCAACGGCGCCGAAGTTCCGATCTTCCTTGCAGACTATGTGCTGGCCGGCTATGGAACCGGGGCCATCATGGCAGTTCCGGCGCACGACGAACGCGACAGCGCCTTCGCCGAGACATTCGGACTTCCTGCGGTCCAGACGATCCAGGCACCGGAAGGGTGGGACGGCGGTCCCTACACCGGGCCGGGGCAGACGATCAACAGCAGGAGCGGCTCTGGCGCACTGGATCTCAATGGCTTGTCTTCGGACACAGCCAAAGCAGAAGTTGTTGAGTGGCTCTCGAAGCATGGGCTTGGCGAACAGACCACCTCGTACAAGCTGCGGGACTGGCTGCTCTCCCGACAGCGCTACTGGGGATGCCCTATCCCGATCATCTACTGCGATACGTGTGGCGCGAGTCCCGTCCCCGAAGACCAGCTTCCGGTCATCCTTCCCGACGTCGAGGACTACGCCCCGAAGGGTAAATCGCCGCTGGCAACCGCGACAGACTGGGTCAACACGTCCTGTCCTCAGTGTTACGGTCCAGCCCGGCGTGAGACCGACACCATGGACACCTTTGTCGACTCATCGTGGTACTTCCTGCGCTACTGCGACCCTCGTAACGACAAGGCCGCATGGGACCGCGACGTCCTCTCCGCATGGATGCCAGTCGACCAGTACATCGGTGGAATCGAACACGCCATTCTGCACCTGCTCTACGCTCGGTTCCTTGTCAAGGTCTTGTACGACCTCAAACACGTTCCCGTGCGAGAACCGTTTGCCAAGCTCTTTACCCAGGGCATGATTACCAAAGATGGCGCGAAGATGTCCAAGTCCAAGGGCAACACCGTGTCACCAAGCGCGATCGTCGAAAAGTACGGCGCTGACACCGCCCGCTGCTATGTCTTGTTTATGGGACCGCCCGACCAGGGCGCGGATTGGTCAGACAACGGCCTTGAGGGAGTGTCCAGGTTCCTTAAGCGGGTCTGGCGCCTCACGGCCGACGTCCTGAACGCGACGAGCGAAACCATCGGCGACTCCATCGACCCAAGCCGAGACCATGCGTTGCGTCGCGCCGCAGCCATCGCGACACAGCAGATTACCAACGACATGACCGACTCGTTCGGATTCAACACGGCGATCGCCGCGCTGATGAAGCTGTCCAACGAGATCAGCAGGGCACTCCAGGAAGGAATTTCCACCGAGGTTGCGCGTGACGCCCTAGTCACACTTACCTCACTCCTACTGCCGTTCGCGCCTCACGTCGCGAGCGAGACATACTTCCAACTCACGGGCGACTTCGTGTGGAAGGCACCCTGGCCCGAGGCCGCGGCGGACCTTCTACAAACGAGCGAGATTGTTCTTGTGTGCCAGGTCAACGGGAAGGTACGGGGACGGGTCACTGTCCCTGCGGATGCTGACGAGGCCACCATACGACAGGCTGCACTCGGTAGCGAGGAAGTCCGTCGCTACCTCGAGGGCAGGGATCCCCGAAAGGTGATCGTCGTTCCTGGAAAGCTCGTAAATGTCGTTGTCTAATTAGAGGCCGGATGCGAGAGCTATGATGACAAATGATTTTCCTTCGCCCGCAGGACCGACCACCTGTCGAGTGAAGACATGGCACCCAAAGATCGAATGCCTAGGGTCGTTTTGGCTCGTGAGGCTTTGCCACCCGCTCGCGGGATACGCGGACTCTTGCCTGCCGCACGCGATCTATGCCATCCGTACGGACCCCGGGGTGAAGATCGTCGAGTGTCTGGATCAGGACTTGGCCATTGGCATACGCGACCACGCGATGGCGGGGTACAGCCGTAGACCGTGATGGAGAGATGGCGCCCTCGGCATTGCCTGTGAGCAAGGGCGCTCGCATAGTGGTCAGGACCTGGCGACGGCCGGGCTCATGGACACCGCGAGGGTCCTGATGCCGGCCGATTCACGGCGGGAGGACCATCCCACGGCCCGAAGGGTTTGCGCCGATAGGTTGCCTTCTCGATCAGTGCCCCTGACGATCCCACTATGGGCGCGTGTCTGTCGAGGACCATCCTGTCCCTTGTCCGCGGACCCTGCCAACACGACGCCGACAACTCCGCTCCGGATGTAGGCGGCCAAGCCATGCAAACGGCAGCTTCCGGTCTACAGCCTGGTGGTCGCTCTGTTCCACGAGGTGAAGGCCCAGCTCCTCGCATTGCCATGGCACGCAGGCTGCGGTCAGCCACTCAAATTGCGTGCATCGACAGCTATCCGAAGGTAAGCAGTGGCACGTCGTTCAAGGCCGCGTTACGCGGGCGAGTGATGGGCGGGTCGAGCACTTCGACGAGGAGCATCTCGGTCAAAAACTGGACCCGAGCGGCCAGGAGATGGCTCGTGTGCGGCGAGGATCTGCTGGTAGGCGGAGCTGATCACGGTTGGGTCCTCGGCGGTGAACTCGGTCGCGGCCAGGGCGCGCAGAGTGCCGCGCGTGGTCGCCAGGTCGGCCAGGTCGGCGTCGATACGGGTGAGTTCGCTGGCGAGCGTGGTGATTTCGGCGCGGATCTGATCGGCGGTCCGGCGTCCAGCGGCTTCGCGTTCGGTGATCAGGCCGAGGATCGTGTCGAGGTGCACGGCGGTCTACCGGTGTCGCCAGGTCCGGGGTGCTGGTGCCGGTCAACCGGCGGACCATGGTCACCATCGACGCCCATAGCGTGCGGGATACTGACGATTCGGGCCGAATCTCAAGCCGGTCACTGCTGCCGACCTCGTGGCACGCGGGGTGTCGAGATGCGCGATGATGTTCTCATGACGCACCGGCTGCTGCAGACTGTGCGCGGCCACCTGCTCTGACGGCACGCACGGGCTTGCGCTGGGCGTCCAGCATCTTTCGTCGAGTGATCCTCGTAAGGAGCCTTGTGAGCGCCCTCGGTAGTTTCATCTGGTCGATCGCCGACCAACTTCGGGGCCCCTACCGCCCCAACCAGTACGGCAACGTGATCCTCCCGCTCACAATCCTGCGACGCCTCGACTGCATCCTTGAGCCCGACCGGGAGACGGTGCGCGCGCTGGCGGCGAAGTACGACAACCCCAACCGGCTCAAGATCGAGGTCAAGAAGGCGACCGGCAGGCCGTTCTACAACACCTCGAACTACTCCTTCGCCAACCTGCTGGCTGACGCCGATGGATTGGCGGACAACCTGGTCGATTACATCGACCGGTTCTCACCCGATGTCGACGTGTTCCAGTACTTCGAGTTCAAGAAGGAGATCCTCGCCCTGGAGAAGGCGGAGCTGCTGCGCGAGGTCATCACGTCCTTCAAGGCCGTCGACCTGCATCCGGACGTCGTCTCCAACGCCGACATGGGCGATGCGTTCGAGTACATCATCCGTAAGTTCAACGAGGCCGCGAACGAGACCTCCGGTGACCACTACACCCCACGAGACGCGATCCGGCTGCTGGTCGACCTGCTCTTCGCCGAAAAGGACGCCGACCTGACCGAGGCCGACATCATCCGCACGCTGTACGACCCGACCGCGGGCACCGGCGGCATGCTCGCTCTGGCCGAGGAGCACCTGCTTGCGCAGAATCCCGACGCGAAGCTGAGCCTGTACGGCCAGGAGTACAACCCGCAGTCGTACGCAATCTGCAAGTCCGATCTGCTGGCCAAGGGCCACGACGCGACCAACATCGCCTTCGGCAATACGCTCACCGACGACGCGTTCAAGGGCCGCCAGTTCGACTTCTGCATGTCCAACCCGCCCTATGGCGTCGACTGGAAGCAGTACGCCAAGGCGGTCACGAAAGAGCGCGACGAAGCGGGCCCCTATGGCCGGTTCGCCCCCGACCTCCCGTCGACTTCGGACGGGCAGATGCTCTTCCTGCTGCACCTCGTTCACAAGATGCGGGCGCCGGAGGACGGCGGCGGTCGGGCCGGGATCGTGATGAACGGCTCGCCGCTCTTTAGCGGCGGCGCCGAGTCCGGCCCCTCCAATATCCGCAAGTGGCTGCTGGAGAACGACTTGGTCGATGCCATCGTCGCGCTGCCGACCAACATGTTCTTCAATACCGGCATCGGCACCTACATTTGGATCCTCGACAACACCAAGCACCCAGACCGCAAGGGCGTAGTCCAGCTTATCGACGGCACGTCGTTTTGGACCAAGATGCGTAAGAACCTCGGCTCCAAGAACCGTGAACTCACCGAGGAGGACCGCGCCAAGGCCGTCCAGTTGTACGCCGACTGCACCGAGGCCGACCCAGACTACGCCAAGGTATTGCGCAACGACGAGTTCGGCTACTGGACCATCACCGTCGAGCGCCCCCTCCTCGACGAGTCCGGCCAGCCGGTGCTCGACCGCAGGGGCCATCCCAAGCCGGATCCGAAGAAGCGCGACAATGAGAACGTCCCGTTCACCTACGGCGGCTCGACCGCCGGCACGGCTGGCAAGGTCGAGGTCATCCAGACGTACTTCGACGCCGAGGTGAAGCCGCACGTCCCCGACGCCTGGATCGAATGGACAAAAGTCAAAACCGGCTACGAGATTCCCTTCACCCGCCACTTCTACAAGTACGTCCCACCCCGCCCCCTCGCCGAGATCGACGCCGACCTGGAAAAGCAGGTCGCCAAGATCCTCGACCTGCTGCGGGAGGTGGAGGGGTGACGTCTTTGCACTCGACGAGCCCAGCAAAGATCGCTTGGTTGCAGGGACTTTCGCTTCCCTCCAATTGGAGTGAGTCGAAAGTGAAATACGTTGCGCCTGGTATGCAAGCTGGTGAAGCGATCACTGCCGAATCGATCGAGCCAGTCGGCACCTATCCCGTGTACGGCGGCAACGGGCTGCGTGGCTACACCGAAGCAAAGACTCATCACGGCACTCGAATCCTCATCGGGCGCCAAGGCGCCTTGTGCGGCAACGTGCACCTCGTCTTCGGCGAGTTCTGGGCTTCTGAACATGCGATCGTCGCCCGCGCTGCAGACGCGGTCGATTCTCGCTGGCTTGCCTACCTCCTGCATGTGATGAACCTTGGCCAGTACTCACAGACGGCCGCGCAGCCAGGTATCGGAACTGCACAGATTAATGCACTTCCGGTGCCGGTGCCGCCCCTCTCGGAGCAGCGTGCTATCGCCGACTATCTCGACCGCGAGGTCGCCCGCATCGACACGCTCATCGAGGAGCAGCAGCGCCTGATCGAGATGCTCCGCGAGCGACGCACAGCCGTCATCGCGCATGCGACGTCGCAGGGAGCGGACGTAGAACTGCGGCGAGTTATCGCGGTGCTTCGTCAGGGGTGGAGCCCCAACTGCGAGAGTTGGCCCGCCGATGGGGTGGCAGAGTGGGGAGTCCTGAAGGTCGGGTGCGCAAACACTGGCCGATTCGATCCTGCCGAGAACAAACGACTACCAGACGAAGAGACTCCGCGGCCGGAGCTCGCGGTTCGTCAGGGAGAACTCGTAATGTCTCGCTCGAACACGAAAGATCTAGTGGGTGCTGCTGCTGTGGTCGACGGTAGCTACCCGCGATTGCTTCTCTCCGATCTCACGTACGGTCTCTCGCTTACGGACGACGCGGATCCCGCGTTCGTGGCGTATGCGCTCGGGTCTCCTGGCATGCGTGTACAGATCAGTGCTGCGTCCAAGGGGATGAGCCACTCGATGCAGAAGATCTCTCAGCGGGACATTCGAGAGCTTCGCGTGCGATTGCCGGCTTTGGGTGAGCAGCGCCACGTTGCCGCGTACCTCGACGGGCAGACGGCGAAGCTCGACGCGTTGATTGCTGAGACGGAGCGGTTCATCGAACTCGCTCGCGAACGCCGTGCTGCGCTCATCACCGCATCCGTAACTGGTCAGATCGACATACGGGAGATGGCGTGATGGCCGATCACAACGAGGTCGTCTTCGAGTCCGAGATTTGCGCGTACCTGGAGTCCCAGGGGTGGCTCCACTCGGTGAGCGACACCGGATACGACCGCGAACGTGCCCTGTTCTCCGAGGACCTGTTCGCCTGGCTGGAGGAGACCCAGAAGCTGGCGTACGCGAAGGCTTTGAAGGCTGCGGGGTCGGAGGCGAAATTCCTCGATGTGCTGGCGACGGCGCTCGACAAGCCTCTCGAGCATGGTGGCGGGACGTTGAACATCCTGCGCAACGGGGTGCAGTACATCGGTGGTGGCCGGTTGAAGATGGCGCAGTTCCGCCCCGAGACCAGCTTGAACGCGACCACCAGTGAGCAGTACGCGGCGATGCGGGTGCGGGTGATGCGGCAGGTGCACTTCTCCACCGCTGACCAGCGAAGCATCGACCTGGTCTTATTCGTCAACGGGCTCCCGGTGGCCACCGTCGAGCTGAAGACCGACTTTACGCAGTCCCTCGATGAGGCGATCAACCAGTACCGCAAAGGCCGGCATCCGTTGACCAATGGGCGGCCGGAGCCGCTGTTGTCGTTCGGGCATCGGGCGCTGGTGCACTTCGCGGTCTCCAACGACCTAGCCGCGATGACCACCAGGCTGGAGGGCGAGAAGACGCACTTCCTGCCGTTCAACATGGGCCACGAGAGTGGCGCGGGGAATCCGCCGGCTGAGGGCGGGCGGTCGGCGACGGCATACCTATGGGAGAGGGTCTGGGAGAAGGACGCCTGGCTCAACATCATCGGCCGGCTGATGATCGTGGAGACCAAGGAGGAATGGGATGTCGCGACCGGGACGTCCGTGCGGCGTACGAGCATGCTTTTCCCACGGTTCCACCAATGGGAGGCCGTGACGAACGTCGTGGCCGCAGTGCGCGAGGAGGGGGTGGGGCATCGCTACCTGATCGAGCACTCGGCAGGCTCAGGGAAGACGAACACCATCGCCTGGACCGCGCACCGACTGGCGCGGCTGCACGTGAACGACGAGAAGGTCTTCGACTCAGTGATCGTGGTCGTGGACCGCACCGTACTCGACGGGCAGCTCCAGGAGGCGATCCGGCAGATCGACGGGTCGGGGAAGATCGTGGCCACGATCAGCCCGCAGGACGTCCGCAAGGCGGGGGCGAAGTCGAAATCCGGGCTGCTGGCGACCGCCTTGAAGAACGGGGAGCTGATTATCGCAGTGACGGTGCAGACCTTCCCCTTCGCCCTCGACGAGATCCGGGCCGACTCCTCGCTGAAGGGACGACGGTTCGCGGTGATCGCCGACGAGGCGCACTCCTCGCAGTCCGGCCAGATCTCTTCCAAGCTCAAGGCCGTGCTGACCGCGGAGGAGGTCAAGGAGATCGAGGAAGGCGGTGAGGTCGACATCGAGGCGATCCTGGCCTCGGAGATGACTGAGCGGGCCGAGTCGGAGAACATCTCCTACCTCGCGTTCACGGCAACGCCGAAGAACAAGACCCTGGACCTCTTCGGCCGCAAGGGCCCTGACGGGAAGCCGGTCGAGTTCCACCTCTATTCGATGCGGCAGGCGATCGAGGAGGGCTACATCCTCGACGTGCTCAGGGGCTACCAGTCCTACGACACCGCGCTGAAGATCGCCGGCAAGGCTGAGCGCGGCGACGGTGGCGAGGTAGAGGAGGCCGCGGCGCGTAAGGGGCTGATGCGGTGGGTGAAGCTGCACCCGACCAACATCAGTCAGAAGGTGCAGATCATCGTCGAGCACTTCCACGCCAACGTCGCCCACCTGCTGGAGAGCAAGGCGAAGGCGATGGTTGTGACCGACTCGCGCAAGGCCGCGGTGAAGTACAAGAAGGCGATCGACGCCTACATCGCCAAGCGTGCCGCCAAGGACGCCTCGTACAACTACCGCACCCTGGTCGCCTTCTCCGGCTCGGTGACCATGGCCGAGAACGAGGAGTGGGCTTCGGACTGGGGGCCACAGCCAAGCAAGGACGACGAGTTCACCGAGGCCAACCTCAACCCCGGCGCCGGCTCGGACCTGGCCGCCGCCTTCAAGGGCACGACATACAAGATCATGCTAGTCGCCAATAAATTCCAGACAGGATTCGACCAGCCGCTACTCTCGGCCATGTACGTCGATAAGAAGCTCTCCGGGGTCACTGCCGTACAGACACTGTCCCGGCTCAACCGCACCCACCGCACTGCGGGCGGGGAACAGAAGCGCAAGACGTTCGTCATCGACTTCGTGAACAAGCCTGAGGACATCCGGACTGCGTTTGAGCCGTACTTCACCAACGCCACCATAGAGACCGAGACCGACCCGTACATCGTCGTCCACCTCGGAAATAAGCTCGCTCAGTCCGGCATCTACACGCCAGCGCAGGTGCGCGAGGTCGCCGAACTGTGGGTCACCCGCAAGGGCAACAACGCGCTCTCGGCAGCGATCAGCCCAGCCAAGAACGACTTCGCCCGCCGATACGCGGCGGCGATCGAGGCCGACGACAAGGTCACCCTCAACACCCTCGACCTGTTCCGTAAGGACGTCTCCACCTACGTCCGGCTCTACGACTTCATGAGCCAGATCGTCGACTACGGCGACCCGTACATGGAGATGCTGTCGATCTTCCTGCGGCTCCTGGAAAAGGTCATCGCAGACTCCTCCTGGGCCGCGGAGGTCGACCTTTCCGACGTGGTCCTGGTCGGGGTCAAGCACAACAAGGGGACCGCGGTCGACATCTCGCTGACCGGTGACGGCGAGCTCAAGGGCATCGGCGCCGCGGGCACCGGCACCCGGAAGGAGCCGAAGTACGTCGCACTGCAGGTCGTCATCGACAAGATGAACGACCTCTTCGGTGCCGAGTCTTTCTCGGCGTCTCAGGTTCGTGAGTTCGTGCAAGGACTGGTGCAGCGGCTGCTCGCCTACCCGGATCTGGTCAACCAGGCCAAGGTGAACTCGAAGAAGCAGTTCATGGAATCGCAGGACTTCCAGGCGGCGGTCACTGAGGCGGTCGTCGACAACCAGGAGGCCCACAACACCATGGCCGACTACTTCTTCAGCGACGGCCCTGGCATCAGCGCTGTCATCATGGCGCTCGCGGACGCCTTCTACGAGGCAGCGATCGATCAGCGGACGGAAGTGTGAGCAGGCCGGCCCCGGAAGGGGATTCTCCAAGTACGCGGCTACACCGTCATCGACGTTGGCAAGGGTGGTCTCCGTTGCCGCCGCCCGCGCTAACGGATGCGCGTTGGCCACTGCGACAGAGTGACCAGCCCAGCGCATCATCGCCGGTCAATCCGGCCCCGCGTCCGACCCGGCGTAGCTTCACCGCCGAGTACAAGGCGCAAACAGGCGAGCTGTTGCCACCTTCGCGGCACTCATCAAAGACCACGCAGTCACCCGCTTACGCCAGGCTTGGGCGGCGCGACGCCACCAGGGTGGCAATGCGCGGGGGCGGAGCCAGCCTGTTGCGCTGGGATGCCCCGCCATGATGCGCGGCCCGCCGCGCCCGGTGACTAGCTGGCCACCCCTGTCCGATCTGACGGGCAAGCTGACCGGCTACGTCGCCTCTGGCGAGCCCATCGGGCCTTATCGCTGGTTGTGGAACGCCTCCATAACGGCGGCCGGAATGCGGCCGCGGTCGCTGATCTCGTAGCCGTTCTTGGCTGCCCACTCCCGGATGGCCTGGTTCTGCTGACGGTCCACACGTGCGGGCGCGGCCGTGGTTCGCCCTGCGCCGCGGGGGTGACTGTTCGTGCGGGTCACTCGGGTGCCGGCCGCGATGTAGGGGTCGAGGGCCTTACGGAGTTTGCCGATGTTCTTGTCGGAGAGGTCTATGGTGTAGGTGACGCCGTCCACGGCGAATTCCACCGTACGGTCGGCTTCGCTTCCGTCGATGTCATCGGTGATGAGGGTAACCACTTGCTTGGCCATGAAGATTGCTCCCGATATCAGGTATGTGAATGGTCGTTACGTGGGCGAGAAATCTTCGAATTTCGGTTCTGTGCATCCACAAGCTAGCGGCTGTCTCAGCGCGGCGCTCCGCAGATTGAGTGCAGGGTAGACGGCTGAGAACCGTATCACTTTTCAATGGTGGTCTGTGTCTTGGTGGCAGATGTGCGAGCGGACCCATGTGTCCTCGTCGGAGATCGCGTGAGCATTTGCATCTCTATTCCTGGTTCGTTCTGCCAGGCGGCGTTGTATGTCCGGCCCGGGACTGGGTACATGTCCCTGCACGTCTTGGGCCTTATGCAGGCCAGATGCCGGCCGGCGGGCCCGCCGGGGCAGTAGCCCGCAGCGCGCCGGGTCGCCTCCGCGTCACGATGCCGGAGCTGGTGATGGGTTCCTTCGAGCGCGGAGGTCGTGGATCGCTTGATCGACCACTTTGTGTGAGGTCCACGCGTACCGGTTCCGGGTCCTGCGCGCGGCCATGTGGACGATGACGCTGCGCCGGCCCGGGATCGGCACCTCTCCGCCGTCGTCGGTGCGGTACGCGGCGTCGAGTTCGTCGAGGCGTTCCCGCCACTCCCGCTCCGGTGTGATGACCGGCTCGGCCAGGGGCCAGCGGCCATCGCCGGTCAGGGCCGCGATCTGCCCGGTCAGGGCCTGCAGGGCCGCGATCAGGTCGGGCGTCGTCTGCGCACACTCACCTCCCTGCCTGTTGTCCGGTTCCCCAGGCGCGCGCCCGGGGTTCGGCGCGGTATCGGCCCCATCGGGTGCGGCACCCAGTTTTGGGCGCGCGGCGAGCACGGACGGGCCCCGCTGGGCCAGCAGGCACAGGTAGTACAGGGCCGGTCCGGGCTCACCCTTCGCCGCGGCCCGCATCGCGGCCTTCCGCGCCGCCGCCAGGAATACCTTGTCGGCCTTCACTGCCTTGCGCCGGGCCTGGGCAAGGGCCCGGCGTGCCCGGTACTGGTCGTAGAGCTGATCTCCTTGGTTGATGGCGGCCTCACGGGTCCGTACCTGAGGCTTGGCGACCATCGCCGTCCATGCCCAGTAGGCCCGTCGCGGGTACCGGATCCAGAAGTCCAGGCCTAGCTGCGCCTTTGGCAAGGACTTCTTCTTCTCCGCCAGGCGCATCGCCTTGCGGCTGCGGGCGCTCGAGCGGATCTCCCACAAAATGATCCCGACCAGCGAAGACACACCTACCGCGATGCCATGCAGTTGGGCCAGCCACCACGGCAAGGCCGGGTCGAACGCGTGGGCGAAGTAGTTGATCCCTGCCCCAAACAACGCCGCGACCCAGGTCAGCACCCTGGCGATGCAGGCACGCTCACCCTCGAGGCGCAGCCGATGCGCGGTCAGCGCGAACGCCAGGCTGGTGCCCTCGATGAAGGCCGCGGCCCCGACCGCGCGTGGCCATACCCAGTGCAGCTGCTCGTGGAACACCTGCGTTTGCGACGAGGCGGCCACGTACACCACGGTGGCGTAGACGCTCATGGAGTACACCGCTGCGGCTTCCCGGCGGGCCGCCGCGGCCAGGCGGCCCATCCGATGGGCCACCGCAACGACCGTGGCGCGGCGGGCGGCCCATCGGGCATCGCGGGCCTGTGCCTTCGCGGTCGCCTGTTGGGCGCGAGCGGCCTCCCGCCCTGGGCCGCAGCTTGTTCGGCCTTCCGCTCTTGGGCCGCTGCCCGGGACTTGGCCTCCCTGCGCATGCCGCGGGCAACGATGCGGGCCGCCCGTTTGTCGGCTTGGGCTACCGATGCCTGCACTCCGCCATCCGCGAGGGCTGTTGTCGCCTCGCCCGGCTCCGTTGCGGTCGGGGTGCTCATCGCCGCACCGCTGTTCGGGTAGCACGTCGCCTCGCGGCGGGACGCTGTCTGGCGGCTGGGCATCGTCGCCGCGCTCGTGCGGCGGCGGCCTGCCGGCTGCGGGCGACTGCCTGTCGATGGGTCAATACCTTGACGACGAGCACCCCGACGAACCCAGTCACGAACCCGCCGACCGCTGCGACGGCGACGAGCACCACCAGAGCCACGAGGACTGCGCGAGCGAGGGTCCGCACGACCGAGTGCCGCAGTTGGTCGGCGATATCATCAGCGCGGTGGCGGTGAGAGTGCAATCGCTTGGTGAGATGGTGCGGATAGCTGGACACTGTTGGTACTCCCTGTGGCAGGGAGCACCGGGGGCGGGTTTGCGCTGCAGGCTTGGGCCCGCCCACGGGCTCCAATGGGAATGGCTCTGCGTCGGCCACCGGATAGGGCCGACGTCGGTGCGGAAGTAGCACCACGGGTCACGGCTCGTAGCCGCTGGTGAGCCTCATGAGGACGAGCGAGGTCAGCCTGTGACGGCGGTCAACCGCGTGATGTTGGGCCCGTACGACGCTGGAATCCGGGCGATCACCCATACGGCCAGCTCGCCGTGGTCGTACGCCTGCGACCCGGGCAAGGATCCGCTGCCGGGTGCCGTCGGCGGTTCGTGGACTTCGGGCGAAGTGCACCAGGTGCGCGGGTTCAACACGGCCGCGGCCCGCCGGCGCGTTGCTGGCCTTCGACTGCAGGGGGTTTGCCATTGGTGGTGTAGCCGCCCCCGGACGGGGGTCGGTAGGGGCCTGCGAGTTGTGGTGCTCTGCGGCGCCGACTGTTCGCGGCGTCTACTACCGGTTCGGGTGGTCGCCGTTGTCGTCGACCGGCGTGCCGTTCTCGAATGCCGCGAGTGAGTTCCGCAGGTCCGTTTCCATGGCTTGCGTGACCAGGGCGTGCTGGGCGATGTCGTCGGGTGTCAGCTCGATTCGGGCGGGCTTCTTGCTGCCATCGACCTGCGCCACGACGACCTCGATGCCGACCCCACCGTCGTCGTAGCCGACCAGCCGGGTGTAGACGTTGGAGCCTTTCACGGAGCCGTCCAAGTTCAGGGCTCCGACGTGCCGCCCATCGACGTGCATCTCGCACCACTCCGGGCAACCTGTGCTCGGATCCCGCTGCTCTAGGTCAGGGTCGTTCATCTCGGGTGCCTCCGCAGATGAGTGATTACCGCGTACGTACTTTCACCCCTTTTAGATCCTGCTCCCATTCAGTCTTGCGCTGCTCGATGCGCCCAGGGTCGCGCTCCGCGTTCGGAAGCCGGTCGTGCCAAAACGTGCGCAGGTCGTCTACTTGCTCGGCGCCCCAAAGCGCGAAGTTGGGACCTCGCGCTTCCCGGGGATAGGGCATGGGGTGGTTTTCGTACCGGTGGGGGCGCTTTGCGCCTTCCGGAGTTGGCTTCGACCAGCGGAGGAAGTCCCAGACCCGGTCGACAGGGACGGCGGGCGCGTCGGGCCCTTCAGTCCTGCGACGCTCCTCAGTCCAGATCGCCGCGATGTCCTCGGCGAACAGAACCCAGTGGCCGTATCTGGCCATGACGCCTCCACCGATCGCATCTCAGGCTGTCCGGTCCAGCCGGACGATGCTATCGGATTGGGGCCAGGGCCGCAAACTCCTACTGTCGCTGGTCAGCCAGCATCCTGAGTTCTGCCAACAGTGGTCCCCACGGGTCGTCGCCGTCATCGTCGCTGGCCCCGCCAATTGCGGTCCGCTGTTCGACCGCGCTGTCGACCGCCGACGGTTGGGGTTCCGGGTCGGCGGCCGCAGCGACCGTCATTGTCTCTGCCTTGCTTACCTTGGCTACGGCCAACGCGGCTGCAGCCGCAGGCGGGGTTTCCTGTTCCCAGGTGCCTGCCGGGTGCACCGCGAACCACAAGGGCAGCTTGAACGTACGCTCCTGCCCACTAGCGAGTGTGATGGTCACGAACTCGCCGGACTCGCGCCGGTCGTTGACCGCTGACACCGCCGCGACCGGGCCGCAGAAGCCCCGCACCAGGTGGTCCTTGCCGTAGCCCCGGTCGTAGAAGCCGACGATCAGGTCGCCGGGCTGTACGGCGATGATGTCGTCACGGTCCCGTTTGAAGAACGACTTCACGGCGGCCCGGCGCACCGGCTCCCGGTCGGGCATCCGCCACGCCGCGGCCAGTTCTATCGGCTCGTAGGAGGCCTTCACTTCGGCAGCTGTCTCTCCCGCGGCGAGCCGGTCGTAGACGTCGACGAAGGCGGCCTTCACGTTCCGGTCGGTCGCCGTGTCGGTCACGCCTTCCAGGCACGCAGCGGCCTCGGCGTCGCTGGCGTGCATGTCGAGGCCGAGCGCGATGTTGCGTGCGAGCTCGATCCTGCCGCGTTTGAACAGCGCCTCCGTACTGGAGTCGTTGTCGGCCAGGTCTCGTTCGAGACTGCGCCAGCGTGCGATTTTGCGGGCTAGCTCCACCGGCCACGGCTCGCCGTTTGGTGTGTCCCACTGCATGCCGTCGCGGCGCCGCCCGGCAACCTTGTCCCAGGGGATGGTGCGCGGCCAGCCCCAGCTGCTGCCGGTGACGCTGATCGACTTCGTGTTGACACGGGTCACCTCGTACCAGTCGCCGAAGCCGTGGTGCCGCACCGAGTCGCCCTTGACGAAGTGCTCCCGGGCCCAGAGCACGAACTTGCCAGACTCCTCGTGCGCGGCCAGTTGGGCACGCCAGTAGGTGATCTGCTCGTCGGCGTGAGCGATCCAGCGTTGCAGATCCTCGCTCCGCCTACTCGTGGCCGGCTCGTGTGTCTCCACGAATGCGACATCGCCGCTGCCGTTGCGGAAGTTCCGTTCGTAGCCGTCGAGTTCGCGCTGGTAGCGCCGCTTGTCGGCCTCCAGCTTCTCGATGCGGCGCATCGTGGTGCGCGGGTTCTCCCGCTGCTTCTGATGGGCGACCGCGCCGCGCGCACGGTCGGCGAGGTGCTCGCCCTTCTTCCACAGTTCGACGGCCTTGCCGCGGTGGTTGTCGGCGCGGCTGAGGTCGCGGCGGTGCCTGCCGGCCGAATAGTGATCGACCAAGATGGGCTGCCCGAAGGGGATGCCGTCGGTGATGGACCGGGCCGCATCGAGGCGGGCGTCGCCGGCAGCGTCCGCCTTCCCGGCTCGCACGGCGTAGCGCTCGGCACGATCTTCCGCTCGTTCCTGTCGCTCGGCTTCGACGACCGCGGTCGGACGCGGCGTGTTGTCGATCTCGATGGTGACCTCGTGCCCAGCGTCGCGCAGTGCGCTCGCGGCACGGTTGATGATCCAGGTCTTGGCATCGAGGTCGCGGCTCGGCCGGATGTGGATTCCCTGGCCGCGGCGCCAGGTGAAGCCGTTCCTGCGAACGATCTCGTAGACGCCGTCCTTCTTCTGCGAGCCGGTGAGCTTGGTGCCGTCCTGGTGAGTGTGCGTGATGGTCAGGTGTGCCATTACTCGGGTGCCTCCGATGGCGTACGTGACTGTTCAGGCAAAGGGCTGGGAACGCGAACGCCCGCCCCGGCGGGATGCCGGAACGGGCGTTCGTCGGAAGGGATGGGGATCGGTCAGGTGCGCAGGGTTCGGCGGGATTTCTCGATGTTCCTGTCACGGAGCAGGTTGCGCCGAGACGTGCGCCCTGGTGTGCGTTCGTGCAGGTCAGAGGTGTGGAGAGGTGGCGGCGGCTGGTCGGGTCGGGACAAGGTAGTTGATCGGGACCGGGTCGCCAAATGAGCAGGTCAGACGGCGGCTGGCAGGTCTTCCAGCAGATACGCCCACGGGTCCGACCGTGGCCCGGACGGGGCACGTGCGGCGAGCGCGCGTTGCCGGTGCGCCCACTCGCGGGCGGCCTGCGGGCAGTTGCGCTCCCATTTGACGAGGCCGTGCGGGCACAAGTCCGCGCGGCGGCGCATGTCGTCGGACCAACCCGCCGAGTCGATCGAGGTGACGAGATCCCCAACCGCTTCCAACAGGCGGCCCTTGCCGCCGAACAGATGTAGCCGGTGCAGCCCGGCCGCGTGCAGCATCTCGACGATCTGGGCCGCCTCGCCCGGTGGCCGACCGAGTAGCGCGCCCACCCCGACCAACGGCTCGGAGTGCAGGTCGATGCCGGCTCGCCGGTATATGTCCAGGTGCCGCAGGTACCCGGCCGGTGTCGTTCCGGTGACCACGGTCAGAATCTGCACGCCGGTGTCCGCCGCCCGTAACTGCGCGGCCGAGACGGTGGTGCGAATCTGATGATCGAACTCGGTCAGCCCGGTCGCCCGCAACGCCGTCGGGCTCGCCGGCCAGTCCTGCGCCGCCGCCCACACCAACCGACCGACCTCGGTGCGATACCGGCGGATGTCGGCGGTGTACTGGCTGCCCGACACCGTCCACCCTCGGTGCTTCACCAGCTCCCGGTAGCCGCCCGAGTCAAGCACCCACGGCGCGGCCGCCACGGGCAGCCCGACGAGGTCGCGGAGCCGGTCGTATGACACCAGCACCGGTGCCGGGGTGCTCCACCAGAACGCGTTGACGTCCGCGCCGATCCATACGGCCAGCCCCGCGCCGGACGCGCTGCCGCTGCGAGGACTGTGGTCAGGGCGGCCGCCGACGAACGCGTTGACCCGCCGCTGCTCGCCGTTGCCTCGGCACCCCTCGTAGGCATCCATCGGATATACGTGCAGCGTGCGCAGCGCCTCGTTCAGCGGCCGGAGGTAGGCCTGTGGCAGCAACGCGACCACCTGCGACCGCCACCCGATCCCGAACGCTTTCGCCTGCGTGGCCAGGGTGGCAACCGTCACCGATCCCGGCGCGTCGATGCGCTGGTCGTACGGTGCCAGCACCCGATCCAGCTCCACCAGGCCGAATTTGCCGGACAGCAGCAGCACCCGAGCCGGCCCGTGCTGCGCGGCCAATTCCGCGTTCTCCAGCGTGTGCCGAAACATCTGTCCCCGGTAGAGGTCCCTAGCCCGGGCGGGCCGGTCCCATTTGGCACGACCGCAGGGAATCACATACGTGACGCCCTGATACAGCGGCGCTGGGCACCCCAATTCGAGTGTTGCGGTCATAGGTCCACCGGCTTTCAAGACGTGCCCCCATGGGTGGTCGAGCGGATCGGTCCCGTCTGCATGGCCGGAATGATCTCGGCAAGGACCCGTAGAGGATTCGGGCCGGGTCGCCGAGACCGAGCTCCCGGGTCAGGGTGGTGAGCAGCCGCTGGCCGGGGCCGCGTTTGAAATCCGAGGTGCTTATCTGCACTTCACCCGATCGGATGGCGGTGGCCTGATCGAGGCATCCTGGATCCGGTCGCTGGCTGCAGAGCGAGGGGAAACCTAGTGGGCCGAGTGCTCCGGCGACCACGACAATGCAACGGTGCCTAATGGATTGAACCTGACTGATGATCAGATCGTTGCGCTGCCGCTGGACGAGTTGGCGTTGCTGATCTTGCGTGATGCCGACAGAACCAACGCATGGAACTGGCGCAGCTGGCTGCTTGAGGCGAGGCAGGCCGGGGTGAAGCGCCCGGATGCCGCGCTGGCGTTGAGTGAGGCTTGGAACTGGTTGGATCGTCACGGCTTGGTCGTATGGAGCTTGACCAATGACGTCGACAAGGGCTTCGAGATCAGTCGTAAGGGACGGCAATTGCTGCAGGATGGCCTGCAGTGGCTGCGTGCGGTGGAGCGGTTGGACGTTGAGCTGGTTCCAGCGCTCGAGCACGTCGCGCGCCCGCAGTTCCTTCGAGGTGACTTTGAGACTGCCGCGTTCGCGGCGATGAAGGAAGTCGAGGTCCAAGTTCGAGCGAAAGCCGGGCTCGGCACTGGGCCGGACGAGGTCGGGGTCAAACTTATGACGAAGGCGTTTCGGCAGGGCGGCCCGTTGTTCCGCGAGGATCTGGAGGGTGGTGAGTCGACCGCGCAGATGAACCTGTTCCAAGGTGCGATCGGGCTGTTCAAGAATCCGTCGAGCCATCGGCGGGTGGACTTCAGTGACGCCACGGAGGCTGCGGAGATCGTGCTGTTGGCTGACTTGCTGTTGCGGTTGCTCGACAAGATCTAGGAATCGTGTTCGAGGCCGGCTTAGGAGTGCTTGTGGCGGCGGCGTGGGGCGTCACGGCGCCGGGACGGCAAGGTCCATGGGCGACGCCGTCGGCGCGGTGCAGGAACCCTTGTGCCAGGGCAGATTGCATATCCGGCCGGGCGCGGCGCCGCACGAATGCGGCATCGCGCGGACCAGGGTGAGCGTGGTGTCGTGGTGGAAGCCGAGGAGCCGCCTGTCTGGCTGGCCGATGATGTGGGCCATGGAGTGGCATCCGGGGATCTGGGTGAAGATGTCACTGGCGTCGAGCGTCGCGGCGGGGCCGATGAGGGTGGCCCAGAGATCGATGGTGATGCCATTCCAGCTGCGCCACCGCTGGTCTTCGCAGCAGCCCACCGCCATGGTGGAAATGCTGTCGGGTAGCAGGACCACAGTGCGCCCGCCGGGGCAGCCGTGGCTACGGGGTGGGCGAGGCATGAACAGCAGGTCACGCACCTTTGCCTGAATCGTGGTTTCTTTCCTGATCGGGTGGCGGATGTCAGATCGCGTCGTGAAGCAGCTGGTCGACCATGTCGCCGTTGCACCAGCCGAGCATGGTCATGAATTCCTCGCGGCGGGGGATAGGCGGTCCGCGCGCCGGCTGTGCGCGGACCGCGGGTTCGGGTCGAGGGGCATCAGAAAATCGGGTGTGGGATGAGGACCTCGGCGACGCGCTCGCCGATCCACTGGGCGACGTTGCAGCTCACGGCGTTCCCGGCCTGCATCGTCTGTTCGCCGCTGCCGCCGAGGACGAGGTAGTCGTCGGGGAAGGTCTGGGCGCGCAGGCTTTCGCGGGACTTGAGCATCCGGTAGAAGGCGTCGAAGACGTCGGCGTCGGCGCGGGCGGCCAGTTCCTCGGCGGTGACCATGGCGAACCGGTCGCGGGTGGAGACGGTCCCGATCGGCTCGCCGGTGGTGCTGGCCGCGCCCGTCGAGTAGTACGGGACGACCAGGGCGTTGTGGCGGGCGGTCGTGACGGTCGCCAGCGGGCCCTCGATCGGTAGGGCCTCGGCGTGGTTGCGCTGCACGTCGATGAACGCGCCGGGGTACGGGGTGACCAGGGCTTCGCATCCCTTCTCGTTGGCCATCACGGTGCGGCCCGGCCCGGCGGTCAGGTCGATCGGGTCCTCGGCCCAGGTGCCGCCGACCGGCACGGACATGGGCGGGATGACGATGCCGTCGCCCATCTTGGTGGTGCACGCCGCGAGAGGATAGCTGTCGAGGGGGTGGATGCGGTCGTTGTCGTGGTTGCTGTTGACTCGGAACGCCCCCGTCGGCGGCGGGGTGAGCAGGCCGTGGTGGTCGATCGTAATGACGGTGCCGAACGGTTCGTCGCCGACGCCCGTGCACATGCGGCCGGGGTCTTGGTCGTCGGTGAAGTTCTTGACGTAGAACGCGCCGGGCGGGACGACGGCGCCGAGCGTGGGCGAGCACTGGGCGGTGGCCATCGGGGCCTGGTCGGCCGGCCACGCCCGCAGGTAGCCGGGACGCTCGTAGGTGTTCCCGGCGATGGTGGCGACCATCCGCCGGTTGCCGTACTTGCGCATCCCGGCCCGGATACGGGCCATCGTCTTGGGCGCGAGCCCTTCCGGCTTGCGGTCGGTGCGGGGCAGGTCGCCGATGCGAACCCCGAGGTCGGACCAGTCGATCGCGGTCGCCGCGGGCAGGACGTACGGCTCGACACGCAGTCCGCAGCCGCTGTTCGGGCAGGTGTACCAGTATTGCCCGTAGGAGGAGTTCGGGTTGCGCCGGTAGCGGCCGACCCGGAATTTCCGGTTGTGCATCTTCGGCAGCCATGTCTGCACGCCGTGAACGTCGCGCTCGCAGGTGAAGCACCGCGAGATCGGACGGGGTTCGATGTCGGGGGTACGGCCGATATCCTTGCGGACGAACACGATGTAGAGCCGATCGCGCCACTGCGGGGCGTATGGGATGCCGTCACCGCCGACGTGCGCGCTGTTCACGCTCACCAGCTGGTAGTGGTAGCCCAGGCGTGCCATTCCGGCCAGCCACCAGTCGAACAGTTCCCACCGCTCGGCCACGTCGGGCACGTTCTCGATCAGGACGGCTTTGAACCGCCACACTTCGGTGGCGCGGATGACGTCCATGAACGTCGCCCGGGTGCGTTCGCGGCCCTTCTCGCTGACATGACCGAGCATCTCCACCGTGTCGAAGCCGTCGTCGGAACGCTTCGGGCCGCCGTTGCCGCCTGCGGGACTGAGCTCCGTACAGATCGGCGAGGCCCAGAGCACGTCCGCGCCGCGCGGCAGGTACCGGAAGTCGTAGTTGTTGACGTCGGCGCACAGATGCTCGGCGTCGGCGAAGTTCGCCGCGTGCGTGTCGATCGCGGTCGCCCAATGATTCGCGGCCAGCAGCAGCTCGTACCCGGCGGCTGCCAGGCCGATGGACGAGCCGCCCGCGCCGCAAAAGATGTCGACGAACTTCAAGCCGTTGCTGCGCTTCGGCGCCCACAACCGCCCGCCGGTGGTGATGTAGTTGAGGCGTTGCTGTTCGCGGCGGGCCTTGGCCTGGGCGGCGCGGAACCTGTCGTTAGTGGCCTTGGGGTTGACCTGGTTGGCTTCGGCGCGGCGGGTGGCGGTCTTGCTGACGGGCTTGGCGGCGAGCGCGGTAGCAGACAAGTGTTGGGTGCCTCCAACAAGAACGCCGCCCGGACGACCCCGGGCGGCGAAAGGGTGAACCTCGGCAAGGGTGGGGAACCGGCAGGATCAGCAGAGGCACAGCGCCAGCACAGGGCGCGGCGCGCTCAGCTGTCGTCGTGCCTGAGCCGGTCGACGAAGACCCGCAGCAGGGCCGCCAGCTCCGAAGACAGGGGGCGATGGCCGGGTTCGGGAGGCAGATCCTGGTACCGGCGAAGCCCGGCCTTGATTCGGGCCATGGTGGCGTCAGAGAGCGCGCGGCGCTTGACCGCTACGAGCGGTGTCGACCATCCGCACGCGGCCGGCACGGCACACCCGACACGGGTCGAGGCGTACCGCCAGCCCGGGACCTGCTCAAGCCTCTCGACCTTCATGATCGGGTCCGGCTGCGGCTTGATGGTGAGGCGGTGGAACGACTCGCTGACGTGCGTTTCGCGGAACAGCGGGTAGGTGGTGCTGCCTTGCTTGAGGACGAACGCCCAGATGGTGTCTAGGTCCTGGCGAGCAGGGCTTTGGCCGCAGGTGTCGGAGCAACGGCGCTCGGCCCGGTCGATGTAGGTCGCGGACGCGGGCTGCGGGTCGTTCTCGTCGTCGGTGGTTACACGAGGTGGGGTGCGATGGGCTGTGTCGATGCTGGTCATGGGCGTGGTGCCTCCAAATGCGAGATGCCGCCCGGGCAGGCCGGGCGGCATGGGCGTGGACGTGGGTACGGCGCATGTGCGCAGGGGTTCCGGACGGCGCAGCAGCTGTCTGGTGGACCGGGCAGGACGGTACGGTGGAATGCTGGCCGGGTTAAACACCGCAGGTCAAGAGGGGTTTGCCTGGCGCAGTGCACGCAGCGGGCATGGGCGCTGCGCAGGACACGCGGCCTGCGGGGGTGCGTACCCGCAGGCGCGGCCTACGCGCGGTTACGACACCATGTTGAGTTCCCACTCCAGATGCTCGATCTCGGCGAGGACGGCGCCCCACGGGTCCGGTTCGCCGGTCACCGCGATGGCGGGCGCGTCCGGGTCGGTGCGCCACAGCAGCGCGGCGCGGTCGGCGTCGTCGAGGTCCGCGACCGGGTCGAGCCGGTCGGCGTACGCCCGGAGGTACGCCGCGGCGATCCGGTCCGGGCCGCCGCGCAGCGCTCCGGCCTGCCGCGCCTCAATCAGTTCCACCTCGGTGGCGGCGTCGTCGACGCCGGCGACCACCCGCAGGGCCGCTTGCACGCGGGTGTACCGCTCGCGTTCCAGGCTGTCGACGGGGATCATCCCGCCTCGGCTCAGCAGCAGGCTCCACACCGAGGTCGCGGCCGCCTTAGTCGGCGGCTGGCGCCACAGGTGCTGGGCGACGGTGAACGCACCGTCGTTCGACTCACGGTCGTTGAAGCAGTTGAAGCACAGACCCACCGTCAATCCGGCCTTGTCGTGCTCCTCCGCTCGCAGGCAGGAGTGGGCAGCGTGATTGCCGAGGGCCTGGTCGTCGGCCCCGTCGAATTCCCACAGCAGCCACCCGCACCGCCAGCACTGCGCCCGGTACCGGAACACCCGATCTTCGTTCGACCAGGTGTCGTGCCACACCTGCACCGGGGCTTGCTGCACCGCCCGCGTGGTCAGCCACGGAACCTTCACCCGGACCGGTTCGATCGCGTCCGGGTAGTGCCGGAACAGCCACGGCGGCCGCCCTTCCTGCCCGGGCACCGGCCGGGCCAGCCAGATCACGCACGTCTGCTGCCCGCCGGGAGAGGTGTCGTTCGGTAGCTTCGCCCATCCACCGAAGTCGTCGGCCAGCTGCCGCATATCGCGGTGCCGCTGGTCTTCGCGGAACGCGAGTCCGGCCGGCACGACGGCGACCAGGCGCCCGCCGGGTTCCAGCATGTTCCACGCCAGCATGACGTGGTCGATCCAGACCGCGGCCCGCTGACCCGGCAAGGTGAACGGCGGATTCATCACCACCGCGTCGAACCGGGCGTCCTTGCCCGCGCTTGCGGCGTACTCCTCGAAGCTGGTGTTGACGACGGTGACCCGGCCGCCGTGACCACCCACCAGCGCGGCCCGCTCGGTGTTCGGCTCGATCGCGACGACCTGGATCTCGTCGTTGGCCTCCAGGATCGCCCGCACGAGTTGCCCGTCACCGGCGGACGGCTCCAGCACCCGTGACCCGGCCGGCATCCGCGCGAGGTCGCTGAATGGCTCCGTGGTCAGTTCCTCGGCGAGCACCTCCGGGGTGGGCACGTAGCCCTCGGCTTGCGCCGGGCTGCGGTACTCGCCGGTCTTGATCACCTGACGGACCGCCGGTCGGCAGTCGTAGCCGAACGTGAATGCGCTGTGGCGGGCCTGGTAGGAGCCGCCGAGCGTGGTGAGGACCTTGGCGACGGCATTCCACAGGTCCGGGTCGAGCCGCTGGGTGATGTGCACCTGATTAGGGCGGATATCGGCTTCGGTCAGGGCAGTTCGCGTGCGCTGGTCTGCCTGATGCAAGATGGGGTCTCCAGGATGTGTTGGGGAACCGTCTTGGAAAGCGCGGCCGGGCCCAGGGGGTGCCTCCCCGCATGGCCCGGCCGCGCTGAAATCACTGGTCGAAGGCGTCCGCGTACTCGGCGGCCTGCTCCGCCTCCATCCGGTCCAGCTCGCTTTCGGTCAGGCCGTCGTACTCGGCCGCGTGCGCTCGGCAAAGCGCCTCCGGGTCGATGTCATCGGTGAGGTTTCCGGCGCACCAGGGGCATCTGCTCATGGGCGACGCCCCTCGAGGTCCGCGAGCGCGCTCGCGAGGTGCGCTGCGGTGTCCGGGTCGATGTCGCCGGACGCCACCACGCCGCGCTCCTGCCGAAGGCGCTCTCGCAGGCCGAACTCATCGAGGTTGGCCCACTGCTGTAGCGCGGCGACGGTGGTCGCGTCGATGACGAGGCCGCGCCCCAGGTCCAGCGCGAGCGCATCGTTGACGCCGGCGAACGTGCCGAAGCTGTAGCTGCGCACGCGCTGGCCGCCGGCGGTGGCGAAGACGACCTCGGCGGCGCGTTCGTGCAACTCGACGAGGTAGATGTTGCCCAGGGTGTCCTGACAGGCGGTTTGGTCGTCCGGCTCGCCCGGCAGCGACGCGGTGTCGTGCTCGGAGGTGTGGTGCTCGGGTGCGGTCATCATGGGTCCTTCCATGGCGCAGGGACCGCCCGGGGACGGTCCCTGCGATCTCTGTGGGCAGGCGGGGTGCCGGTCCGGTGGCCCGAGCGGTTGCCCCGCGAGGTCAAGGTCTGGATGGTCGAGCGGCGGCTGGCATCGGTGGTCCGCCGTGTGCCAGCCGCCGCGGGGCAGCTCAGCTGCTGGTGGAGGGGACCGCGGTTGTTAGAGCGCCCAGGCGTAGACCCGGTGTTCGGGGCCGATCTGTCGGGCGGCGGCCGCGAATCCGGTGCCGAATTCGCGTCCCTCGTTGATGCGCTCGACCTGGGCGGCGGCCCGGGCAGCTCGGTCGTGCCGGGCGACGATCGCCGACTGGCCCCGGCGGGCGGTCAGGGCGGCGGCGATCTGCGCCTTCGTCGGCACCGTGGGGTCGGACTGTGCGGGTACGGGTTCCCAGGTCAACCGGTTGAGATCCACTGATGTGTGCGCCTTCCTGTCTGCGGGCCGGGCGGGGATGCCCGGCGCCGGCACGGCAGCAGCCCGGCTCAGGTGCCGGGCTGCCACCGGTGCGGGCGCCGGGACGGTCAGCGGGGTACCGCGAAGGCGGCGAGGACGAGATGTGCCGCCTCGGTCACGGTCGTGTGGGTGCGCATGACCTCGTGCACCTGGCCGATAGACAGGCCGTGAAGCGTGAGCATGTCCTCGTGGAAGGACCACGTGCCGTTCTCGATGTCGGCGTCCCCGGCCGGGATCGCTCGCAGCGCATCGATGGCCGCTCCCACGTGCTCGGCGGTGACGTCGATGCGGAGGCCGCCACCGTCGTACGCGGCCTCCTCGGTGGCATAGGCCAGACCGGCTGCCCGGGCGATTGCGTGCGACGACCGCAGCGAGTGGTGGTCGCCCGGGTAGTCGGCCAGGGCCTGTTCGGTCAACTCCCCTCCGGTCAGCGCCGTGACGATCCCGTGCAGCGCGGACGCGAACTGGGACTGCCAGATGTTGAGCGTCGCGGACATCGCTCCGGCCACCCGATGGCGCAGCGTCACGGCCTCGGACGCCTCGCTTACCGCGTCCAGGTGCTCGCCGGTGATGATCCGGTAGGCCAGCCCCACCGCGTCCCGCGCCGAATCGCTGGCCTGCTGGCGCGCTTCGGCCTCGCTGTTCGTGCTCCTGGTCTCGTCCGCCGTGTCGTGCGGCTCGGCGGCCTCCTCGTCCCGCGCTGCCATCACCGTGGCCGCTGCGGTCAGGAACCTGGTGATCAGGTCCGCGAACGCGGCGGGCCTGGCGCTGCTCTCGCTGGTGGCGGGTGTGCCCGTGAGTGGCGTGAGGGTGTGGAAGTCCCAGTTCTCGGCGTGCAGGTCGAGGATCTTCTCCTCGGCGGCGTCCTCGCCGGCCGCAGTCGGACCGTGGAACGTGAATCCGCTGCTCAGGGTTCCGGTGACCAGCACGTACTGCTCGGTGCGGAACCGGTCGACGAGGGCCTGCCCCACGTTCGCCAGTTCCTCCGGGTAGCCGGTCAGTTCGACATCTCCGGCCAGCCGCACGCCTGCCCGTCGAAACCCGACGATCCGGCCGTCGAGCAGCGTGTCGCCCTCCCGGTAGAACGCCGTGATGTAGTCGCTGCGGATCGCGTTGTCGCTGATGGGGTTCTCCTCTCCTCGGCGCGAGCACGGCTGCTCGGCGCCACTCGGCGACCCGCCACCCCGCGCCGGCGGGGTGGCGGGCACCGGGCAGCACCGATCAGCGGCAGTCGTTCTCGGCTATCGGCTCGCCGCCGGGGTGCACGCCGAGTTCCAGGAGCGGCCGGACCTGCGCTCCATCGAGGTCGCCGTCGTCATCGAGGGCGGCGAGAGTGTCGGCTGCCTCTCGGGTCTGCGCCTTGCGGTCACCGATGAGCCCGTTGAGGTACGCCTCGGCTGTCAGCCAGTCGCGGATCTCGCCGTGGTTGCCGTCGGAGTGGTAGCCGTCGCTGTGCCCGAGGAGCACGTCGACCCCAATGCGGTGGAAGGCGAACGCGGCCAGATACCGGGCCAGCGCGTCCGCCTCGTCGCAGAAGAGTGCCCCGTAGGCGAATCCGTCGCCTGCGTCGACCCGGGCGATGGTCTCCGCGAGGTCGAGAGCGGCGATGTGACGGCGGCCGCCGAGCCGCTCGGCGAGAGCGTCGCCCAGGGCCGCCAACGTGCCGGTCAGCCGGGTCTTGAGCGTCAAGGTAGTGTCTCCGTTCGCTCGTGGACGGTGGGTGTGCTGGCGCAGGCCCGGCCGGTTGGCGGGCTGTCGGCGGCGGAGTTCACGGCGGTCAACCGGCGAACTGAAACGCGTTGTCGTTCACGCAGGCGCTCGGGGTGCCCCTGACGTGCAGGTCGTGGCTAGCCGAGCGGTCGCGCCATGTGCGGGCCTCGTGGCCCCAGTCGCTGACGCTGACGATGCGGGGCCACAGGTGCCAGCGCTCGGCGGCGGCGAGGCGCTCGCCGACGGCGCGGGTGCGGTCCTTACCGGTGAGGCTGTCGTGCACGTCGCTGGCGGCGAACGCGGCCATCAGGGTGTGGACGACCTGGAACATCCACGTGCCGACGCGAAACGGCCGGGATTCGCCCCACGCGTCGCTGACGTACTCGCGCCAACCGTCGTTGACCTGGCGGTTGATCTCGCGGGCGACCTCATCGGGGACGAGGATCACGTCTCGGTAGGCCCAGTCGAGGACGATCCTGATCTGGTCGGCGGTCAGGTACGGCAGCACCTGCATGGTGTCCGGCAAGGCGGTGGCCCTTTCTGCACACGGAGGCTGAGGGTGAAAGCGGACCGGCCGCGGCCTCAGGTGAGGTCGCGGCCGGACGCCGGATGTCGCGGTGGGGGACGTTTGTGCTGCTCAGCGCTTGCCACCGCGCCGGAGGGTGTTGCGGGGACGGCGCGGCAGGGCGGGCCGCTTGGCATCAACGGCCAGGGCGGCGCCGTCGCAGGTATGGGCGATCTCGGCGCTGGCGGCCAGGCACTGGTAGTGCCCGCAGCCGATGGCGTCGATCGAGCAGCCGCAGCCGTGGACGCAGGTGACGCACCGGCCGGAGATCTCCGCGACGGTCGCTGTCATGCGGCCGCGCTCGTCGGTGGCCCACCCGGTCGTGGTCCGGTACCCGGCGTGCCGCTGCAGCAGCCGGTCGGCCTCGTCGGTGACGCTCTGCCCGTGCAGCCGCAGCAGATGCGGGTTGATCCGGATGGTGACGGCCTCGCCGTCGACGGTGACCCGCAGGATCGGGTCACCGTAGCGGGGGACATCGATCTCGGCGGTGACCGTGAACGCGGCGTCGAGCGTGCTGGCGGGGGCGGTGGTGATCGACATGGCGAACGTCCTTTCGGCAGGTGGGCGTGGTGGAGCGCCCGGCGATCCGCCGGGTGATGCGTACAGGGGTGGGTGGCGCAGGTGCGCCGGAGCCGTGGACACCGCAAAGGATGTCCGGTTGGACCGGACAAAACCTAGGGCAGGCTGGTCCCAGGACCAAGAACCCCAGGTCAGGAGAGGTTTGCCCTGCGTGGCGCGCGCTGTGCGCACGCCGCGTGTTGGGCGCTGGTGCGTGTCTGCGGGGACGGGCTCACGGGCTTGGCTCAGATGCCGAGTTCCGCGAACAGGCCCGACCAGCCCGCGAAGGCGTCGTCGACCGGGTCGACGGCGCTCGCCGGCGAGATGTCGGCGAGGTCATCCGCCGCGCTCGGCGGGGCGCCGGACGGCGCGATCTGCTGGGCGGGTCGGCGCAGGCGCCACACGTGAAGGCTCAGCCCGTCCCAGCCGTCGGGGTAACCCGCGATCGTGTGGTCGGGCTTGTAATCCTCGCCCGCCCGGACCAGCTTCTCGGCCAGCTCCAGGTCTGCGTCACGGATCGACTGGTGGATGCGCTCGACCAGCACGGCCGCGCCGGTCGTGTAGTCGAAGTCCGCGTCCGGCTCCGGCACGATCCCCGGGTGGTCCTTCGGGTTGCACTGCGGGTCCACGCACGAGTCGATGTGCGCGCAGATCGGGCAATGCGCGGCCCGGTCCGCGCTGTCCTTCAGCCCTGCCCATGGGCAGGTGAACAGGTGGTAGCAGACCGGGCAGGTGACCTGATCCGGTTTGAGCCCGTACACGTGCGACGACTTGTCGCCCTCGGGCAGGTCGATCCGCCCGCACCAGCAAGGGTTGGTCAGTCCTTGCCGCCCGCCGCCAAGGTCGACGGGCACCGGGTACCCCGCCCGGACGTGGAACCGGCTGCCCGGTGTTCCCGGCTCGCGCACCTGCGCGTCGGAAGACTGTGCCGTGTGCCCGCTGGCGGCCGACTCATCGTCCGGGCTCGCGTCGGGATAGCGCGGCGCCCCAGCGCAGTGACCGACCTCGGTCGTCTTCCCCCACTCGCCGTGCGGGAGTCCGCACTGCGGGCAGAACGGCAGCATGACGTAGTTTCCCCACCAGTGCCCGGTCGCGCCGACCCGGGGACCAGCGACCTCGCCGGGGCACAGCTGGCAGTCTTCCGCCTCGCCGCCGTGCTGGATCGAGCGGTGCCGGTAGGCGATCACCATCCTTGAGTAGGCGACCCGCCGCTGATAGCGCTCCCAGGTGTCGCGGCCGCCGATCGCCGCGCCGCCGTATGCGGCCACCCAGAAGTCGTCTCGGCGCCGGTCGATGAAATGCGCCGTCCCGGCTGCGTTGACCACTCGTAGGGTGCAGCCGTCGTTCGTGGACTTCTCGTGCACCTCGACGATCCCGTGCTCGGGGTGCTGCACGTTGAACCCGACCGGTGGGTTCTTCAAGGGCCACCAACCGGCTTTCGGCACCTTGGTCAGCGCCCGCTCGTCGTGCCGGGCTTGGACAGCTTCCACGATCGCCCGGACGATCTGGCCTTGGCGGGCATACCGCTGGCGCATCACGCAGTCCTGATCCACGTAGACGGCCGTGTAGCCGTCGCGGCCGGAGAGCAGCGAGTCGCGGGACTCGTACGACAGCTGCCGTACCGCGAAGGGGCCGACGGTGAACCATGATCCGTCGACCCGGCGCACCCCCGGCAGCTGCGACCACGCGGTGCTGCCGATGAAGCCGTCCTTCGCCGGTATCCCCGTGTCGCGGGCGACCCGTTGCATCACCTCCCGGCCCTGGGTGACAACGCCGAACTCTCCGGTCGAGGCCTCGGCGGGGATGGGCACGACATCGCGGTCCAACGGCGTCGTCACCGCCGGAGTGCCGACACAGGTCGCCAACTCGCATGCGTCGTCACCCACCAGGTGCTCGCAGGTCGGCGGTTCCGGCTGCTCCGGCGGCAACTTCACCCAGGCGTGGCCGGGCACGAACCGCTCGGGCGAGACTTCCGGTGCCGTGTAGTGGATCGCGTTCTCGTCGACGTGGAAGTGTGCCGCGATGGCCGCCGTCAGCGGCCCGCTGTCGCATCTGCCGTCGACAAATTCCGCGCGGACGTCGGCGACAACGACGCCGCTGTCGCGGACTGTCCATCGGACGCTCTTCGTGTACCGCCGCTCGTTGATGTCGAGGTTCACCCGTTGCCGGGCTGGCTTGGCCATGGTTCGTCCCTTCGTGTGCTTGTGGGTAAGGCGCCCCGTGGCGTGCCCGGCCGGGCACGCCACGGGGATGGGGTTCGGCTGTCGTGCCCGGTCAGGCGGCGGCGCGGGCCGGAAGAACGTCCGGCAATGCGGCCGCCACGGCGTCGTTGACCAGTGCCGACGCCGCCGTCAGCGCGCCCGGCTCGGCGAACCGGATGCGCAGCCGGTACGGCCGGGCGCTCTTGTCCGCCTCGACGGTGGGCACCGTCGCGATCGTGGCGTTGCGCTTGGCCTCGGTCATCGCGTCCACCACGGCCTTGCGCAGCGCCCGCAGCCGCGTCCCGGCGGGCAGGACGAACACCCGTTCGCCGGTGAGGGTGATCGGCGGGACCATCCCGAACGCCTGCCACCGGGCGACCTCATCGGCGGGGGCCGTGACCTGCGTCGGCACGGCCTGCGGCTTCACCGTGGCAGCGGCCGGGGAGGTCTTCGAGGTGGACCGCTTCACCGCCGGTGCTTCCGGCTGTGGCCGCGGTGCGGGTGCCGCTGCGACGGACTTCGTCTGCATCTTCGCCATGGCCGCGTCGACCGCCGCCTCGATCACATCGTCTGGCTGCCCGGCCAGCGCCTCCCGCAGCCGCGTGATCACCGTGTTCTCGCGCGGCGCTGCCACCGCCTGGGGCTCCGGCTCGTCGTCCACGTCCGGTGCCATGCCCGTGGGCACCTGCGGCTGTTCGCGCTCGGTGTCCGGCTCGGGGCCGTCCGCGCTCGGGCCGGCGGCGACGGGCGCCGTCTGCGTGGGTGTTTCGGCTGCGATGTCGGCCAGCGCATCGCGCTCGGCCTCGGCCTGGATCTCCGCCTCCGCCTGCTTCGCGAGGATCGCCCGCTCGATCTCGGCCCACCCGTACGTGCGGTCGTGCTGCCGGTCGTGGAACCGATGCTCCGGCGCCACCTCCATCGCCGTCGCGATGAGCGCCAGTGCACCGTCGAAGTCCCCAGTACCCAGCTTCATGAACGCCTCCAGCGACGTCGCCCGTGGGTCGAACGTCGGCTCTCCATCCACGATCACCGGCGGCCGCTCGACCGCCCTCGCCTGCGCGCCGTCCGGCCCGTTTCCGCCCTGCGGCGGCCACACGCCCTGTGCCGTGTGCGCCGGAATCCCGAACGCGCACGCCACCCGCTGCATCAGATCCGCGTCCTCACGCGAGCGGGCACCGACATACATCCGCTTGCCGTTGCCGTCGCCAGAAACGAGTACGACCACGGCCCGGCCGAACTGCTCGACCGCCTTCCGCGCGCCGTCCTCGGTCGCCTCCGTGACCATCCGACCGTCGACCCGCGCGGCCAGCTGGAGCACCGCCATCCAGATCGGCCCCTCCGGTACCGCCGCCGGGACCTGCCCGCTCACACCCGCCGCTGCAGCCGCCTTCGCGGCCGCCTGCCTGCCGCCGTGGACCTTCGCGTTGCGGATGCGGCCGCACGTGCACTTGGTGAACGGGTTCGGCTTGGTGCCGTCCTCGACCGCCCGCCGGAAGATGTGCGGCTCCTCCGGATCGAGGACCGCCTCGGCGGCGGCTGTCGCCGTCTGGCCGATCACCGCTGGGACGGGCGCCTCCCGCGCCTGCCGGGCTTCCGCGGCCCCGTCCGTACCGCCGGATTGGCTGCCCGTCTCAGCCGGACGCTCCGCTTGCGCATCGGTGGCCGATGCACTCGCGGCCGAGGGCGGTGCGGGCTGCTCTGGCGCCTCGCTTGCCCCGCCCGTGATCCGGATCGTCATGAGCAGGTTTGTGACGCCAGGCACCGGCGCGCCGTCCGCGTCCAGGGGCACGATCAAGAACGGCTTGTACGGGTGCACCAACCGCATCCGCACCCTCGCCGCACCGACGTTGAGCACGTCGAGCAGGTAGCTCGGGTTCACGCCCAAGGTCATGCCGGTGGCCCGCTCGAACTCCTCGCAGGCCTGCTGTCGCGCCTCGACGACCCGCTGGTCTCGCACCTCCTTGGGATCACGGGCATGGCGCTTGCGCGCCTGGGCCGCAGCCTCCTTCATCAGCGTGTTCACCGCCTCCGCGCGGGCCGCGCTCGTCATCGTGACGAACGTGCACTCTTCGTCGAGTACCTCGCTCGCGCGGGCGTCGTCGCTCGTGCCGGCCTCGAGCGTGAGCACGTCATCGGCGAACCGCAGCACCACCGGAGTGCTTCGCTCGGCCGTCACCTCGACCCGCTTGACCGCCGCCACCAGCGCGGCCGTGTCCAGGTCGACCTCCAGCACCGCGTGCTTGGGGATCAGCGACCGCACCGGCGGGTAGTTCGCCCCGTCGATCGTGCGCGTGACCACCCGGACGTGGTCGGTTTCGAGTCCGAACGTCGCGTTGTACCCGCCGTCGAGGTCGTACCCGAGCGTGACCACCACGCCCGGGGTCTTGCCGAACGCCTTCGCGACCTCCGCGAGCAGCTTGCCCGGCACCAGCGCGGCGAACTTGTCGACCTCGTTCGCCCAATCGAAGTCGCGCACGGCAAGGCGGTACCGGTCCGTGGCCTCCAGCGACAGGCGCCCGCCTTCGGAGCTCACCCGGACGGCGGTCATCATCGGCAGCGTCTCGTCGGTGCCCGCGAACTTCGCCACCTGCGCGACCTGGCCTGCCAGCACCGAACTCCCGATCATGCCGACGGTCGGCGGCATGTCCGGCCGGGCGGGGTAGTCCTCGATCGGCATCGTCGGGATCGTGTACGTGGTCTTGCCGTTGGACAGGCGCACCTTCACGCACTCGCCGGCGAGCGTCACCGGCCGGGCCTTCGGCAGGGCCTTGACCATCTCGGTCAGCTTCGACGCGGCCACGAGCACGCTGCCCGGCCGGGTGCAAGTTGCACCCGGGAGTACCACCCGTCGCGCCTGCTCGTAGTCGAACGCCTCGATGGTGACGGTCTGCCCGTCTCCGGCGAGCACCACGCCGGTGAGCACGGGAACGTTCGGCCGCTTCGGCAGCGCCCTACCCACGAACGTGAGCGCGGCCAGCAACTCCGGCTGACCGACGGTGAACATCAAGGTCTGCGCGTGGGCCTGATCTTCGCTGGTGGACATGGTTGGGGAACCTCCGCATGATCGTGCCCGGCCGTGCCTGACCGGGCAGTTCGGATGTCGGACAGGGGTTGTCCGGCACCACTCGACGACCGCCGGCCCGTGCGCGGGCCGGTTGTCGCCGGGCAGCGCCGGTCAGCGGCGAGTGCGCAGGTCCCGTGCTCGCGGCCGCGCCATCAGCACCGCGATGCCAGGACAGGAGTCAGCCAGCTCGCGCGCCCGCACACCGGGGCAGCCGAGGTGCCCGCAGCCGTCGTGACCGACCCGGCAACCGCATCCGTGCACGCACGTCTCGCAGCGTCCCGGCATCTCCTCGATCGCGACCGTGAAGGCGTTGCGGTCCTCGGTCTCGCGGGCCCAACGCCCGGTCGGCGCGCACCCGGTGTGGCGTCGCAGCAGCAGCACGGCCTCGGTGATGGCCGCACCCACGAGCGAACTGCTGCGCCGCTGCCGGGCTTGCAGGCGACCGAGATCCAGGCGCAGCCGCAGCGTGGTGGAGCCGATGCTCACGTGCAGACGCGGGTTGGTGTGCGGGCTGATGAGAGTGGCCGTCCACGCAGGGGCGGACACGGTCACGCTGGGCATGGGGAACCTCCAGGGATGAGCGACGCCCTCCGGCCGTGCCTGGCCGGAGGGCGTTTCGTGTGGGTGTGGGATGCGGGATCTCGGCGCGGGCCACGCGTGTTGCGTGCTGCGCACCGCCATGCTGTCCGGTCGGACCGGACAGATCGAGTGGCAGGGATCAGACCACAGACCCCGGAAGTTGTCAATCCAGGACCAAGCCACCGCGCAACCGTGCGACGCGCGTCCACGCGCAACGCACGCACGCCGCGTGCGCAGCCCGCACGCGTCCGCACCGGCGCCGTCCACATCCGACGATGAAGCCCGCGCGCCCGCAGCCGGCCGCCGGCCCGCGCGCCACCGAGCGCCCCGGGCGCGGATCGCGCTCACGCGCCCGAACATCCGCGCGAGTCGTTCGACCACGGGACCGACACGCCCCAGTGCGCGCGCCGCCGACAGCTACGAACGCGCAACGGCACCCGCACGCGCGGATACCCGCGTGCGCAACGGATTCGCCCGCACAGACCCGATGGGCGCGAGCCGTGCCACGGCGCATGACACGCGAGCGCATACACACCCGCAGCGCGCGAGCCCGCGCGTACGCCTGCCCCAGCGCACGTGGCAGCACCAATCAAGATCACTTCCGCGCGGGCGCGCGCCTCGCCCCGGTGTGGCCCGCGTGCGCCCCTGAGAGGGCCACAGACCTCCGTTCATGGCGTCCGGGTAGCCCGGACAGCCTATGGAATGCGAGCGCCTCACAGTCGCGCTGAGACGCCCCGTCGGGCGCGGCCGCACGCGCTGTCTGGCACGGCATCACCGTTGCGCGATCGGTCATAAGCGGCCGTTCAGTCCGTCCGGGCAGACCGGACGACAAGTTGCGCAATGAGCGCGTCTCGCGCGCGCTGAGGTGCCCGTCCGGTGCACCCGTTCGGGCATACGAAAACGGGCGCACCCCCGGATGGGGGTGCGCCCGTGCGCACATACGGAGCCGGGGCGCGCGCCTACGCGCACGCCCCGGCTCGATCCCTCACGCGATCGTGGCGACCGCCGCGAGAATCACGCTGTCCACGTCGGCGGAGACGGCCGCGCCATCCGCCCGGTACGCGGTAAGCGTCCGCCCGCTCTTGCGGATGCTCACACCCGAGAAACCCGCCCGGGGCAGCGCCCGACGCGCAGCAGTCGCAGCGTCCGCAACCGGCACACCCTGTGCCAGCGTGAACGCGCGGCTACCGTCCGACGCAGGTGAAACCGCAGCGGCCGCCGCAGCACTGCCGCGCGGAGCCTTCGCGGGCGCGGCCTTGCCACGCGCAGCCTTCGCGGGAGCCGACACCGTGGCGGTCGCCGCCTTCGCACGTTCGTCCGCCTTCGCGACCGCCGCGCGGATCGCCTCGGCGATGATCTCCGGCTCGATGTCCTCACCGACAAGCGCCGCCGTGATCTTGGCCGCAAGGCCGTTGCGCGTAACCGCGCCGCTGTTCACGCCCTTTCGGGGCGCCTTCGCGACCGCCGGAACGGCCTTCGGCGTACCGCGAGTCACCGTGACCGGAGAGGCTCCCGTGCGAGCGGCACCGGCACGGACCGGCCGCGCCTGCCGCGCCACCTCCGCGCCCGACTCGATCGCGGGTGACTTCTTGCCCGACAGGTCCACCACGGCCACGTCATACGCGGCGAGTGCGTCAACCGCGTCACGGCCGAGCTTGCGAGTGTCCGCAACCCATCCGCCCACGTGCTCGTAATTGCGGAACTGCAAGCCGAGCCCCTGTCCGCCGAGCACGCGACGCGACTGCAAGCGCGCGCCGTCAACGTCGGCGATCATGAACGGCACGTCGACCAGGACAAAGCGTCCGTCCGTGAGCTTGTAGAGCGTGGGGATCTTCGCAGCCTGAGCGGCCGGACGGTTGGCGATAGCGGTAGCGGTAGCGGTAGCGGTGTTCGACATCGTGTGCCTCCGAGTCGTGTGGGTAGTGCTGCTGTCCGGTCTGACCGGACAGCAGCGGTGCGGCTCAGACGCTCCCCAAAGGACCCGGCCCGTGTCAAGTCATCGCCATGGATATGTGTCCCACGTCACATCAATGGAGCCGAATGGGAGGTCTGAGGCGCGCGCCTGCCCGCGCCTGCCTGTGTACGTGCGTACGCGCTCGCCTGCGTACGTACGCGGCCGGGTGCCTACGCGCCTGCGCATGTCCGCGCGCGTGCGCCCCCCACGGGGGCACCCCCGCCCCCGCGTGCGAGAAGGGCACCGGCATGTTCTGGGCCTCGCGATCTCGCCGAGTTCCAAAACTTTCGGGTCGCGCGCGAATCGGAAAAATCGGACGGGTGTCCGCGGAAGGCAGGGCGCTCGGGTTCTACTAGGTGTAGAGCATGGGCCAGCTTCGACGGCACATCGTCGCGTCCTCTCGGCCCCGGCCGGGGCCGGGACATTAGCCCGAGCGGGTGTGGGCCAATAGCTCTCGTGCCACGCGTACGAGGGTCGATGCCGGCGCGCTTGTCGCGGACTCAGCGATCATTCGAGTGAAGTCCGCCGTGATCACCGATCCTGTTGGATCGGTGGGTACTCGCACCTCGACATCTGGGACTCGGAAGGTGTCGTCCAGGTTCGAGGTGATGGTGTCCACGTCGCGGTAGACGTCGTCGGAGCGCTCGGCTTGCACCCGGACGCGGCGGAGCAGTCCTTGCAGTGTCACTGCGTTGAGCGCGAAGCGGCTCAAAGGCTCCGCCAGATCCTCCCAGCGGGCAGCTGCTGAGTCCTTCCGCCCGGAGATCTTTCGTCGATCGCTGGTTAGGGAAATGAGGTGGGCACCGGCGTTGAGGGCGAGCATGCCTGCGCGGACGTACCATCCATCGCGCCAGTCCGTCGGTGCCTCATCGAGTGAATCGACGTTTAGCCCGGCGCTGGCTCTGGCTGCGGACCAGTGTTCGAGGTTGGGGACGACGAGCCGGGTCAGGTTGAGTCCGAGCAGCCCAGCAGCCATGTCCTCGAGCCGCTTGAGGGAGATCATCGAACCTACGTAGGCCCAGTAGCGGGGGTCGTCGGTCACGTCGTCGCGGGAAAGCAGGTAGGGCAGCACTACCATGAGCTCAGCTTCCGACAAGCTACCGCGCACTACGCCGGATGGTTCGTCAGGATCGTCCCCGGGGGATGGGCTCAGGTCGGCGGTATCTCCACTGATACCCATGCGCAACATCTGGCCGGCCCGAATGAGGCGCGCTGCCGCGTCCTCGACGAACAGGTTTCGGACGACAGCGTTGAATGCGTCGAGTCCAGCAACCTCATCGTGGGCCTCGCCGCTGGCTCCGGTGAGTGCCGCTACATCGTCCGACTCGGAGATGAAGAGCCCACGTCCGCCGCGCATAACACTTCCGCGAACCAGGCGTAGTAGAGGTTCGCGGGCGGAACCGACGGCGGCCAACGCCCGAGAACCGCCGTTGGCGCCATGGTCAGTGATGTCGTCCAACGAGCGGATATCGGTGGCCAGAACACGGGGAGCCTCGGCCACCTCGGCGCGTACTTCGTTGATGATCCCGGGATCGTGCTCTTCCCGGAGCCCGAGCAGGACAGGGCCGAACTCACCTAGGGCCTCGATGTCTCGTCCTGCTGCTGCAGATCCGAGGCTGTAGCGCAGGAAGATGTTCCGGACGGACTCGCGGCCGTTCTCCCGCCAGGTCAGGACGATGTCAGGCGCGTAGCTGTGGTTGAAGTATTCCGTCGTGCGGATGTCGGCTGCCGAGTCGAGGCCTTCGAGTTCCATAACCACGGCTGCTTTGACGCCATCGATGACGTCCTGAGCCAGAGCGTGGCCGAGT
The DNA here is from genome assembly GCF_040648555.1 of Actinoplanes sp. NPDC049118. Taxonomy (NCBI): domain Bacteria; kingdom Bacillati; phylum Actinomycetota; class Actinomycetes; order Micromonosporales; family Micromonosporaceae; genus Actinoplanes; species Actinoplanes sp. NPDC049118. Next base: position 215,890 of record NZ_JBEZDY010000012.1, read on the forward strand.
GCGGTCTCCACGGCTGCTTGCATATTCGCGCTGGTCATCGCTAGTAGCCCCTCCGGTTGAGCGCCTCGTGGATCTTGAAGAGTTCTTTGCGCTCCAGGAGGAGCTCGCGGTGCCGGTCGTGGAGCGGGATCAACCACAGCCGCGACGCGACCCTGGCCAGCAGATCGTTGTCAAGCTTTCGGTCGGCGAGGGCCTCGGGATGCTTGGCCAGCGCCTCAGCAATCTCCTCCGGGCTGCGAAGGCGGGCCCACTTGGTCTGAGCGAAGGGGTGCGTCGTGAGCCACATGAACTCGCGTTCGGTGTCGACACCGTCTTCGCATTCACGTGCCGTGATGCTGTATGCGTTGGCCAGGTATTCGGTGTAGTCCTCCGGCTGCTTGCCGACCCCGGTGTAAGCCTTGTTCTCAACGGCGAGCGGTCGCCGGCGCTCCCCCAGGAAGTGCCCAACGAGGTCGTAGCGCTTCAGCCTCTTGTCCAGCCGCACGAATGTCGTCTGGTTCATGTCCTCGTACACGTTGAACGGCAGCGTGATGTGGGTCGTGCTCTCGAGGTACTGCTGTGCGTACTTGACACCCACAAGCCCGTCCATGTGGGCGCCCTCAGCTACCATGTCCACAGCGTACGGTGGCACTGCGTGGCCGCGAATTAGACCCACCGTGATCATCTTTTGCCCGAATGGCTGATTCTGGGAGTGGGGGTCACGCTCCTGTCGTCCGTGCTCGCCGGTGAGGGCCTGTGATCGCCATCTCACTTGTGGATCTTGTCTGCCCGTGTCATCGTTGCTGCACGGCAGAAGTCTGTCCGTCGCCACGCCCCGCCCCACCTGGTCGGGGCGTTTTCTGTATCCGCCGACAGCGCATCGCGGATGTAGGGGGTGGTCGTGGACCTCGACGCCTTCCTCACCCGGGCACAGGCCGCCATGGTCACCGGGGTCAGCCCGGACGCGATCGGGAAGTGGCGGGCCCGCGGCTGGCTGCCTCCCGACGGCGCCCGACGGCACCTGCGGGTGCGGCGCTGCGGCGACGGCACCCTGCGGTATCGCCTCGGGGACATCCTCGAGGCCGAGCGCGACACCCGCATGTCCGGCCACTCCCGCCGCGGTACATCGCGCTGCCGTGCATCTGGTCAACGCCCGAGATCACCCGCACGTGCCGCTGTGCCAGGAGATGCCGGTGGCTGACGCAGCGAGTGAAGATCTCCACAGGTTGACCCACATCCCGGTCGAGCCCGTGATCACGGCGCCGGTTGTTCCCGAAGTCACCGCCGATGATCCAGGCCCGCTCACGAAGATCGACATCACGATCGCGGGCCACACGGTCGTCGTCGAGGCGCACCGCTCGATGGAGGACGTCGCCGACCTGGCGTACGACCTGATCCGGCGTACCGCCGTATTCGCGCGCCGCCTGCCGATCGGCTTCGACACCGGCCACGCCGACACGCAGCTGTCGGACTGGTCGAGCCCGGCGGAGATGGCCGCCGCGCCCAGCCCGGATCGCGGGTCGGCGCACCTCTAGGCGCCTTCGCGCCACTTCCCCCTAACTGCTCTTCTGATCGAGGGATACCCCTATGCCTTCTGCGCAGCAGGCGAGTGCGCCCATGCTCGTCACGCCGACCCTGGACCGCGAGGCTCTGGCCGAGCTCGCCGACGAGGTCACCCGCCGTTTCGAGGCGGCGGTCCGCGAGGGCGTCCGCCGCGGTCTGCAGCTGCCCCGCGACGGCGACGACTCGTGACGCCGCTGCATGTGCCGCGTTCGCGTCCGGCTTTCGGTGAGCTTCATCCGGTCGCGAAGGCCATCGTCGTGGTCCTCGGCCTCCTGGTCGTGTTCGTGGTTCTCGCGGTGGCGGCCGCGATCGTCGCGGCGCTGTTGATCGTGCTGGGCTGGTTGTGTCATGGCGTCGCGTCCGCCTGGTCGTGAACCCTGGGCCGGGTCGCACCGGCGCCAGGATCTGCCCCCCGACTGGCCGCAACGCCGCATGGTCGTGCGCGGCCGCGCGGCCGGCCGGTGCGAGGCCGTGGAGCGGGGAGTGCGCTGCCCGGCCCCGGGTACGGACTGCGACCACGTCCGCCCCGGCAACGATCACTCGTACGCGAACCTGCAGTGGTTGTGCGGGCCGCACCACGCGGTGAAGAGCGCCCGTGAGGGTGCGCAGGCGCGGGTGCCGCTGCATCGGCCGCCGGAACGTCATCCCGGGATCGTCTGACCCGCTGCCCCTGGGACAACCTGCGTGCCGTTCGGCTCGCTGTCTATCGCCCGCCTGCGCTCGCGCATGGCGGGCTTCTTCATGCCCGGCCCTCCGACCCAGCGCCCTGCGCTGGCCCGGAACGCGGCCCTGGCAACCCCACCCATCTCGCGAGTTCCGTGTTTCGCCCGCCGCCCACGCGCGCTGAGCGGCCCTCTCCTGCCCATCTCCGTGTCCTCGAGGGAGCACCCCTATGGCGAAGATTCCTGGCGTCCGGTTCGTGGCCGGCCGCAACGTTTACAAGGACGGCGACGGCCGTAAGTACGGCATCGCGATCCACAACACCAGCAACGACGCGAGCGACGAGGGCGAGGCGAACTGGGCCAAGCACCGCCCGGACGGCGTCTCCTCGCATCTCTACGTCGATGGCGACAGCGTCACCCAGTCCCTCGACACCGAGGCCCGTGCCGGGCACGCCGGCAGCCGGCAGGGCAACGAGAACGCGATCTCGGTTGAGATCACGGGAACCAACGGCAAGTCCCGCGCCTGGTGGCTGGCCCACGTCGCGTGGGACAAGCTCGGCCGCGCCCTGGCCTGGCTGATCGTCAACGACTCCGATTTCAAGGGTTTCCAGGTCCGCCGGGCGAGCGTGGCCGAGATGCGCCGCAACCCGAAGGTCCGCGCGTTCTACTCCCACGACGACATGCGCCGGGCGTGGGGCGGCACCACCCACACCGATCCCGGCCCATCCTTCCCTTGGGACAAGCTGTTCGCCGCGGTCAACAAGGGGATCACGGACCTGAAGGGCAAGCCCAAGCCGCCGGCGCCGCCTCCGTCCGCGCCCGCGTTTCCGGGCCGCACGTTCGTCTATGTGGCTGGTCGGGCGGTGATGCACGGCGAGGACATCCGGCGCTGGCAGACCCAGATGCGCCGCCGCGGCTGGACCATCGGCGTCGACGGCGACTACGGCCCGAAGTCGAGGGACGTCGCGGTCGCGTTCCAGCGCGAGAAGCGTCTCGACCCGGATGGGAAGGTCGGCCCGCGGACGTGGGCGGCGGCCTGGACCAAGCCGGTTACGTGAGCGGCGGGACCGAGCAGGTGTGGTACGACGTCGGCGACCCCGACCGGCTGCACGCCGACCTGAGCGCCGACTACGCCCGCACCGCGGCCGCCATCGCCCGGCGGCCCGCCCTGGCCGCCGCGCACCGCGACTGCGCGCAGTGCGCGGCGATCCGCGCCGCCGTGAACGCCCCGACGGCAGGACGGCGGCGCCGGATCAAGATCGTGTTGCGGCCGTCGCAGCTGCACCAGCTGCTCGGCCTGCCGCAGTCGCACCAGGTCGTCTTCGTGTACGCGCCGCCGGACCCGAACGCCGTCATGGTGCTCGTCGAAGGTGACGACCTGCCGGAGACGGCCGAGAGCGACCCCACCCCGTCCGTCCCGCCTGCTCCGTCCGCCTAGCTTTCTGCATCCCGCCCCGCCGCTGCCGGCACGCCCGTCATGGGCGTGCCGGCAGCACCCCGACATGGGAACGGTGGGTGGTGAGCATGGCTCGGCCGGGACCGGCACCGAACAACCGCAGAAGCGGGCACGGCGGCGCCGAATTCACTGAGGTCCCCGACAGCCCCTACGCCGGGCCGGGCAGTGAACTCGATCTGCCGATGGTGCCGGGGATGAACTGGTTTCCGCAGGTCACCGCGTGGTGGGAGCAGCTGCGCATCATGCCGCATTGCGTGCTGTGGGCGCCGACGGACTGGCTGTTCGCGATCGAGACGGCCTACCTGAAGCAGGACTTCTGGACGAGCTACTTCTCCGGTGAGCTCCACGCGACGAAGGCGACCGAGATCCGCCGGCGCGAGGACCAGATGGGCGTGACCCGCGAGGCCCGCCGCAAACTGCTGATCCGCTACACCGACCCGAAACTCGCCCCCGCCACCACCGAGCCGCCGCCGGGTGACGAGCTCACCGGGGCGGCCGGTACGCCCGACCCCGACCCGGGCGGCGCACCTGGCGGGGCCGAGAACGTGACGGACCTGGCTGACGCGCCGTCGCGGCGTCGGCGGCTCGCCGCCGGGTAACCCGCCATGCCGCGCACGCTGGTGCGCGCCCCCGGCCACGACCGAACCCGCTCGCTCGGCTGGCTGGCCCTCGCCTGGATTGAATTCCTGGTGCTCCAGGGGCCCGGCGCGGTGCAGGGCCAGCGGGTGCACCTCGTTGACGAGTTCGCCGGATTCGTCCTCGACTGCTACGCCCTCGACACGGCGGGCCGCCGCCTCTACGACGCCACCTTCATCAGCCGCCCGAAGGGGTCGGCGAAGAGCGGCCTCGCCGGGATGATCGGCCTGTTCGAGGCACTCGGCCCGGCGCGTTTCCTGGGTTTCGCACGCGGTGGTGAGGTCTACCGCGACCCGTGGGGCCTCGGATTCGCCTATACGTACGAGCCGGGCGAGCCGATGGGCCAGCCCGTGCACGTGCCGGTCCTGCGGATCATGGCCACCGAAGAGGGCCAGACCGGCAACGTCTTCGACACCATCTACTACAACCTCACCGAGGAAACCGCCCCGCTGTATGGGGTGCCCGGTGTCGATGCCGGCCGGACCCGGATCTACCTGCCCGGCGGCGGGGAAGTGCTGCCGTCAACCGCGTCCGCGTCCAGCAAGGACGGTGGTCGCGAGACCTGGTGCTGCTTCGACGAGACGCACCGCTACAACACGCCGGTCCTGCGGGACATGTACGCGACCGTCACGCAGAACCTGGTCAAGCGCAAACTCAGCGGAACGTGGTTCTTGGAGACCACGACGATGTTCGCGCCGGGCGAGGACTCGGTCGCCGAGGTCACCTACCGCGAGGCCGAACTCATCCGCACCGGCCGCAAACGCGGCCGGGTCCGGCAGCTGTTCGATCACCGGTGGGGCGAATGCGCCGACCTCACCGACGAGCCCGCTCTGCGGGCGGCGATCGTCGAGGCCTTCGGCGACGCGATGGCGTGGAACGACCTGGACGGCATCGTCGACCAGATCTACTCCCTGCGCGCCATCCCGTCCAACAGCCGCAGGTTCTTCCTCAACGCCGAAACCTCGAGCAGCGATGCGTGGATCGCGGCGAAGGAATGGGACGCGCTCGCCGACCCGGACAAGCACCTCGCCGACCGCGACGTCGTCACGCTGGGCCTGGACGCGAGCATCTCCGGCGACTCCACCTGCCTGGTGGCGTGCCGGCTGTCCGATGGGCACCTGGAACTGCTCGGGTACTGGCTGCCCGCCGACAGCGACGACGGCCGCCTGGACCGGGTCGCAGTCGACGCCGCTGTCGCCGCGGCGATGGCCCGGTTCCGGGTGGTCGGCTTCTACGCCGACCCGCCGCACATCCAGGACTACCTCGACAAGTGGACGGCCGAGTTCGGCGACAAGCTGAAGGTCCGCGCGTCGCAGGCTCGGCCCCTGGAATGGTGGACGGCGCGGGGCCGGTCGATGGTCTCCGCGCTGGAACGCTTCTACGAGGCGGTCCGGGGCAAGAGCATCTCCTACACCCCGGCGCCGGAGCAGATCGAGGGCGGTGAGGGCCTGGCGGTGGTCCTGCGCCGGCACGTCCTCAACGCCCGGCGGCGCCCGTCGCGGGCGGGTCTGCAGATCGGCAAGCGGTTCCCGAAGAGCCCGGATCTCATCGACGCCGCGGTCGCCGCGGTGCTCGCCTACGAATGCCGGGCGGACGCCATCGCCGGTGGGGTCAACCCGAAGCCGAAGCGCCGGTATCGGGCCCGGCGCATCCGCTGATCGCCGGACCGTGAACTGGCTCGGGCTGGGCTCAGCCGGGCATCGTGGCCGGGGTACCTGCCTGGCTGTGAACCCGCGGGGCGGCGCAGACCTGTACCGCCGTCCCGCGGGTGCCGTTCGATGTCGAGTCAGGCCCCGGTGTACGGCGTCACCCGAAGGTCCGCATGCCGAGCTGCCACCGCGGCGGCTGGTCGGCCTCGGCGCCGAGGGTCTTCATCGCCCATTCGAGGCGCTGGCGTTCGTCGGGGAACGTCACCCACTCGTCGTCCTCGAGGGGGTGCAGCACGTCGTCCTCGACGATCTTGACCCTGGCCGCGAGGAAGAGGTTCTCGGAGTACGCGTCGCCCCATTCCTCGACGTGCAGCCCGATGACGGACAGCCGGTACTGCGCATCCGCCTCGGGGTCGTCGAGCAGGCCTTCGGCGCTCGCCTCGTGCGTGCGTGCGTCGATCTCCGCCGCGGTGAGCAGCAACTGCCGGGTCTCGTCGACGTCCAAGCCGGTCGGCAGGTCGTAGCCGTAGGCGAGGAACGCGACAGCATTTCCAGGCAAGGCTGAACCTCTTTCATCGACGGTCGGCACTCAGCATGCCTGCCGCGCCCCGGAGCCCGGGTGACAGATCAAGGACAGACGCCCACCCGTTGGCTCTTGGCGCCCCGCGCGAGAGCAATGGCCCCGTACGCGGCCGTTCTCACGTACCTGGCTCCGGCCGCATCCGCCTATCCACAGCGTGTGGACACAGTGGTCGGCCGCAAGGGGATGCGGATATGAGTGCGGCCCGCCGATTCACGGGGGACACCGGCGGGCCGTACCTGATCAACGATATTCCTTGATCGATGCATCGTCGACCCGATTCGCCCTGGGTTGCTGTGATGTGTGCCCCCGTACGGCGGTCGGGGGTGAGCCTGCGTGCCGATCGACGTGCAGACCCGCTACTCGCCGGGCTGGTGGATGGACCGCTTGTTCACCAAGCTCTACCAGCGCCGCCGGCAGCAGCGACTGCGGTTGCTGGCCGACATCTATTGCGGTAACCCGCCGCTGCCGATCGGCGCGGAGAACGTCCGCGAGATGTACATCGCGTTCCAGAAGCTGGCCCGCTCGAACTATGCGCAGCTCGCGGTCGCGGCGGTGTCGGAGCGGATGACCCCGGTGGGGTTCCGGACCGCGGCCGACGGTGGTGCGGTTGGGGACAAGCTCGCCGCGCAGATCTGGAAGCGGTCCGGGATGCCGGTCACTGCGGCGGACGTGCACGACATGATGCTCAATCTCGGCGAGGCGTACGTCATCGTCGGCCCGGTCGATGAGGAGACGGGCGCGCCGGTCGTCACCGCCGAAGACCCGCGGACCATCATCGGCGAGCCACATCCGGTGAACCCGATGCGGTTGCGGGCGGCGCTGAAGGTGGTGCGTGACGACATCGAGGGTGAGGACCGCGCCTACCTGTACCTGCCCGGTGAGGTGTGGGTCGCCCGCCGCACTGCCACCTACGCCGCCCGCAGTCTCGGCAGCATCGGCGTCACCTGGAGCCCTCGGGCATGGGACTGGGCGCCTGAGCGTTCCGGAGCGCTCGGCTTCAACCGGCTGCCTGTGGTCCGGTTCCTGAACAAGGACCAGATGGGGGAGTACGAGGCCCACCAGGATCTGCTCGCGCGCATCAATCACCAGACGTTGCAGCGCCTGGTCATCGCCACGATGCAGGCTTTCCGGCAGCGCGCGGTCAAGGGCCTGGACGACGTCGATGAGGAGACCGGCGAGGAGATCGACTACTCCGATCTGTTCGTGATGGACCCTGCGGCGCTGTGGCAGCTGCCGGCCGGGGCGGAGATGTGGGAGTCCGCCACGGTCGACCTGCGCCCGATCCTCGACGGCGTCAAAGCGGACGTGCAGGAGTTCGGCGCGGTCACCCGCACGCCGATGACGATGCTCCAGCCCTCTGGCGTGAACCAGTCCGCGGAGGGGGCGTCGCTGCAACGCGAGGGCTTGATCTTCAAGACGCAGGACCGGATCGACCGGACCAGTCTGCCGTGGTCGCAGGTCATGGCCCTGAGCTTCTTGCAGGCGGGGGAGCCGGCCCGGGCGGATCTGTCGAGGCTCGAGACGCTGTGGGCGTCGCCGGCCCGGCTGTCACTGTCCGAGCGCGCCGATGCCGCGTCCAAGGCGGGCAACGACATTCCGCGGCGGATCCGGCTCATCGACATCTGGGGCTACACCCCCGAGCGTGCCGACGAGCTGGAGTCCGAGTGGGACGAGCAGGAGCTGCGTGAGGCGCAGATCGCCGCCGCCGCGCAAACCCCCGACCCGACCGCCCCGGCCCCGGCCGCGCCGCCGGTACTGCCGTCGCTGGACGGGCTCGCCGCGCCTGCCGTCACCGACGAAGGGGAGGGGCTGATCTGACATGCCGGGCCCTGACGGGCAGCTCACCAAGGCCGAACTCGCCCAGCTCGTCGCGCTGATCAACGCCCAGGCCGCCGCCCGGGAACAGGTGACCCGCACTGCCGTGAACGGCACCCGGTCCCGGCTGCGGACGTTCCGCGGCTGGTGGCGCCCCGGCGAGGTCGCCGCGCTGATCGCGGAGATTCGGCGCCTGGTGCAGCCGTCGCAGCGGCGCATGGCGCGGCTCACTGACGCCTACCTCGCCCGCAGCACGTCGGTGATCCTCGGCCGCAGGGTCGGCCCGGTCGGGCTCATCGACATCACCGCCCTGCGCCGGGTGCTGTCCCCGCTCACCGAACAGGTTCTCGCCGCGGCGCTCACCGCAAGCCTCGGCGCGGACCCGGCCCTGCCCGCCGGGCAGGCCGACCGCGCCACCGGCGACGGCGCCCGCGCCGACACCCGGCCGCTGGATCCGGGCGTGCCGTATGAACGGCTGGCCAGCTTCTACCGCTACCAGATCGCCGAGGGCCAGCCCGACACGGTCGCCCTGCAGACGGTCCTGCAACGCGCCGCCATGGTGGTCGACACCGACATCAGCCTCGCGCACCGCGCCCAGGCCCACCGGTTCATGCGCGTCCGCCAGGTGCGCGGCGGCTACCGCAGGGTGCTGCGCCCGGAACTCGGCAGCGGCGGTCCGCCGTGCGGGATCTGCGTGGTCGCCGCCGACCGCGTCTACTCCTACGAGCAGTTGCAGCCGATCCATCCGGGCTGCCGCTGCGGCGTCATCGCCGTCGGCGACACGGCCGACCCCGGCTTCTCCATCAACGCCGACGACCTCGCGGCCATCTACGCCGCCGCCGGTGGCAACACCCGCGAGGCGCTGCGCCAGATCCGTGTGCAGGTCACCGAACACGGTGAACTCGGACCGATCCTCATCAACGCCGATCAGCACTTCCGCAGCCCGCGCGACGTCGCCCGCACTACGCGCCGCGACGCCGCCCCGGCCGACGCCGACCGCGTCGCCGCGTAGCCGCACCCGGTCGATCCCGCACCACCTGCTGTCCGGCGCACGCCGGTCGGCTGCTTCGTCGCGCGCCCGTCAGGGGCCCGCGTTCACCTTCACCCGACATGGGGACACCACATGCGCATCGCCTTGCCCACCACCGTGCCCACCGCGACCGTCGAGCTTCCCGGGCATCCCCGTCTGCAAGATCCACACACCGGTGAACCGATGCGCGCGCTCGGTCTCACCCGTGCCGGTAAGCCGATCTGGCCCGTCAGGGGCGGCTCGCAACCGGTCGGTGAACCCGGCGCGGCACCGACCGGCGCCCCTGGCACCGGCACCCCGCCCGCACCCCCTGCGCCGCCGGGCACGCCACCGCCCGCGCCGGGCCCAGCGAGTCCGCTGCCCGGCCCGACCCCGCCGTCGGGCGGGGAAGCGGGATATCCGGCCGGGTTGCCCCTGGAACAGATGACCGGCGAGCAGCGGGAGGCGTACTGGCGGCACTACGCGCGCCGCAACGAGGACCGCCTCAAGGCGATGGGCGACTACGAGCAGCTACGCGCCAAGGCCGCCGCCCACGACGACCTCATCGCCGCGAACCAGACCGAACACGAGAAGGCCGTGACCGCGGCCCGCGACGCCGGCCGGGCCGAGGCCATGCAGCAGGCAGGCGCCGTCCTGGTCGACGCGCACCTACGGGCCGCGGTCGGTGCCCGGTTGCAGCCCGATCAGGTCACCGCGCTGATCGCCGGGGTCAACACCGCCGGGTTCCTCACCGCGGACGGCATCGGCGTCGACACCGACAAGATCGGCGCTTTCGTCAACGCCGTCCTACCGTCAGCGGCATCCGCGCCCGCCGCACCCGTGGTCACTGCGGTGCCCGCCGCCTCGGCCGCAGCCGCCCCGGCGCTGCCCGGGGCCGTACCCGGAACACCCGCGACGTCACCGGCGAGCGTCGGCCTTCCCCGGCAGCTGCCCGACTACGGGCAGGGCAACCCCGGCACCACCACGCTGACCGGCCTCGCCGCCGGACGCGCCGCCGCGCAGGCCCGCTTCGCCAGCCGCCAGCAGCCACGGCCCGACACCCCGGCCTGACCTTCCCTCTCGGGCGTCAGCCCGTCCCCGCCCCGTCTTGCAAGGAGGGCAACGCCCCCAATGGACATCTCCGTCAAGACCATCTCCTACCCGGTCGAGGACCGCGCCTGGCTCGGCTCGGCCCACGGCACCGACTGCACCGAATCCATCACCGTCGCCACCAGCGAATTCACCCGGACCACGCACTACCCGAACGGCGCCATCCCGTCCGGGATGCCGGTCGCGCTGATCACCTCCGGCGACAAGGCGGGCCTCTACGGCCCCTACGGCCCGACGGAGACCAACGGCCAACAGCACCTAGCCGGCCACCTCTTCTCCTCGATCCGGGTCCCCGACAACGGCGCGAACGTCGGCGCCGCCCTGCTCTGGCACGGCGCGATCGTCATCGCCCGGCTGCCCGCCGGCCACGGCCTCGGCCCCGCCGGCATCGCCGCCGCCCCCGGCTCCCTCCGCTACCGGTAAGGACACCCCCACACGATGATCAACTACGACCTGGTGGAGCCGGCCGTCCTCACCGGCTACGTGCGCTGGATCCCGTCTCCGGCGAACTACACCCTGAACCAGTGGCTGCCCGACGAGACGATTCCCGACATCGAGGCCGCCTTCGACACCCTCATTCGGACCAACAGGGCGGCGAAGTTCAGGGCCTTCGACGCTGAGACCCCGGTGGGCTCCAGGCCGGGACTGGAACGCAAGCGGGTCGCTCTCCCGCCATTGGGGCAGAAGACCCCGATCGGGGAGGAGGAGCGGCTCAAGCTGGAGCGGGCACGCTCCGGCGGCGACATCACTAGCGCGATGGTCGACGCGGTCTACAACGACGCCGAGATCAACACCAGTGCAGTCCACGCCCGCCAGGAACTGGCCCGCGGTGACGTGCTGACCGACGGGCGGTTCACTTTGCGCGGCGAGAACGGTTTGACCTTGGAGGCGGACTTCGGGGTGCCGCCGTCGCACCTGCCCGTCGCCGCGATCTCCTGGACCAACCACGCCGACTCCGACCCGTTCGACGAGATGCGCGGCTGGGCCGACATCTTCACCGACGACGCCGGTGAACCGCCCGCCTGGGCGGTCACCTCCCGGACCGTCATCGGGCACATGCTGCGCAACGAACGCGTGCGCCGGCTCGCCGCCGGCAACGGCGTGACCCCGTCGATGATCAGCCGGGCGCAGCTCAACACCCTGCTCGAGTCGTTCGAGCTGCCGCAGCTGGTCTCATATAACACCCTCGTCGACGTCGACGGGGTCTCCACCCGCCCGATCCCCGCCGACCGGATGGTGTACCTGCCGCAGGATCCGCGCACCCTGGGCCGCACCATTTGGGGCATCACTGCCGAAGCGCTCGAACTGGTCGGCGGCACCAACCCGCAGCTCGCCTTCGAGGAGCTTCCAGGCCTGATCGGCGTGGTGATGAAGGAAGGCGACCCGACCAGGACGTGGACCAAGGTCGGCGGCGTCGGTATGCCCGTCATCGGCCAACCGCAGCGGCTGCTCACCGCCAAGGTTCTGTAAGCGAGGTGGCCGACATGCAGCAACGCCGCCTCGCCGCCTGGGTGATCATCGACGGTCGGGCCTATGGCCCGGACCACGACCTGCCCGCCGACATCGCCGCACGGATCACCAACCCGCGCGCCTGGCCACCCGAGCACGCCGGCCCGCCGGAGCCCGAGCCCGTCTTCGCCGGCTTGGCGGCGCCGACTTGGACCCTCGACGCCACACCGGCGCCCGAACCGGAATCGGAACCGGCGCCGGTGGTGGTGCCCCCGGACAGCGACCCGGCAAGCGACGGAGACGGCGGTGGCTCGCCGGCCGTAGTGCCGCCGCCGCGCTCCGGTAAGGGCTCCGGTGCCGAGGCGTGGCGGGCATACGCGGCGGCGGTGCACGTCACGGTGGCCGATGACGCCGACCGCGGCGACATCATCGCCGCCTGCGTCCGGGCCGGGCACCTGCGCACCACCGACGACGCCGACTGATGGCGCCGCAACCCCGATGTCGCGTCGCCGACGTGCACCAGGCGCACTGCGACGGAGGTGAGCCGTGGACGTCGGCGACGCCGTCGAACTGATCTTCACCACCACTCCCGGTGCGACGGTCACTGCGACCTGGTCGCGGCCGGACGGCACCGTCGTCATCGACGCCGCGCCGGTCGTCGAGTCACCGTCGGCGCCGGGGCAGTACCCGGCGACGTTCATCGGCGATCAGCCGGGACTGTGGCGCGCGGTGTTCCGCAGCACCGGCACGGCCGCGCAGAGCGAGGCGTACCACGTGCGGTTCCGCACCATCGACGGGCCGCCGCCGCTGGCCACCGTCGAGGAGTACACCGAACTGTTCGGGGCGCTGTCCCCGGCCCGCGAAGCCCTCGTGCGGGCGTTGCTGCGCCGGGCGTCGCAGCTGGTCCGCGACACCTATCCCACGCTGGGCGAGCGGATCGCGTCCGGGCAGCTGCCAGGTGACAGCGTCGGGCTGGCCGTACTCAACATGACGGTGCGGGTCATGCGCAACCCGGACGGGCTGCGCGCGCAGACGACCGGCCCGTTCTCCCGCTCCTACGACCCGGACCTGGCCAGTGGCTTGCTTGCGCTGACCGCCGCGGACACGACGCTGCTGGCCGGCGTCCGCCGCAACCGGCGCCGGGCCGGGACCATCTGGACGCGGCCCGGACACACCGTCGACCTTCGCTACTTGGACCATCTCCGCCTTCTCGCCCACCTGCGCGATGTTCGCCGCAGGCGGTGACACCGAGCCGGTCGTGATCGTGCACCCGCCGCGTAAGGACGGGTTCGGCGATCCGATCCCCGGCACCGGCGCCGAAACCGTGGTGCCCGACTGCCTGTTCGCTCCCGGCGCTACGCGGGAGCTGGAGGTCAACGCCAACACCGTGCAGGCCGACGCCACCGTGTACGCCCCGCCCGGCACCCGGGTCGACGCCCAGGATCAGGTCCGGGTCCGCGGGCTGCTCTACGAGGTGGCCGGCACCCCGCGGGAGTGGCTCAACACCGTGACCGAGATCCCGGTCCGCCGCACGACCGGCTGACCCATGCACCCCGGTGGCGCGGCCGGATCCCACCCGGACGGCCAGGGGGTGACGGGCATGGTCGAGGTGCGGGTGCGCTTCGTGCTCGACAAGAAGGGCATCGCCGCGTGCGCGGTCGGCCCGGAACTACGCCACGCGGTGCACGACATCGCCGCGACGGCGCTGCCGTACGCCGAATTCATCTCGCCGCGCGACACCGGCGACTACGAGCGCTCGTGGGAGATCGTCGACACGATCGTCACCGACATCGGCCGCCCGCCGATGGCCCGGGTCACGGCGCAACTGGCCAACACGTCCGATCACGCGATCCTCGTCGAGGTCGGCACTCCCACCGTCGACCCCCACCGGGTGCTCGCGAAGGTTCTCGACTGGATCGACGTCCTCGGGCGCGGCACATGAGCGATCTCGCCGACCTCACGCGCCGATTCCCCGACGTCCACGTGCTGCTCATCGAGGTCCTGACCCCGCTGATCGGCGCGGGCCGGGTCGCGACGCAGACCCCGGCCGACCTCGCACAGCGGCTGCCGTTCGCCCGGGTGACCCGCACCGGCGGGCACAGCGACCGGCTCAGCGACCACGCCCGCGTCGACGTCGACGTCTTCCACAAGACCTACACCGAGGGCGAGCAACTGGCCGCCCGCGTGCACGAATTCCTGACCGGGCAGCGGCTGCGCGCCGGCAACGGCCGCGTCGACCGCGTCGGCGTGGACGCCGTTCCGATCGAGCTGCCGTGGGCGCCCGGCATCCGCCGGTTCACCGGCCGATACCTGCTCGTCAGCCGCCGCGCCCCCGCGCGCTGACCCGCGCACCGCCACCCTCCTCCACTTCCGCCCGAGCCTCGTGCCGGGCGGCTACTCGTCTGTGAGGTGAGCTGCGTGTCGTACGCGGCCCTGCAAGACAAAAAGGCCGAACTGATCCGTAAGGCGCTCGACGGCAGCGTGTTCGTCGCGCCGGAGAGCGTGCCCTCACTGGGTGCCCTGACCACCACCGGTGGGGAACTGCTGCCGCTGCCTGCCGGGTGGGGCGACCTCGGGCACCTGAGCACCGACGCGGCAGCGTTCGCCCGCACGACGGAGACGACGAAGGTCCGCTCGTTCGGGTCGGTCGAGTCGACCCGCGAGGACGTCACCAGCGACGAGATCACGATGGCGATAAACGCGCAGGAGACGAAGAAGCAGGTCATCGGCCTGTTCACGGGCGCTGACGTGGCGGCGCTGCGCGCGACCGCCGGCAGCGGTGAGGTCGCCATCGCCAAGCCGGACCGGCCCAAGCCGCGGTACTACCGGGTGCTGGGTCTGTTCGTGGACGAGGTCGAGGCCGGGGAGATCTACTTCGGCCGGTACATGCCCAGGGCCCGGATCACCGAGTTCGGCGATCAGAACATGGGCGAGGGCGACGACCCGATCCAGTATCCGATGACCTTCACCGGATACAAGGACAGCGCGGTGGGGTTCTCGCACCGCTGGCACTGGGCCGGGCCGGGATGGCTTGCCCTGCTCGCCTCCATGGGTTTCGACCGAGAGCCCACCACCCCGTAACCGCCATGGGTGGCCACGCGCGTCGGCTCCAAGCCTGTCGCCATCCCCGCATCCCCGGGACAAGAGAGAAGGAGTCGTATGGCCGTGAACCGAGGGCCAGGGCTGTCACCGTCCGGCAGCGACGGCACGCCGCTGGGTGCGTACGTCAAGGCCGGCGCTGACGGTGAAGTCATCGAGCGCATCGCCTACACCGCGTCGGATGCGGTGGCGCTGGCCTTCGACGGCTGGCTGCCCAAGCTCGACGGCACCGCTTCGGCGCCTGCCCCTGCGCCCGCTGCCGAACCGGCGTCCGCTCGTGAGCTGCGGGCCGGCGCCACCACCAAGAACCGCTGACCCGGCGCGGCCGCGTGCCGTACCGATCCGTGAGGAGTTTCCCTGATGACTGCTGTAACCCCGCACGACGACACCACCACCCTGGCCGGCGCGGTCCTCGATGTCGCGCCGGTCCTCGGGGACGGAGATGTCGAGGTGGTGTGCGACCTCGACGCCTACGAACGCCCGACCGATCGGCCGAAGCCGTTCTGGTTCACCTACAAGGGCCGCAATTGGCTGCTCATGGATCAGATCGACACCGACTGGCAGGAGCTCGACGCGGCGCAGGGCAAACCCCGGTTGATGATGCACACCCTGCTGCCCCCGGAGCAGCGGGCCACGCTGCTGGCTCACCGGATGGAGATCTACCGCCTGGAGAAGCTGCTGGGCGACTACCGGGCGCACTACAACCTCAGCCCTGACGGTGTCCCCGCGCCCTGACCCACCGGCGTACGGGTTCGACCTCGATGAGGTCGACGCGGAGCGACCGCACCGCCGGCTGCGGGTCCGCGCGTTCGGTCGGCCGGTCCGGCTGCGGGATCCGCGCACGGCGTCGTGGCGCGCGGTCGCCGCCGGCACAGGCGACCGGCGGCTATTCCTACAGCTGCTGGTCTACCCCGACAGCCGGCCGTTGGTGGCTGCGCTGCCCGAGTACCGGATGCGGCACCTGGTGCGCACCTACCGCACCCACTACGGGCTGTGCGCTAGTCCGGCCGATGACCAGCGCCTCGCCGGTCTGCTGGCCCGCTACGGAAAGGCCATCGAACGTGACCTGCTGCCGCACGGGCTCGACCTGCACGCGCTGTGGCAGCAACGCCGGTGGCGCAGGCTGCTCAACGTCATCGACGCGCTGCCGCGCAACAGCCACTTCGTCGAGGCGCTGAGCGATGACGAGCAGCTCGCCGAGCAACTCCTGGATCGGCCGCCGGCCGGGCCGGGGCGGCTGGCGGCGGCGATGTCGCAGTTCAGCCCGGAGCTGGAGATGGCCACGCACACCTACGACCGGCTCGGGGAGCTGATCCAGGCGGTAACCGCCGCCGCCGGCGGCAAGCCACCGAAGATCGCCGCGTATCCGCGGCCGCGGACCGCCGCCGACCGGGTGCGCAAGCGCCGCGCCCGCGTGCAGCACCGCAGCCTGGTCGCCCGGCTGCTGCCCAACGGCACCCAACCCGCCCCGCCCCGCCCGCCCGCACGCCGGAGCAGCCGGGCCGCCGGCGACCCCGTCCCCGCGGCCCAATAGCCGTCGTCGCGTCTCGCCGTAGCCGCGTTGCGGCAGCTGGGGGCGGTGATGGCCTACCACGCGGGCACCGCGTTTCTGCAGGTCGTACCGTCCTTCCGGTTCATCGACCGCGAGATCACCAAGGGCCTTGACGGGCTCGCGCGGCAGTTCGGCAAGAAGCTCGACGACACGCTGCCGGCCGGGCTCAGCCAGGCCGCGCAGCGCGCCGCCCGGACCGCCGGCCCGGACCTGCACCGCACCGGCGCCGGGCTGGCGGGCACCTTCGCGACGGCGTTCCACAAGCGAATCGAGGCGGCGTTTCGGGCGCTGCCCGAGGTGGAGCTCACCGCAGACTCCTCCGACGCCGACCGGGCCGTGCACGCGTTGCGCGACGAACTCGCCCGGCTGCACGACACGCGTATCGGTGTCGACATCGACGAGGTCGCGGCGATGGCCGCGATGCTGCGCCTCAAGGCCCTGCTGCAGGAGATCACCGACAGCAACACCTCGGTGGAGCTGAACGCCGACACCGACCGGGCCCGCCGCGAACTGCTCGGATTTTTCGACGACGTCAAGACCGAAGGCCAGCAGGCGGCCGACGCCGCGGCGAAGGCCGCAGCCGACGCCGCACGCAAAGCGGCGGAGAAGGCCGCCGCCGAGCAGCAGGCCGACGCGCGGCGCCGCGCACAGCAGGCCGCCGCCAACGCGGCCCGCGACGCGGAGCGGATCGCCAAGCAGGCCGCGGACGCGTTCGCCCGCACGTTCTCCGGCCAGACCCAGACCGCGATCCGCAACGCCATGCAGCGCCTTCCGGTGCTGGACATCCACGCGGACTCCACGGACGCGGAACTGACCATCGCGGGCATCCGCGGCCAGCTCGCCGCCCTCGCGGGCCGCCGGGTCGGCATCGACATCGACGAAACCGTGGCCCTGGCCGCGATCGCGCACCTGCGGGAACAGTTGCAGGAGCTGTCGCGGGCCGACGCCGACGTGCGGTTCCGCTTCGACGCGGCCGCCGGCGCCGCCGAACTCGCCGCCGTCGACCAGATGGTCGAGCACCTCGACGGGCAGGACGCGCACGTCGAGGTCGACGTCGACGCCGACCGGGGCCTGCGCTCCCTCGCGGGGCTCGGAGACGCGACCCAGGTCAACCTCGGCCGGCTCGGGCTGCTGATCGCCACCGGCGCCTCCTTGGGCACCGCCATCGTGCCGGCCGCCGCCGCGGCGAGCACGGCGATCGGGTTCATCGGCACCGCCGCCGCCGCGTCCACGATCGCCGTCGGGGTTCTCGCGCTCGGCTTCTCCGGGATCGGCGACGCGGTCTCCGCGCTCCTCAAGGCCGACGACGACGCCGGCTCGTCGGCGGCGTCGCTGTCACGGGCGCAGTCCCAGGTGGCCGGCGCCGTCGACGCCGTATCCACCGCCGAACGCGGCCTGGCCGCAGTGCGGGCCAGCAACGCCGAAGCGCAGCGCCGCGCGGCCCGCGACCTCGAAGAAGCTGAGATCAACCTGGCCCGCACGCTGCTGGTCCACAAACGCGCCCTCCAGGACCTGACCGCGGCCCGCGAGGAAGCCCGCCGCCAGGCCCGCCGCGAACTCGAAGACCTGACCATGGCGATCGAGGAAAACGCGCTGCGGCAGCGCCAGGCGACCATCGATGTCGCTGACGCCAAGGCCGCGCTGGACCGCCTGATCGCGAACCCCCTGGCCACCAAGGAGGAACGCGAGCAGGCCCGCATCACCTACGAACAGGCGCTGCTGCAGCAGAAGCAACTCGGCGTGCAGCAGAACCGCCTCGCCGAGGAACGCAAAGCCGCGGCGAAGGCGCAGGTCGACAGCTCCGACCGGGTCCGGGCCGCCCAGGAGCGCGTGGCGGACTCGGCTGAGCGGGTGGCGGCCGCGCAACGTGGCGTGGCCGATGAGGTCGCGGCGCAGACCAGCCAGCAGCGGCAAGCCGCGAACGCCCTCGCCGGGGCGCAGCAGCAGCTCATCTCCTCGCAACGCGCCCTGGCCCGCGCGTACACCAGCGCCGGGGTGGCCGGCGGCGCCGCCATGGACAACGTCCAGACCGCGATGGGCAAGCTGTCACCGACCGGCCGCGAGTTCGCCCGTTTCGTGTTCGGGCTGCGCGACGAGTTCTACCAGCTGCGCTCGGCGGCGTCCGACGGGCTGCTGTCCGGTCTGCAGACCGCGATCACCGCGGTGCTGCCGGCCCTGCCGCGGGTGATCACGTTCGTCGGTCAGGTGTCCGACGCGCTGGGCGCGCTCGCCCGTAGGGCGGTCGACGAGCTCAAGGATCCGACGTGGCGGCGGCTGTTCTCCTACATCGAGACGACGGCCGTGCCGACGATCGAACAGCTGTTCACCGCCGGATCGAACATCGCCCGGGGGATGGCCGGCCTGTTTATGGCGTTCACCCCGCTGACCGGCGAGGTCTCCGACGGGCTGCTCGACATCACCCAGCGGTTCGCGGACTGGGCCACCACCCTGGACACCAACCAGGGATTCCAACGGTTCCTCGCCTACGCGCGGGAGAACGCGCCGCCGGTCCTGGACCTGCTCAAGCAGCTCGCGATCACCGGGATCCGGTTCGTCGAGGCGGCCGCGCCGATCGGCTCCGCCGTCGTCGACGGATTCACCATGTTGTTCGAGTGGATCAACAAGATTCCGATCGACACCCTCGAGGTCCTGGTCGGGGCCATCGCCGGTGCCGCCGCCGGGATCGCGGTACTCGCCGCGGTCACCTCGGCGATCTCGCTCGGGTGGGCCGGCGCGATCGTCGCCGGGGTCGCCGCGATCGCCGCCGGCGTGATCGCGCTGTACCAGTCGGTCGAGCCGTTCCGCACGCTGGTCGATCAGGTCGTGCAGCTGTACGCGGACGGGCTGACCTGGCTGTGGCAGCAGATCCTGGCCCCCACGTTCGCCGCGATCGGCGACGCCGCGGCGTTCCTGTGGACGAACTTCCTGTATCCGCTGTCGCAGGTCTTCGCGACCCAGTTCGCGATCATCGGGCAGGCCGTCTCCGGGTTCTGGTCCACGATCGGCCGGCCGATCTTCTCCGCGATCAGCTGGTGGATCACCAAGATCGTCGGACCGGCGCTGAGCTGGCTGTACTCGGCGATCGTGAAACCCGCCTTCGAGGCCATCGGAGTCGCGTTCAAGGTCGCCGGTGCCGCGTTCCAGGTCCTGGCCGGGATCGTCCAGATCGGAGCGAAGGCGCTCGCGTTCGTTTTCGGCCAACTCTGGACTGCCGGGGTCAAGCCGGTCTGGGACCGGATCCGCCCGTTTTTCGACTACCTGCGTGACGTGATCGCCGTGCACGTGGCTCCGCGGTTCAAGCAGGGTCTGGCGGTACTGGCGACCGCGTTCGCGCTGCTGGTCAACGCGGCGAAAACGCCGATCCGCTTCATCGTGGAAACGGTCTTGAACGATGGGTTGCTGAAGGGCTACAACACCCTGGCGAAGGCGTTTCACGTCAAGCCCGACGACGTACGGATCGACCTGCCGGCAAGCTGGAACGACAAGCTGCCCCCGGTGAAGTTCGCCGACGGTGGCATCCTGCCCGGCTACACCCCTGGCCGCGATGTCCACCGGTTCGTCTCGGCCACCGGCGGCATGCTGGACCTGTCCGGCGGCGAGGCGATCCTGCGCCCCGAAGGCACCGCCGCGCTCGGCACCGGCTGGGTCGACGGCATCAACCGGGCAGCCCGCACCGGCGGCGTCGCGGGAGTGCAGGACTACCTGGCCACCCACGCCACCACACCCGGCCCTGGCGGGCCGGGTGCCGGTGACGGGTTCGGGGACCTGCTCAGCAAGGTCCGCAAGCAGGCCGGCGACGCACTCACCGGCCTCAAGGACGTCCTGACCGACCCGGCCGGAGTACTGCGCCGCGTCACCCACGACCTGCTCAACCTGGTCCCCGGCCGCACCAGCATGATCGGCCGGGCGGTCACCGCCGTCCCGGCCCGGCTGCTGGACGCGGTCATCGACCGAGTGAAGCGGCTGTTCACCGGCGACGGCCCCCACTGGTCCAGCCGCGGCGGGATCGGTTCCGCGCAGATGATGCGGATCCTGCACGGCCCGTTCCCCGGTCTGCCGCTGATCAGCGGCTACCGGCCCGGGGCGATCACCGTGACCGGCAACCGCTCCTACCACGGGATGGACGCCGCGAACGGCGAGCACGGCCGGGCCGTCGACGTGCCCCCGCTGATGCGGGTCTTCGACTGGATCCACGACGCGTTCCCCGACTCGCGGGAGCTGATCTTCACCCCGGCCGGGCGGCGGCAGATCCACAACGGCGAACCGCACGTCTACAGCGGGGCCGTCGCCGCCAACCACTACAACCACGTGCACTGGGCACTGCGCGACGGCGGCATCCTGCCCGCCCTGTACGACGACGGCGGGTACCTGCCGCCGGGATTGTCGGTGGTCGCCAACGGCACCGGCCGGCCCGAACCGGTCCTCACCGACAGCCAATGGAAACAGCTCAGCGCAGGCAACCAGCACGCCGAGCCCCGGACCGGTGCGCAGTACCTGTTCCAGTTCCGCGACTCGACGCTGACCCCGGCCCGGTTGCGGGCGTTGCAGGATCGCGAGGACGCTCTGAACCGCGTCTACCGATCCCGCTGAACCGGCCGCGTGTGTGTCCCGACCTCGTGTCACCCAGGCCGGGCACGCTCGCACGCCTCATTGGCGCCCGCCTCCCCTGCCAACCCATTTCCGCAACCGAAACGCCGCCGCGGAATAGGCCGTGACAGAGCAGCACTAGGCACCCGGAGCGCCAAGGGCAAGTGCGTGCGACACGAGGTAGCCCGCAACGGGAATCGCAATTCCCAGAACAATATACAATACGTAACGGCGCCTTGTTGTGAGGCAGCGAACGAGCAGCAATATGCCAATTGCGGCGCTAACGGGAGCTGCCCCAATAGCGGTCAGCCTCCCGACGGTGGTGCAGACTGCCGCATCGGAATAAGTGCAACGTTCTGTCGAAGCGTAGATGAGAAGCGCCAACAGAAGAGTAAACATCTGCCATAACGTCATGGCAGCCAGCGCTATCCAAGCTGCGACTCGGAGAGCCTTCCGGCGGAGATCGGCCACATTCAACATCGTACGCCACGTCCCTCTGTCAGGAGTAATGTTTAGGTGACGACTACAGCTCGCTGCTTCTTGCCGTCAGCGCTCGTCCCACGCCGGAGTTGGTGACGGGTGCGGCGGGGTCTGCCCCCGCGGCAGCTATGCGAACGGCCGGGGTGTTTGCGCCCGGCTCTCTCAGAACCGGGCATATACCTCTCGATTCGCCTGGCCTCACCGTTCAGCCGTTCACGTCTTCGGTGCTCTGATGGCAGGAACAGTTGCGGCGCTCGCGTAGCGATGCCCGCGAGAATCTTCATGCCCGGTTCCGAGCGACCGGGGGTGAGACTCTCCGTTGCCGGGTCCACCCGCCACATGGGTAGGGGGCAATACGAGAAGTACCAGGCCCGCCAGTCGCGGACCTGGTACTCGTTCCTCACCCTACGTCAGGAAATACTCGGCGGCGCATCGCCGTGTTCCAGGCTGACATCGGTGTACCGGCCCGCAATTACCTTGGCCTGGTTCTTCAAGCTCGTTGAGCCAGGCGTCCAGTAGTCGCTGTGTCCGGAGGTGTCGACGACGTACCGGTTGGCGCCGAAAGACTCAACGTGCGGGCTGATGTCGTGGACCCACGCGATGGCACCCCAACCGCTCACCGCCACCGGGTCGTTCCAGGCGGCACCGGCCCACACGTGTTTCGGGTCGATCATCAGTTCCCAGGCATTGTGGACGTGCATGCCGGGGCTGCCGGCCACCAAGATGTCGTCGGCGCGCAGGTTCCCGCTGCGGGCGGCTTCACCAACCACCGTGGATCCGTAGGAGTGGCCTGAGACCGTGAGGTGGTAGGCGCCTGAGCTGTGGGCCAGTCGTAACCCGTCGACGAACCTGGTCAACGGTTCCGCACCCTCTTCCGCGCGGTGGTAGAGGGCCACGGAGACAGTGCCTCCAATGGAACCGAGGTCAGGGGCATCGTATCCGAGCCACATGATCGTGGAGACATCGTTCGCCGCGGGAGTAATGAGATCGGCGCTGTCCTTGAGGTTGATGATGCGATAGAGGTTGGATTCTGGATCGGTTTGCAGTGAGCTGTCGATGGTCGTAGTGAAGCCGGGAACCCATACTGCGGCATGGCGGGCCTTGTCCGGGTCTTGGTCCGCGATGATGATCTTGCCATCGTCTTCCAGGTCTATACCGAGTAGGAACCCGGTATCACCTCGGTCCGACAGCATAGTCAGTGCGGCGAAGGTCCTTTCGATCCGGTTCAGTTTCACGTCGATGGCGCTCACCTGGTCCTGCCGCGCCGGATTATCGATGTATGTGGCTTTCTCTGCGGTCAATGAGTGGCGAAGATCCATGAGGTACTGCCTGTTGGCCTTGTCCCGGACGGCGGCCGGAAGCCCGTCGAGATGCCGCACCCGTTGTGGGTAGGTCTGGAGTGCGTATTCCCGCTGCCGGCCGTTGAGGAGGGCCCACCACAGGGAGATGCTCGACGGGGTCGCGTCTGCCGAAGGGATCTCGGATTCGTTGATGTCGCTGCGGGGAATGAGAGGACGGTCTCCGCCGCGCCAAGTCGCTCCGTCGACGTTCTGCCATTCGATTCCGCCGGCCAGGGAGGTGACGGCCGATGCAACCAGTTCGGTTCCGCAGTCAGGGCCTTGTAGCGTGCACGCGAATGTCGTGTCGTAGTTGATGGTGACCTGTACGGGGTGTGTCGGATCGAACGGGCGGTAATTGATGAGTGTGCCTGGCGAGGGCAAGCTCCCGATACACCGGAAGACCGGCGGGGCGTCTGGACGCCAGGCGGGCCGGTAGTACTCTTCCCCGTTCTCGTCGGTGTATGGGTATTCGGGCGAGATGTTCATCTGGGAGAGGTCGCCGCTCGGGCTGACGACTTTGCATCCGGTGGTGAGTTTCGCCGAGGTTGTCGCATCGAACGCGGCAATCCGGTAGTAGCTCGGGCTGTAGGTATCGTTCCCCGGGCTCCGGTTGGTCACCATGTGGATTTCCCACCTGCCGCCCGTGCTGTTACCGATGACGTACGGGACCGCCTTGACCCACCAGGGACCGAAGTCGATCGGGCCGACGTTGATGGAGCTCTTCCGCTCGCGGACGCCGTTTGTGTAGGTGGAGTATCCGACGGTGATGTGGTGGGCTGCCCGGTCGGCTGTCACGGTGGTGTCGCACTGATGGCCGGATGCACACGAGGCGAGGATCTCGCCAGTGGTGACGTCTTCGATCTCGAGGTACAACGTGCTGGTCGTCAGATACGTCAGCGCGTAGGCATGGATTTCGACGTGGTCGACAGCGCCGCTGCTGGGATATTCCAGGTTGTAGCCCAGATCCCTTTTCAGCCACTGGGGGTTGTACGGGGCCGGGTGCGAGAAGTCGAAAGAGTCCGGCAGGCTGGTGGCTTGGATGGCGGTGCCGTCCGAGGTGGCGAGGCGGGCTGTGAATGTATGGATGCCTGTAGCTTTGTAGGGCAGGCGGGCTGTCCAGTCTCCGTTGGTCTGCTGCGCAGCGAAGACCTGTCCGGTGGTGACGTCCAGGATCTGCACCGAGTAGCTACCCACGTCGTAGGCGCTGATCGAGAACCAGTCTCCGTCAGAGCCATATGTACCGGTGCGTATGGCGATGCGCCGGTCGACGCGGACGCCGTTGTCGAGGCTGCTGGTGCGGCCTGCGGTGTCGGTCGCCGTGACGGTGACAGGGATCCAGGCGTCATCCTGGCCGATGTCATCCGGGGTGCCGGTGATGAGGCCTGTGGTCGTGTCCAGACGTAGCCCGGCCGGAAGGCCGGTGACTGACCAGGTATATGTTCCGGAGCCGCCTGATGCTTCCAACGCCACGTGGGTGTTGACGCCGACGACGGCGAACATGTTGGTGGAGGCGATCGTGATCGGTGTGGCGATCTGCCAGCTGAACGTGGTGTCGCCGGTGTTTCCGGAGGCGTCCCTGGCCGTCACCTTGCTGGTGTAGGCGGTGGTGCTGGTCGGCGTCCCGGTGATGGCTCCGGTGGAGGTGTTGATGGTCAGCCCGGCGGGTAGGCCGGTGGCGGACCACGTGTAGGGCGCCTTCCCGCCGGCTACGGTCATCGAAAGCGCGAGAGGGGTGCCTTTCGTGCCCTTCTGAATGCCGGGGTTGCTGACCGCGAGAGCGATGACCCAGCTGAATGACACGGTGTTCGTGCGGCTGGCGGCGTCGGTGACGGTCACCGCGGTGGTGGAGGTGCCGACCGTGGTTGGGATGCCGGTGATGGCTCCGGTGTTCGTGTTGATGGTCAGTCCGGCGGGCAGGCCGGTCGCCGACCACCGGTACGGAGCGGTGCCGCCGATCCTGTCCAGCGTGAGCGAGGTGCTCTGGCCCACGGGGGTGCGCTGGTTACCAGGGCTGGTCACCGTCGGTACCGAGCCGATGGTCCACACGAAGGTGGCGCTGCTGGCCCGCTTCGCAGCATCGGTGACGGTCACGGTCACGTTCGTTTCACCGGCCGAGGTGGGCTTGCCGGTGATGGCCCCGGTTGATGCGTTGATGGCCAGTCCGGCGGGCAGGCCGGTGGCCGACCACGTGTAGGGGGTGGTCCCACCCGAGACGGTCAACGTCTTCGAGATCGTCGTGCCGACGGTGCCGGTCTGCGGTCCCGGGTTGGTCAGAGTGGGTGCCGACGCGGTGGTGAACGTGAACGACACGGTGCCGGTGCGCTTGGCCGCGTCGGTCGCGGTGACCGCCGTTGTGGTGGTGGTGGTGGCACTCGTGGGCGTTCCCGAGATTGCACCGGTAGAGCCGTTGATCGTCAGCCCGGCGGGCAGACCGGTCGCCGACCACGTGTAGGGGCTGGTCCCCCCACCGGCGGTCATGGTCTTGGAGAAGGACGTACCGATGGTGGCCTGTTGGGTGCCCGGGTTCGTCACCGTCAGCGCGGTGGCCACATCCCAGTTGTAGGAAGCCTTGCCGGCGATCTTGTTTGCCGCCGTGGCGGTGACCGTGGTGGCGAACTTGCCCGTCTGTGACGGTGTCCCGGTGATCGCGCCGGTCGAGGCGTTGATGGACAGTCCGGTCGGCAGGCCGGTAGCGGACCAGGTGTACGGCTTGGTGCCGCCGGTCGCCGCACTCGTTACCGACACGGCGGTGTTGACCGTGCTCGCCCGGTCGCCGGGGTTCGCAACCGTTGGTGCGGTTCCCGTGGTCCAGGTGAAGGAGACGGTGCCGGCGAGCTTCGCGGCATCGGTCGCGGTCACTTTCGTCGCGTAGCTACCGGTCGCCGAAGGGCTGCCGCTGATGACACCGGTCGTCTTGTTGATGGTCAGGCCGGCCGGCAGGGTGGTGGCCGTCCAAGACAACGGGGCGGTACCACCAGTCGCCTTGATCGTCAGACTCACGGCGCTACCTACACCGCTGGCCTGGTTGCCAGGGCTGGTGACGACCGGAGCTGCCGCCGCGACGGCGGGCGCGCTGACGAACATCTGTGTTGAGGTGGTAACCGCACAGACAAAAGCGACGGCTGACAGCCGTCGCTTTGAGAAGGAAGCACCTGACCCGCCACGTCGAGAGCCGCTCGGCGGCGCGTGACGGGTGAGGAATTGGCGTATAAATCGGGACATCACAGAAATATAGGTAGCAGTTGGGTTGCAGACCATACGACGTGGAAGTCGATACTTCTGGTCACTGGCTGCCGCTAATTGACCTCGAATCGCTTATGCTCCGCCGTTCGGACGATGCGCCGACGGAAGCCAACACCAGCCGACTCAGAACTTTCCACGTGCACCACAGAAGGTCGACCTCGCTTCACCCGGGCGGCCAACTCGTCAAAGGCCGGCAGCATGGCAGGACCGGTGGCGTCAACCGTTCCGTCAGTTTGACGCGGACTGCGTGCACCTGCGCCAGCCTCCCCTTTCGCAGCGGCCGAGTTGAGCTGGCCCCACCGACAGCGGCATGTCGCAACGGAATCCAACGGTTTCAGGGCCGATGCGCTTCCGTGTCCGCGGCGCATTTAGCTCCACGAACTCCACGGCGGCCGCCGCGTCCGACGCGGCATCGCGGTCGACTCTGGGGTCACCTCGCAGGGGCCGCCCTCGCAGGACTTCCCGTGGGGACATGCTCCTTCTGGCCGACAGCGACCCCGACTTGCGCCTGGCCCTCCGGCTGGCCACGGGGAGTAACCCTCACGCCTCGGTTCCGGTCCGCAGACCCAGGGCGAGGGGGGATGCGATGCCGCTGTCCGTCGGCGCGAACCTTGTCGCCGGTCCCGAAGTCCCGTCCGTTGACGACCTCGAGGTGTGGTCGGAGGACATCGGCACGATCGACGCGACCTGGACCGACCCGGACGGTCAGGTCTGGCAGCTGTCGAACACCGACGATGAGCTCGGGTACTTCACCACTGATCAGATCGCCGGATGGGGCGCGACCCCGGTCGAGCTCGTCACCGATCCGCTGTCGCGCGGCGGGGAAGAGGTCCGCTTTGTCCGCGCGCAGCCGCGCCGGATCACCTGGCCGCTGCACATCCACGGCGATACCCACCTGCAGTTCCTGACCCGGTACCGGAACCTGATGCGCGCGTTCACGATGACCACGCATCGGCGGGCGCCGGGGATTCTGCGGGTCGCGCGCCCGGACGGCGAGGACAACGCGCGCGAGATCGAGTGCTGGTACGAGGACGGCTTCCGGGGCGAACCGGGCCAGAACTGGGTGTCCGCGACCCCGGTCCTGACGTTGATGGCGCCGGACGGCTACTGGCGGGCCACCCAGCCGCTGACCTACCGCTACGACTACTCGCCTGGGCGGCCGTTCCTGCGCCCGTACCCGTCGCTGTCGACGTCACGGGTCCTCGGCGACATGACCATCGACAACCCCGGCGACGTCGACGCCTGGCCGACCTGGCAACTCACCGGCCCGGCGAGCGCGTTCACCGCCACCAACCCAGGCGCTGGCGGCGGCTTCACCCTCACCTACCCCCTCGCCGCAGGGCAGACGGTCACGATCACCACGAACCGGCCGACGGTGCGCGGCCCGGCGGGGGAGCCCCTGGCCGGGGCGTTGTCGTGGCCGCGCGCGCTGCTGTGGCCGCTGCGCCCCGGGCCGAATCCGGTCAACCTGTCGGTCGCCGGAGCCGGCACCGGCACCACGCTCACGCTCTCCTTCCGTCCCCGCTTCGAGGGGGCGTAATGCAGTACACGCTGCTGGTCACCGACCGGAACCTGACCATCGTCGGTGACCCGATCGTCTGCTGGACGAGCATCGACGTCAGCCTGCGGTTCAACCAGCCCGGCAGCGGACAGGCCGTCATGCCCGGCAGCCCGTGGATCCGCGAGCAGATGCAGACCGGCAACCGTGTCGTGGTCATCCGCGGCCCCGACCCCGCGGTGGACTACCCGGGCCGGGTGCTGCTGGCCGGGCCGATCGAGGAGCGGCTGTACGAGCGCTCCGACGACGGCGCCAACGGCGGCGACGGCAAGCTGACGGTCACGTTCGCCGACGACCTGGCCTGGATCGCCGGGCGCATCACCTACCCCAACCCGGGCAAAGCCCCGGACCAGCAGGACGTCGAGGCGTGGACGTTCACGGGCAACGCCGAACAGGCGATGCGCACGCTCGTCGACCTCAACGCCGGACCCCGCGCCCTGCCCGAGCGGCGGGTGCCGCAGCTGGTCCTCGGCGCGACGGCGGGGATCGGCTCCACCGTCACGGTCAAGACCCGCCTCGAGGTCGTGACCGACGTGCTGCGCACCACCGCCGCCAGCGGCGGGGATCTCGGCTTCCGGACCCGGCAGGACGACCGGCAGATCCTGTTCGAGGTGTACCGGCCCGACGACCGCTCCGCCGAGGTCCGGTATTCGTTCGATCTCGGCAACGTGAAGTACGTCGGCTACACCGTCGAGTCGTCGAAGGTCAGCGCCGCGATCGTCGGCGGGCAGGGCGCCGGAGCCGACCGGTTCGTCCTCGAACGCACCGACCCCGCCTCCGTCGCCGCGTGGGGACGCGTCGAAACCCTGGTCAGCAGGCCGGGTAACGACGCCGTCGCGGAGCTGCAGAAGGCCGGCGACGAAGCCCTGGCCGAAGGCGGCCAGTCCGCCCGGCTCGCGGCGACCACGATGGACACCCCGACGCAGCGCTACGGCGTGCACTACGACGTCGGCAGCACCGTCGCGATGGAGTTGTGGCCCGGCGAGGTCGTCACCGACCGGGTCCAGACGGTGCATCTGCAGGCGTACGCGACCGCCGGTGAGGTGGTCACCTCGACCATCGGGTCGCAGGCCGCCTCCTACGACCCGGCCTGGGTCATACGCCTTCGCGACATCGACAGCCGCGTCGGTCGCCTCGAACGCACGGTGCAACCCGCCCGGCCCTGACCGGCTGGTCGCCGCCGCCGCGACCTGGCGGAGCCCCTCACTCCCTTGTAAAGGCCGGTCCGGCGCTCCCGGACCAGGCCGTCCCGATCGTGCGCCGCCCGGCCCCGGGCGGTGCTGGAGGCACCCGCATGGCAGAAGAATCCCCGCTCTCCGCGACCGGCAACCTGACCGAGGCGCAGTACGAGGCAATGGCGCACCCGCAGGCCCCCGACGGGCTGATCGGCCACCCCAGCGACGCACCGCCGGTCAGCGTGTCCGGCGGGCAGATCATCATCCGGGCCAGCCTCACCGGGCTGTTGCGCGGGTTTCCATGGGCGAGCGGCCTGACCCCGATCGTCTACACGCCGAGCCTGTCCGGCCCGGCACGCGTCGACCTGGTCGTGCTGCGCCTGTTCCGCGACGACGGCTACCGCGTCGGAACCGCCGTGCGCACCGGAACAGCGGCCACCGCCCCGGCACCGTTCGTCGGCACCGGCCCCACGGACTGGTACGAAATCCCCCTGGCCGAGGTCCGCGTCGCAGGCGGCGTCCTCACGTTGCTGACCACCCGCGCCTGGTACCTCGGCGACGACGGCCAGATCCTCTGCAAGTCCACCTCACGCCCACCGCACGCCCCCGGCCGGCAGATCCGCGAGACCGACACCGGCCGCAGCTACCAATCCAGCGGCACCGTGTGGACGGTCATGCAGGACGACGGCGGCACCTCGAGCCTTCCCCTCGCTGGCGGCTGGGTGAACGCCGTCAACCACTTGTACCGGGTCAACGGGATCGCGTTCCTGCAACTGTCCGCCCGGCGCACCGGCGGGAACATCGCCGTGTCCACCCCGCAGGCCACGGTCGGCACGCTGCCCGCCGGGTTCCGGCCCCGCGCCGACATCGAGACCATCGGCATCTCCAGCAGCTCCGGCGCACACATCGTCGTCCGGATCAAAGCCGCCGGTCCCGTGACCCTCGACTTCGTCGTGACCGGGCTGAACACCGGCCAGTACATCCAACTCGCCGCGGCCGCCTGGCCTGTCGCCTAGAAAGGGAGGTCGCCATGTCACGCTTCCCGTTCGGCGGCGGCGTCTCGGACTGGACGTTCGCCACCGTCGACGGCATCAACGACATCGACAACCTCGCCCAGGTCGTCGGCGACATCGCCATCACCTTCTGGACGGCCGAGGTCGGCGGCACCCAGCACACCGACCTGATCGGCCCGGACGGGCAACCCACCACCACGATCACCTCCACCCCCGACGGGGTCGTCGGCGGCCGCGCCGTCGGACAGATCCCACCCCTGCAAGGACCGGACGGGGTCAAACGGATGTGGGCGCAGGCCGCCACCGGGCCCCGCGCCCTGATGGTCACCACCGACCCGGGCGCCGACGACCTCGGGCTCATCCTGCCGCCGCTCAGCGTGCCCGGCACCGCCACCGCACCCGCGACCGGCCGGGCCCGGCTCTACAACGACACCGCGGCGACGCTGCTCGTCGCAGCCGTCCGCGCCTCGGTCGGCAGCCCACCCACCATCGACACCATCATCGACGTCAACCGCAACGGCACCAGCATCTTCTCGACCCCCGGCAACCGGCCGGTCATCGCGGCAGGCGACTACACCTCCGGCAAGGTCGTGCCCCTCGACCTCGTGTTGCTGGCCCCGGAGGACTACCTCACCGCGGACATCGACACCGGCGCCGGCTGGACCCACCTCGTCGTGCAGGTCCTCGCCACCAGGGCGGCATGATGGCGGTCGCGACATTCGAGGGCCTGCCCCTGGGGGTGCTCACCGCGGCGGCCGGGTTCGACTTCATCACCGGCCCGGTGAGCGGCGGCGCCACCGTCATCGACACCAACCCCTACCGCGGCAGCCGCTGCCTGCAACTGCTCACCGGCACCTCGGGGGCGATCTGCTACGCCGAACGCAGCACCTCGCTACCCGGCGCCCCGACCGGGCAGATCTACGGCCGCGCCCGGGTGCGACTGCCGGTCCTGCCGCCCGACGCCCCGGGCATGCGGGTGCTGGTTCTCGCCGACAGCAGCGGGGCGTTCCTCGCCGAGGCCCGGATCATCAACACCGGCCGCCTGCAGCTGCGCGACGGCGCCGGCACCATCCTGGCCGCCACCACCACGGCGATCACCGCCGGACAGTGGGTCGACATCGGCCTGGCCATCCTGATCACCTCCGCCACCGTCGGGCAAGCCCAACTCGCGATCTTCGGCGGCGACGGCGGCATCGCCGAAACCCTGACCTCGACGGCGACCCTCAACACCCTCGGCGCGGGCGGCACACTCAAATGCCAGGTCGGGGCGATCCGCGCCGGGCTGCCCAGCTTCGCCGTGGTCGTCGACGACGTCGACTTCTCGCGCACCGGCTGGCCGGCGATCGCCTCCGCGGCGACCCTGTTGACCGGGCCGTGGTCCGGTGCCGTCACCGACACCGGGTTCAGCGCTGTCTACCGGCTGTCCGGGGCGAGCACGGCCCGGCTGCTCGTCTCGGCGAGCGCGGACCTTGCGGCCCCGCTCGCCTCAGCGCCCGCGCAGCCGGACGCCGACGGGATCGTGCGCCTCACCATCGCCGGCCTAGCCCCGGACACCGGCTACCACTACGGCGTCGAAGCCGACGGGCAACTGCTGCCCACCGGCCGCGGTCAGGCGCGCACCTTCCCGCCCGCCGGACTGCCGGCGTCGTACAGCGTGTGGTTCGGCTCCTGCCAGTGGACCGTGCCCGCCGACCAGACCTACGCGGCGATCCTCAAACACGTCGGCCCCTACGGCAGGCCGCTGCTCGGCGTGCACATGGGCGACCTGCACTACCGCGACTGGGGACCCACCACCACCGCGGCCGACATCCTCAACCAGCACATGACCTCGCTCGGCTCGGCCAGCATGGCGCCGCACCTCGCGCAGGTCCCGCTCAACTACCTGTGGGACAACCACGACTGGGGCGGCGACACCTCCGACCGCACCGCCGCCGCGGGGCCCCTGGTCGCCGCCGCGTACCGGCAGGTGTTCCCCACCTACCCGCTGCCGGCGGGCAACGGCCGCGGCGGCTACCACTCCTGGGTCATCGGCCGGATCCGTTTTATTCAGTTGGACACCCGCTCCTACCGCGCCCCGCAGACCGACCCCGACGGCCCCGGCAAGACCATGCTCGGCGCCGAGCAAAAGGCATGGTTTAAGGAGCGGCTCCTCGACCCGGAACCCGTCAAGATCATCTGCGGGAA
This sequence comes from Actinoplanes sp. NPDC049118, assembly GCF_040648555.1. Lineage (NCBI taxonomy): Bacteria > Bacillati > Actinomycetota > Actinomycetes > Micromonosporales > Micromonosporaceae > Actinoplanes > Actinoplanes sp. NPDC049118. The sequence continues at coordinate 248,032 of NZ_JBEZDY010000012.1, forward strand.
CATGTACTGGCGCCACGACCACCCGGCCTCCGGGCGGTGGGGGTCCTACGGCACCGAGTTCGGCGAACTCAACGCGTTCATCGCCGCCAACGACGTCCAGGCCTACGTGATCTTCGGGGATCGGCATGCGCTGTGCGCCGACGACGGTACGGCGCCCGGCGCGTACCGGATGCCGCAGGCCGGCGGCGCCCCGATCCAGCAAGGCTCCGTCGGCCCGGGCGAGCCCTGGTCCGCCGGCTACTACCACCAGGCCCCGGCCACCATCCAGGGCTTCGGCTGGCTGGACATCACCGACACCGGCCCCACCATCACCATCGCCTACCAGGGCATCACCTCCCTCGACGGACAGACCCGCGTCGCGATGACCACCGAATTTGAGGCGGCCTCCGCGCTCGCCGACCTCTGGGGCGTGCACCTGTAACCCGGCGACCACACCACTCAGGAGGTGACACGCCCCCATGTCGGCGCTGACCGCACGCCCACCCACACCACCACACCCCGTCTGGCGCTTCAGCGTGATCGTGGTGCTCGCCCTCGCCGCCGGGGACGCCGCCTCCGGCATCGCCGCCGCTGCGGTCGGCGGCACCGGGCGGCCCAGCGGCGCCGGAATCACCGGCGCTCTACTGCTCGCGGTGGCGCTCGCCGGGCAGGCCGCCGCCCACCACGCCGTCCGCACCGGGCGGCACCGGCCGCTGCGGCTGTGCCTGACCGTGCTGGTCGCCTGGCACGCCGCCTGCACCACCGCGCTGTTCCTCGCCTGCGCCACGAGCGGGCGGGTACACGACGTCGAACCCGTCGTGTTCTCCGCGGTCCTCGCCGCCGCCGGGTGCTGGACCGCGCGGAGCGCCGCACGGCAGGTCGGGAGGGGACACCGATGCCCGCCACAGCACCGACCGTCTGCACCCTGACATGGCTGTTCGCCACGACGACGGCCAGCGGGGCACCACCGGTCGAACTGCTCTGGGTCACACAGGCCGTCACCCTCGCCGTCGGACTGGCCTCCGGCTGGTTCGCGCTGCGCTCCAAACGCGGCGAGGTCGCCGACACCCGCCAAGCCCGCTTCGACGCCCGCGTCGACAAAGACCTCGACGACGCCCTGACCGCCCTCGACGCGACCCGCCACGAACTGCAAGACGCGCTACGCCGTGCCGCCCGCTATGAGGCCCACCTGATACGGCACGGCATCAACCCCGACACCGGCGAGCGGATCGCCCACCAGCACGGCGACCCCGGGCCGCCGGCCCCCTAACCCGCCAGCGGCAACAGCCGCCGCCCGGGCCGCATTCCTCCGCCCAAGACCAGGCGGAGAGCCCATCCCGGCATCTCCACGACCGGCCGCACGCGAGGCCCGTCCGCGCGCCCGCGTCCTGCGTCGGCGGCTGACGCCTGCCCGCCGACCCGGTCGTCATCCGCCACGCCACCGACCGACTCGGGTGGCGCGCGCCTCCACCACCTCACCGCAAAGGAGCACCACCGTGCACACCCCCAAGACCAAAACCTCGCTGGCCGCACGCACCGTCCGGATCTTCGGCCGCGAGGTCGCGCTGTGGCTCGCCCTGATCGCCGCCGCCGTCAAGCTGCTCTCCGCGTTCTGGCTGCACCTCACCGACGACCAGCAGACCCTCGTCAACGCCGCAGCCGCGGCCGCCGCGGGTCTGGTCGTCGCGTTCCTGGTCCGCGACGGCATCCAAGCCGCGATCCTCGGCTTCGCCCAGGCGGGCCTCGCACTCGGCGTCGGCTTCGGCCTCGACATGCCCGCCGAGCAACAGGCCGTCCTGCTCTCCTTCATCGCGGTCGCCGTCGGCATGTTCGAGCGCACCCAGGTCACCGCGCCCGTACCCGCCGACACCGCCGAGGTGACCCAGTCGGCCACGGACTGAGACTCGCGCCCCGGCCCGCCAGCGTCCCAGCGCGCGGCCCGGCACACCGATGTGCCGGCCGCGCGCTGGACCCACCCCGTCCCGCACCGATGACCAGCCCGACGGAGAACACATACAAATGATCATGTACAACACGCTCATGGGAGTCTGCGCGGGCGCGGCGCTGCTGCTGGTCCCTCGCTACCTCGCCGCCCTCCGCGGCGAACGCCTCCCGCTGCAGCTCATCCACACATCCGGCGAGCCCCGCGGCTGGGCCGCCGCGTTCGGTGTCCTCGGCGCCGTCCTGACCGGTCTCGGCTTCGTCATGACCGTCACGCACCCGCTCGCACCCGCGAAGACCTATATCGACACGATCTTCGGCGAACCCTCGCTGATCCTCGGCGTCCTGCTGCTCGCCGCCGCATGGCACCTCGCACATACCAAGCAGCCCGTCGACGAGCAGCGCCTGCCCACGCTGCTGGCACCGGCCAGCTTGGTCGTGTTCTGCGTCGGGCTGATCCTTACGTGGTGCACCGCCGCGATCGTGCGCTTCGACGTCATCTCCTCCGCACCCGCCGAAGAGCCGATCACCGGGCTGCTGCACCAATGGCCGATCGTCGAGAACACCTTCTTCGCCGCCGTGCTGTACGGGCCCGCCGCCCTCGGCTGCCTGCTCTTCCCAGCCGCCGCCCACGGGCACAGTCGCGGCGCATGGCTCGCGCTCTACTGGTGCTTCACCATCAGCGGCATCGCCTTCGTGCTGTTCAGCGCGATGAACTTCTACACCCACACCGGAATGCTGATCAACATCGCGCACCCGGGCGCGGACTACCGCTGGTAACCGCGCCACCCACATCCGAACGGCAGCGGACCGCTGGCCCGTTCCCGTCCGTCGCAGACCATGGCGTCGTCGCAGCCACTTCAGGTGGTGCGACGGCGCCCTTTTCCGTTGCCCAGCCTGACCACAAACGTTCGCGGCATTGGTTGATGCGCCGTCTGAGCGTTTCACCAACTGCAGACAGCCGCATCGCCCAAGCAGAAAGCCCCGCGTGATTCTGACGGCCTGATGCGGCCCCACACGGCTCCAACTGGCCCTACCGAGGGGCCGAGGGCGACCGCCGTGTCGTGACGCTGCGTTATGTGGCCTCATGGGGCCACGCGCCTTATCTGCGGCAGATCAGTGTGCTCGTCACCGGCTCGCTGTCAACTTGGAATGATGAGCACATGTCAAGATCGCGGACGAAAGCTCTGCTTTTCGCTGTAGTAGCAGCTGCCACTACCGCGGGATGCACGAACGACCCAGCTCTCGAACCGAAACCGGCCGCGTCGCCCCACAGTGAGAACCGACCGTCCCAGGTTCCGTCGGCTACTACCAGCGGCGGCACACCACTGGTTCGCTTGAAACCGCCTCCCGTCGTCGCCGGTGAGCTATCTCGAAGAGTGCTCACCCAGAAGGACGGTCGCCCTGCCGCCGAGACCACCCTGCGCCGCGACGCACGTGCCGGACAGCAGTACTGGGTGCACGCTGCCTGCACATCGGCGACTCCGGGCAAGACGCTGTCAGTCGAGGTGCGCAGCGGCAGACCCGGCGCTTCTGATGATGCCTTTGCCGCCGCTGAGATCCCCTGCGACGGAACGGTGACGGTGAACGGATTAGGCAACCTGCCCGCTGAGCAGAGCGTTGTCTACCTGCAAGGGGACCAGTCCGACGTGCTCTCGGCCTACGCCATCATCGCGCCGACATCATCGCTGCCGGAAGGCAAGTAGGCGCCCGGCTGGCTACAGGATGGCAGCGAGCTAAGCCACGCGCAGGCGGATGGTGGTCGATGCCTCTCGAACGCGCACTGTTCTCGGCATGTCCGGATACCCGACCAGCGAAGTCCGGCTACGGCCCGTGACGTGCCGGCCAGCGACTGGCACGCACGGACCGCGGCAGAAGAGGACGTCGCGCGACCGTACTCTATCCGCCATGCCGAATCGCTTCTATCGCCGCCGATGGGCCGATTACCGAGGCGATGAGTTCGCCGACTGGGGCCACTCGGTCTGGTATTTCGAGGTCGGTGATGACGGCTGGCCTGTGCGTCAAGTCGAGACGTACGACGCCGGCCGCGTGCTGCGCTACGGCCCCAGCCACTCGGAGGATCGCTATGGCGGTCTCGGCGAAGCGAGCCTCTACGACTCTGGCGACGACTGGAGCCGCTTCGAGATCACTGAGGCCGAGTTCGAGCAAGCGTGGACCTCGGACGGAGAGTGACGGCCCGGGGCTGGCGAGTGCGCCCAGTGACGATTTGACTGCTACTGGCGCATGTTCAACGGCAATGAGAGCCGCGCACCTCATTTGGGTGACTGCGGAAGGCGTGTTTGTCGTACCCATGTTCTAGCCTCGGGGTGACCGCGGAACGCCAGATCGGGCTCGTTTGGCCGCTTGTGTTCGATCATGGCGGTGATGTGCACAAATAGCTGGAACATCGGGAGTAAGTGTGGAACCCGCCGTATCCTCCGCGTTGGCCAAGGCCGCCGGGTCGGCCGCCGGGCCGGTTACACGGCTGATCGGGCGAGCAACGATTCGATGGAGAGTCGCATGGACGGTTGCCAGGCAGGCTCGCAAGATCGACATCACCCTCTCGTGGAAGACGCTCCGGAGGTGGATGGCGCAGCCCGACGTTCAAGATCAGTTGCGCCTAGGTAGTGCCGAGAGGGTCGCCACGGCCGTCCTGAGCCTGGCACTGCTGCTTGGAGGAAACAACGAACAGCATCAAGCCGATGCGGAGAAGGTCCTTCTCCTCATCTTCGCTGCCTTCCTGCGCGCTCAGGACCCCTCTACTGCGGCCGCCATCGCGTCTGAATGGCAGGTGGGACACACGCGATCTGACGGCGACGCGACGCGAGCAGCGGTGGCCGCAAGCGAGCGCTCCATCATCAGCCGCGTCTCGGCATCCGGCGTGTTCAACGAGCAGGTCCGGACGCTGCAGCCTTGGCGTCGAAAGCGTGCAGTCGAGCTGCGTGGCTCATGGCTGACGATCGAGCAGGTGGTACAGGCGGTTGTCTCGGCAAGCAGCCGTGGCGACCTGCTACGACAGTGGGGCAAGCAGCCGCCAGAGTGGCTCGCCGACGCCCCTGCCGACGCGGTGTGCTGGCTCGCTGAGCTCGCATCCGATTACGGACAGGGAGCGACCGCTTTCCAACTGTTCGCCACCGGCGTACAGCGAGGTGCATTTCCTGACGGTTACTGGCGGTCACGCCAGGTGATGTCTCTCGCCGACGACGAATCGCCCGAGATCGCAGGCATCCTGGAAGCAGCCACAGACCAGCATCCGCTTGCGCGTTGCCTGATCGCCATCCACCGAGAAGAATGGCCACAGGCAGAAGAAGCGTTGGCGAGCTGGACCACACAGTCGCCTCCGGACATCGCGCTGCGGCTTCAACTGTCCGCACGACTTCAGGCACGAGCCGGAAACGCCAATTTGAGCATCAAGTTGGCGCTTGAGGCCGCCGATATCGATGGCGCCGCTGGAGCTGCGATCCTAGCCGCAGAGCTACTGCTCTCACGGGCCCGCTTTGGCCAGACTGTCCACAAGCTTGCCGATTCCGAGCAGGCGGCAGCTCTGGCCGTCAAGGCGCGCAATGCCCGCCGCGCCTGGCTGGGCGACAGCGTCGCAGCGATTCTAGTCGCGGTAAAAGCTCTCGCCTTGGCTGGCAACACTGCTCGAGCGCTCGCTCTCATCAATCCTGCTCCCGAAGGGGAGGCCACCGAGGCCGAGGCGGCAGACCCCCGACTACGACGGGAGGCCACCGAGCTGGCAGCCGCGACGGGACAGCATGAGCGAGCCCTCGGGCTGGCCGCAGAACTCGGCAATCCTTTCGTCACGGCCGAGGTCACAGCGCTGGAGCTCATGGACCGCGGCAACACGTCCGAGGCGGTCGCCGCATGGCGGGTCGCCCTAGACGCGGCGGACAATGACAACGACATCCTCCTCGCCGTCAGGGGACTGGCCGAGCTCGGCGCGCAGCTTCCAGATCTCGCTGAACTTGAGCGCCTGAACCCGAACATGATGCGCGAGATCCGCATCGTCCAGCAGGCCATGAGCGCCGAGACCGGGAACCTTGAAGCGCTCCGGGCCGGCGCCGGGCAAAGCCTTTCGCTAACAGTCAAGCTCGCCGAGCGATACAACAACAGAGGCGAAAAGCGGATGTCCGCCGAGGTACTCAAAGCCGGTGCCGAACGCTGGAGCGACCCGCAGTTGATGCTCATGGCTGCCCGCAATCTCAGGGACGCGGGAGACCTCGAGGCCGCCACCCGCACGGCGGAGCTCGCTCTGACCATGGGCGGACCCAGCTGGGCGGGACAATTCAACGCCCGGGCCCTGCTGTTCGAGATCCACACCGACACCGGCGCCTGGGACCAGGCAATTCAACAAGCACGTGTCCTAGTCTCGTTGGACCCCCATGCCTCCGAAGCTCGCTGGGCACTTGTCCACGCTCTGATTCGGCGAGGCGACTTGGACGCGGCCTGGAACGCCCTTACTCCGGACGGCGAGCCCACCCCACCGAGGGATCGACACGATGCAATGACGTGGATCAGCCTGGCGGCTAGACACGACATCAGCACTCAATTCGTCCCCCGCGCCCTATCCACCATGAGCCGTTGGCCAGATGACGAACAGTTGATAGGCGTATTCATCGGGCAGATCTACCATGGCCTTAGACGTCAAGGGCTTGCCCCGTCTGAAGAAGACCTCGCCGCGCTGCACGCCGCGACAGCGGATTACACAAAACGGTTCCCGGACAGCACTGTGTTCCGAGCTGTGCAGATCTCCAAGGAGGACCCTCTAGCTGCGCTCGCCCCAGAGCTGCGCGCTCGCTACGAGGCGCTCAACGAGATTCTCACGCAGGTCGGCGACGGACACCTCCCCCTTGGACTAGTCGCCGCGGCGACCGGCCTCAGCTACGCGGAGGTTTCTCTGCGCCGCGCTGCCGGCTTCGTCCGATGTCACAACCCCGCCCAGCAGGCGCAGAGCCGGGAAGCCGTAGCAAGCGCGTTGGACCGCGTTGTAGTGCTTGACACCACCGCGGCACACACGCTGGTCCTCCTCGACGCCGAGACACGTTCCCTTCTCCTCGGCTCCTTCGGACAAACTCAGGCGACCGACCCGGCTTACCGTGACGCGTCACGAGGCCAAGAGTCGCTTGGTCTTCGCTCCACGATGTCGACGACTTGGGATCCCGTAACCGGCCGCCCAAAGGTCTCCATGACAGAACAATCCGTGGCCGACCTGCTTGCCGACCAGTCGTCGCAGTTGTGCACTATCCTCCGGGACGCTGTACGGCGACCTTGGCATAACATGAGGCACTTCGGCGAAGGCTCTGATCAATTTGACTGGCTAGCATCACTCGACATGGCGGCGACCGAGAAGACATCTTACTGGTGCGATGACACAGTACTACGTGCCGTGGCGGCCAGCATGGGTGTGCAAACATTCGGCACCGTGGATCTCCTTGATTACCTTCAAACGCAAGACCGCATCTCTCATGATCTTCTTTCGGCCATCAAGGCGACTCTCATCAGCAACTTTTATGCCGACCTCGGGTTCGATCGCGCCACGTTCGATCTCGCTGCAGCAATGGATCGATGGAAACCACGCGGAGCAGCATTCGCTGTTGCGCGGCCTACGGCGTGGACCCACCCGGCAGAAGTCATGGAGTTCGTATTTTCCGCCCTCAACCTTCGCGCCGACGAAGGGCCGGACGACATCGACGGTTGGGTCTCGGCTGCCGCCCTCGGTCTTGTTAGAATAACAAGCGACGCAAATGGCGCCGGTTCAAATCTTAGAATCCTCTTAGGTCATTGCATGGCGCAACGTTGGATGCGTCCCGATCGGCTGCCGTCGGTATTAAGCGCCATACGAGCTAGCTTGAAGGAGCGTCAGGCAGCAGCCGATCCCTTGGAGCCCGTTCTGGCCGACACCTACCAAAGCCTCGTGTCCAAGCACGGATACTCCATTGCCGCGTCTCTGTTGATGACCATGGTCCAACACACCTCAGATACAGACCGCTCAACCGCGTCTCGAGTCGTCTTGACTTACCCCACCTGATCATGCTGACGCCGATAAACTCATTTGGGCTATTGGCTCGCCTGCAGGTCAACGCCGGAACGCACTATTCTCGGCATGGGCGGGCATCGCCCGCAGTGAGTTCCTCAGTTGTTGCGATTGGTGCGCCACGCCTCGTAACCGCGGTCTCGGATGCGCGGGAATCGCTGCGGTACGTCGGCGATCCACGTGTCTATAGCGTCCGGCGAGTGCCTGATGGCGTCGATGAGACGTTGCACTGCCTCCCGCTTGGCGGGGCTGACATGCCGGTCCAGATCTGCCTCCGTCACCTCCTGGTAAGTCATGGCGAGTTGCCACCAGAACTTCATCAGAACGCGGCATTCCTCCTGCTCGCGGTCGTCAGCCAGGCGCTGCATGACAACGGCCTGCACAGATTGCAGCTGGTACCCGTCGCGGAAGCCGTTGCGCAAATCAACGAGGGACACGCGCGGAACGTACTGGGCCACGGCCGTGAACGCGAGCCATTTAGGGTTTCACTCACATCGGCAGTTGAGCGTGCTGGCAGAAAACGCGCGTGGATGCCGGGTCGCAACTTTCTGTGAGCGAGCTGGCAGCCCGTCTCGCGGTGGTGGGGCCAACCGGGGCCCGGGTGGGTCCGCGTCAGACTGTCAGGACCGCCCCGCGAGGATGCGGCTTTCGTGTATCCACCGTCAGCGCTTCTCGCAGGCGACGCCGTCGCCGTCGCGATCCATCCGCTTGTTCGCGTTGTACAGCGCGGTCGACACCTTGAAGTTCGTGACCGGCTTCGTGCTGCCACGGACCTTGTCCCGCGCGCCACTACGTGCCACACCGTGCCGGTATGTCCCGTTCAGGTCGGTGCAGTTGGCGAAGGACCGGGCCGCTGCTGCGGCGGGGGTGGCGGTGGCGGCGACCGCGCCGCCCAGCGCCAGAGCGGCGGCGAGACCGCCGTGGACCAGGACGCGGACCATGTGACTCCTCGAGTGGGATGGGCAGACCGAAGGAACTGTCGGAACCACTCGGGCGGAACTGAGGAAACGTCGAACTGTGTTCGACCCCAACCTGCGGCGTCCTGGGCCAACGCCGCGAACGCGCCCGTATCTGCACGCGAACGACGATGAGGCAGGGGCCGGCCGGCCGCGCAGGCAGCCTGACCGAACACCCCAACGTTGTGGTCGGGACATCAGATCCCAGATGAAGCCTAGTCGTACACTTGTTCGATGGCGCGTCGTGTTGGGGCACCGCAGTTGCGTGAAGCCGGCTGGCTGCACCCGGAAGGCCGGGACACCCGGCCGCTGCTGCTGGTCCGCCTGGAGCAAGTGATCCAGCCACCCGGATGGGAACTCATCGTCGACGTCTGCGTGCCGCCACAGGAACAGACCCGCACGCGGTACCTGGACGAGCCCTCAGCGCGGGCTGCGCTGGAGCACGTCTACGACTTCCACCGCGACCACGGCGACTGGCGGATCCGCCGACCCAAGCCGTTCGATTGACCACCGGAAGCACGATCGGCCGGGCATGTTGGCGCGCACTGGGTTAGCTGTGCAGGTCAGCCGACGCCCGGATCGCGGTTAGAAGAGGTGCCCGAACGCGCTTTCGATCCCGGATATGGCCATCATCAAGTAACGCCAGTCGGCCAGCGATGCCTTGCTATGCAAGCTCCGTTGCGGCGGTCTTGAATATCAGTCGCAACATTCTAAGTGCGTCGTTTCGACTTGCCTCAGTATCGGGTAGCAGCGAATACGTCGCTACGGGCAACCCAATTTCGTTATGAAAATCTTGTCGCTCTTCCAGTTCCTGGCGAAATTTCTGATACTCGTCACCCCCATTCTGTAAATCAGGAAAGTCGGCGGCGGCATAGAATTCACCTGCGTACCGGTCCCAGTCTCCTTCGAGTCCGGTGTATGAGATACCAGCTGAGTTGAGCCAGCCTAGAGCGACTTCCGCAATCAAATCGATGGCAGCGGCAGGTTGCACAACCCCGTTTCCGTGGACGAGATCATCAATCACGCCACTATAAAGCAATGCGTTGGGAAAGCGTGACCACACTTGCAGAACCTGACGGAATTTAGTGCGAGAGTAATCAAACATTGACAGTTTGGTCGTACTGGATTCACCCTCGGCTGGGGTTGACGACAAGTCGATCCAGTCCGCCAAGGCCTTTGGAGTTGCGTACCTGAAATTGCCCTGCCCGTCTACAACGAAGAGGAACGTCGGTACGCCGGATCGCGTGCCAGTAATCCAGCCATGGACTGCTGACACCTTCAGTCCCGGAGACTTCGTTGACGTCTGCTTCTTTACCTGCACATGGGCAACGCGACCCGACAGGTCCCAGGCGCGGAGATCCGACGCGTCTTCGACGTCAATAGAATCCGATGGCAGGTGTAGATGAAGGTCCCACCCGCTGTCGGACTGCGTTAGGTAGTTAATGCTCGCACCCAGATGCAGAAACTCGGCATAGACTTCAGCCTCGCCAAGGTCGCCCAGGTATTGCTGTCGCGTCCTGCTCTGCCCACTGCGCATCTCGATAGCGTACCGTTACGCAAGCGACCTTCGTGCTGATAGTGGAAATCGGAATGACGGACATATTGTTCGACGCCGCAGCCCACGTCGACACCGTCAGTCGTTGCGGTAGTCTGATGAAATTGTTGGCAGCGCCATGCGCCGTCGTTGATTTCGTGAATAGGACGGCGCTCTTCTTGGCAAAGTCGGAACTTCGGCGCCAGCGAGTTTGACTACGCTGCAGGACGTTGCTCATCAAGGGTCGGTCGCGGACGGCAGCAGAAGAGGACGCGCCGATCGCTCGGGCAGCCCTGACCCAATACGTTGCGTCCCCTACGGGAGGTCAGTTCGTTGATCTGAGGAAGGCGATCGGAGGAATCATGATCTGGCACGCCACTGGGCTGCAACCCCCAACGGACCTGAGGGGTTCGCTCTTCTACCGTTCAGCCGATGAGCACGGCTTGCACCGGCGTCGACTGCTATGGATCGGCGACGAATTTGGTTGCGTAAGCCATTTGTGGTTCTTCACAGAAGTTGGCGAGACTATTCGACACCAAGGCGCCAGCATCGGCTTCGTACACGACATGGTCACACGCCGCGATCGACGGAAACAGGGCATGCTGCGACGGCTCGTCGAATGGGGTCAGGGAACGTTCCCAGCCGGCCATCAGTTGCACTGCACCGACGCCAGCCTCACTACCGAGGGTGGTCCCGTAGCACTTGCCCTCGGACTCATCGCATCGCGGGACTATAACGCGGCTCGTATCCGCCACACCTACGAAGAACTTCGCAAGGGGGAGCACCTTTCTCACGAAGCTGCTTCCGCTCTCTGTGCGCACTGATCACGGGTGCTCTTAGTGCACTCTCATCAGCTACGAGAGTGCGCGCAGAGGCGCGGCGGAGCAGAGTGCAGGCGGAACATCTCAGCTTTCCTCATGACTACCCGATCCAGTAGTTCAGGCCCCTGACGGCAGGGCGGGAGACGCAGCAGCTAAGGACGGCGGACATGGGCATTCGGTTGGGCTTCGGCCTCGGTCCGCTGCGCGTCTCCATCCCGCTCACCGGCGGCCGGCGTGGCCGATCCCGGCGACGGGTGAAGGTGTACGGGGTCTGCGGGATCAACCACCGCAGCGCGGAGGCCGCCGGCCGGTGCAAGGGCTGCCGAAGCATAATCGCGCAAGACGCCGCCGAAGCGACTCGGCGCGCGCAGGTAAAGCATGCCCGCAGGGCAGCGACGCAGACTGCTCCCATTCACGGTCATCCAGTTCAGACCGCTCCTCCCTACGATGGGCGGATGCTTCCTGACTCCCGGCCAATCCCCCCGGCGCTCACCGTCCGTCGTCCCGGGACATCGGGCACCTGGTGGTGGTTCCTGATCCCGCTGCTCACCTGCGGGATGGGCACGTTCGTCATGGTGCTGATCGGCGGGGTCAAACTCCGCTCGCGCGGCCACCAGGTCGCCGCCGCCGGCTATCTCGCCAGCACGCTTGTTTTCATGATCGGCACTAATTTCACCGAGGCCAACCAGGGCAGCCTGCCGGACTGGGTGATGGTGCCGTTCTGCATCATCCCGTGGTTCGGCGGACTTGCGCACGTGCTGTGGCTTCAGCTCAAGGTGCAGGCCGCGGCGAACGCCGCCGCGGGGCCGGCGCCGTGGACGAACCTCGGTACGGATCCTGCCATCGTGGCAGCGCAAGCGCGGGCGCAGCGCCGCCACGAAGCACGGGCGCTCCTAGCCTCGCAACCGGCACTGGCCGCCGAGCTACGCATCGGGCGCCCGGACATCACCACCCGGCAGTACGACGACGGCGGGCTTGTCGACGTCAACCACGTGCGCGAGGATTGGCTGGCGCACGCGTTGGAGCTGACGCCAGCTCAGGCCGCCGAGGTCGTCGTGGCGCGGGAGCGCCCAGGTGGGCTTCAAAGCGCGGATGAGCTTGTCGTGTTCTGCTCCAGCATCACGCCAGAGCGGGTAGCCGTCATCAAAGACCGGCTGATCTTCGTTCCCCGCTGAGTCGCCACAGCCCCTGCTGCGCCCCGATCGGGGGGCGTTGCTCAGCTGCTGCCGGTTCGTGCTGGAGTCGGCGGGTGCGCCCGGCGCCGCACGAGGAGGTCTGCGTCGAGGACCTGCGCTCCGACACGCAAGAACGGAATCGCGCAAAGTTAACGCATGCGTTTCAACGGTCACCTCATGCTGATCTCGGTGGTTTCCCGGTGACTTCTATCGACAGCGCCGTCCTCTCCTGCTTGTCACGGCACCTAGCCCCTTGACGCGCGTAAAGAGGGGTAGGACACGCGGGCTGCCGACCGACACGCCGCGCGTATCTATCCCTGGCAAGGCGATGGCCCTTCCGGTGGCAATCGGAAGGGCCATCAACGTCCTGGCGTAGCCCGGGCTGGGACCAACGGTTGCAGACGTTCGCGCAGGTCAGCAAGGCTGCCCTGCGCGTCCATCATGCCACAGGCACATCGTCGGTGCGTAACCAGCACGGCCTTTTCATCTAGCCAATTTCTCTCAAGACCTTCTTACGAAACTCTTTGTCACTAAACTTTCCAGGGTTCTCATTGGCGAAGATTTGTCTACTCGACTAGACAAGAATTGGGCGCGTCAAACCACTTTCACTGTATGCGTTCGGCGAAAGACTTCCTCGTCAGACTTCAGTGACTGATGCAAGGGCTTCGTTGCATTACGCTTCATCGTACCCCCGCAATGGTGCTAGACGAACTCTCGGTGGTGCCGGGGTACGGCACGACCGTAGACATTGCTTGACGCAATGCATGCCTTCTTGTAGGCCGTCTGAGCTGCGCAGACGACGACACCGGCGGGCACGGAAGTCCCGACACGGTGGATGGTTCTTGGTCGATCCGGAGCGACTGGAGAAGATCTAGTGTCTTCGATTATCGACAGTCCCGACCAGCCCCCAACTGGGGGCGGAGTCGGCGATCCTGATCATGAATATGGCGGGTCCGCAAAACATCCGGGGAAACGTGCCGGTGCGGTCCAAACCCCATCGTGTGTGGACGCTATGATTGCCGCGCGGTTGAGGCGAACTTCGCACCTCTGCGCTGGAGCTCATTTGGGGCGTGGCAACCCTGAGGAGCGGGTCTCCGGCGGGGTACGAGTTCCAGAACCGCTAGGCCCGGGCTCGGGATCGATGATTGTAGGGAGTAGTGAATGGAGAGTCAGGCAAAGTTCTCACTGCAGGTGGCGGCGTCGCAGAAGATCATCATCTGTGTGATCGTGCTGGTCATCGTCGTGTCGGGGCACTGGCCGCTGTGACGACAGGTCAGACCCTGTAATACCTCAAGAGTTGCGGCCTCCACCGAATCGGTGGAGGCCGCAACTCTTGGTACGTCCAAGAAGCTCCTCGAGGAGGCGTTCAGGGCTGCGGCCCTCGATCTGCTCGTCTGGGGGGCGCTTTGGAGTTGGTACAGCGAATGCCGGTCTCTCGATCGGAGGACGCTGAGGGGTCTCTCGGACCGTGTCGAAGGTAATCAGGCATGGCGGAAAGGTTGATCTTGGATGGAACCCTTGGCAGCCAGGCCGATCAATCCTGACTCGTGACTGCGGGCCGAGCCCCGAACCGCTTCGTGGCCTCGGCGACCCAGGTGCGGTACTCGGCGTCGGTGAGCAACAACTGGCAGTTTCCGCACTCGATGTACTCCTCGTCGCGGAGGAGATGGGAGACGAGATTGCAGCGGCGGCAGGGCACGCCCCACAGGACTTGCGGCTTGAGTTCGGTCTCGCCAGCGGCGCCGCGCATCGCGATGCAGAGTCGCCGGATTTCCCCGGCGAGGTCGGGGATGGCGGGGTACTGGCTGCACACGCTGTCCATGCGGCTCTCCGGGAATCCACCGGTCAGCCAACTGACGAGGGTCGGCACGGTGGCGTCGGGGCGTGGTTCGAACGGGAACACGGTGACGTGTAGGGCTCGGCACCAGCTGTCGAGGATCGTTGCAGCGGAGATGTACCCGATCTGGTCGTTGTACGGGTCGTGAACGGTGACGTGGTTCGCCGGTGCAATCAGGTCGATCGTGTCGAGGTCGATCGGGGTGCTGTGTGCCCGGGTGCCGGTGACGATCGGTTGCCCGGAACGGGCGGGCACGGCGCCGACGGGCAGGACCGCCGCGGCCGGGTCAGCCCATCGGTGCATCCCGGTCGGGTTGCCCTCGTCGTCCACCACCTCGACCAGCCGCCGGTCGCCGTCGACGAGTTCCGGCGTGGTGAGGTCGCGGTGGAGCCGGCCGATGGCGACCACGTCGCGGCGCAGCCGCCACCGGCATACGGCGCAGACGGGTCCGTCGGTCGGGGTGCGTGGGGTGGCGTCGGGGCGGAAGATCGCACAGCAGATGCAAGTCGTCGAGTCCGTCACGGTGATGACCTCCGTCCGTTGAGGGCTTCTTGTCGATGAGGTTTTGCGCCTGTGGCGCGCGATGGCGGTCACCAGGCGTCCGGTTCGGCGTCCGGCCCCGTCGCGGCTGGGGCGGCTTCGGTCGGTGCGGGCTCCCGGTCCCACGGGGCGAGGTACTTCTCCGACCGGCACAGGCCGCAGTGGGCCTTGGCCTGGCGGTGCTCGGCGCACATCTCGACGGCGTCGGGCCGCGGCGCCGGAGTGGCGTCGACGGCGGTCTGGACCGGCGTGCCGCGAAAGCCCGGCGAAAGCTCGATGCTCTTCTGCTCGCGACGCATCCAGATGCGCCAGGCCAACTTCCAGTCGTACTTCTCGCCCTTCTCGCCGGGCTGGCCGCTCCAGTAGTCGACGAAGGCGGCGGTCTCGCGGGCGCCGACGTTCGGGGTGTCGCTGCGAGCCCAGGCGATCATCTCGTCGGTGGCGGCGAAGTCCGCCGGGATCCGGGTCGCGCGGCGGCGACCGGCCGCCGCGGTGCCGGCGGCGGGACGGCCGGGGGTCGCGCGCGCGGAACGTCTCCCGGATGTAGAACTCTCCGAAGGAGAGTTCCTAATAGATGCGTGGCCGCCTGGCGGACTACCGGTATCCGCCAGGCGGACGGCTGGTGTACCGCCTGGCGGACTACTGGGGGTGTCCGCCAGGTGGACTGGTCCGCCTGGCGGACTGCCAAAGTCGGGCAAGCCGCCCGTGTCTGAGCTGTCCGCCTGGCGGACAGGGTCGCCAGGCGCACTACCAAAGGTGGATGACTTTCCCGTTTCGGTAACGTTGAGTGGTCCGCGTTGCCGACGGTCGGAGGAGGCGGCGGTGCGCCGCGAGGCCCGCTGAGGCTTGGGTACATACGCGGCGCCGATCAGCAGGACGTAGCCGGTGCGTTCGTCTCGGCTGCCCTTGGGTGGGCGGTCGCGCTTGATCCATCCCGCGGTTTCGAGGACGTCGAGCCACTCGACGATCGTCGACTTCGCCAACCCCGTCATGACGGCAAGGGTGGTGAGCGACGGGCTGTGCTCGCAGGGGATGACGCCGGTCTCCCAGTCGGCCTTGATGGCCAGGGTGAGCATGATGTGCCGGCCGGTGGAAGGCATCGCGGAGTTGCATACGGCTCGCTGCAGCTCCAGGACGAACCTCACGATGCACCCCCGTTGGGTTCGCCGACCGCTTGGGTACCTACGTCGGTCAGCACGCCATCGCCGCGAAGCACCAGGAAGCTCTCGCCGCCCTTGTGCCGTGGGACTGATACGTGCGGGGCGCGAAGGCGCTCGGGGGGACCGTCGACATCTGATGCGCGATCAGAATTCGTCGAGTGGCAATGTGGCCGGCGGCGTCTCACCGTGTCCCGCCGGAGACTAGAGCCAGCCCGCCGCCGTCACTCGCCGTCGTCGCGTACCCGGTGACATGCAGGCCGCGGACCACATCCGCCGCGCGGCGCAACGCGCCCTTCGCTTCCAGCTTGCCGAGCTGGTAGCTGACAGTGGAGCTGGAGGCCAGGCCGACGCCGTCGGCGATCTGCCGCACCGTGGGCGCATACCCGTGGGTCGTGATGTGTGCCCGGACGAAGTCGAGGATCGCGTGCTGGCGCGGCGTCAGCCGCGGCGGGTCGATCGGTGCGGCGGTGTCCCAGCGTGCCCGGCCGTCGCGGACCTCGGCGAGTCGGAATTCGGCCATGGCAGTCGGCTCCTGTTCGCAGCGCGCCGGGACGGATTCGTGCGGCGCTAGGGCGGGGTGTTGTTAGAGCAAGTGGGTCAGGGCGGGCAGTCGAGGACCGGGCGGGCTCGCCTCGCGGCTGGAGCCACGCCGCTCCAGGCAGGTCGTGATGGCCGCGGTCCGGCGAGAGCTGTTCCCGGGCCTTGGCGATCGCCGGTCCTGCGGCCGGTTGCTGGCTGCTCACGACAGGCCCGTGGCGGATCGGGCGAGGTCGTCGCGTAAGGCGGCGAACACTCGGCTGGCCTCAGGGCTGGTGAGGTGGTGTTCGCGCAGCCACTGGCCGACCTGATCGGGAGTGTGCGGCAGGGCGGCGAGCACCATGCGGATGGTGGTCTGCGCGTGCAGGTGCCACCGGTCGTGGTCGACGTGCGCGGAGCCCGCGTCCCAGTGCGCGCCGGCGGCCGGTTCCTCGTCGGCCCGGGAGAACAGGTACAGAGTTTTCGCCAGGTCGGCGGGCAATGTCCTGGTCCGGCCCGGGGCGCGAGCCAGCCAGTTCAGGTCATTGAGGATCTGTCCGCTGCGCCGGTCCTTCGGAGTCCAGATTGCCGCGTCCGCGCCGGCCGCCCGCAGCCGCAGTATCCACCGCAGCTGATGGGGATCGGGGCGGCCGATATTGGACTTCAACTCCCTGAACATCACGCCGCGCGGGCCGACGATCACGCTGTCGGGAAACCCGCGCTCGGAACGCTCCGACCGATGCGTGTGGTAGTGCAGCAGGTCACGGCGCTTGCACTCGCGGCGCACGAACGCCTGTAGCGGCGCCTCCAACTCGTCATGCGCGCCGTACGGAGTCGTGTTCCCCTGGCGACGCCGTGAGATCAGAAAGCCTCCAGGACCCGTACGTCGGCTCATGCCGGCTCCCTGAGGCCGGCGACGCTGCGGGCCCTGCGCGCTGCCTGGCGCCATACCCGGGCGGCCATCGCCTCGTCGCCTGCCAGCGTGACCAGGGCCTGCCGGTCAAGGTCCTCGGCGGCGCGGTCGCAGATCCGGGCGATATCGGCCATGGCCTGGCGGCCGT
The DNA here is from genome assembly GCF_040648555.1 of Actinoplanes sp. NPDC049118. Lineage (NCBI taxonomy): Bacteria > Bacillati > Actinomycetota > Actinomycetes > Micromonosporales > Micromonosporaceae > Actinoplanes > Actinoplanes sp. NPDC049118. The sequence goes on from NZ_JBEZDY010000012.1 coordinate 265,589, forward strand.
GATCGCAGTACCAGCCCGGCAGCAGCCTTGCGCCGATCAGGACGTGCAGCGCCTCGTTGAGCGAGGCGACGGGGTAGGACCTGGGGTGCGTGGGCCAACGTCCGCCCGGGCCGCGCCACCACAGGGCAAGGGCTCCCGGTTCGACGGAGACCGCCACGCCCTGGCCCTGGTGGACCCAACCAAGGCGGTGCCCGCTGCGCCACCCGTTGGCTCTGGCCTGCCGGCATACCGTGGCCAGCAGGTAGCGGTCCTCCCCGGTCAGCGGCGGCACCGATTCGCCGAGGCCTCCGTCGGCATGTTCCGAATACAAGATCATTTCGTCATTGCCTTCGTCGTGGGGTGCGCGGCACGTGCCGCAGCGGGATACGGGCGCCGCCCCCGCGCGTGCGCCGTTGGCGGCGCGGAGGGTCTGCGCGTTGCGGGGCAAACGAGTGGTCATGACGCGGGTCGGCGGGCGTGGACTGGCTCCCCGCAGCGCCAACGCGATCGGTGAGCATCGAACTCAGTCGAGTGGCGACAGCAGCTCGCTGCTGCGCAATGCGCTTCCACTGGGCAGCACGCAGACGCTCGAGCACACCCCAACCGACACCGACAGTTGCGACGATCGCGACCAGCGCGAGGCAGGCGATCGTGGCCCGATCGGCGTCGACCGGTGCAGCCATCAGGCGTCCTCGAGGACATCGCCGGCCTGCGTCACAGCTCCCGACGCGAGGAAGCTGCGGCCCCTGCGCCAACCAGGTGCAGGTCGTGGTCTTTGCGTGCGGCGAGGCGCCGCTCAATGGTGTGCGCGCTCGCGGTACGGCGGCGGTTGGTGCGCCGTGTGCCGTCGCGACGGCGGCGTGCCCACAGGGCTACGGCGGCCGCGACGCTTCCCTCGTCGGTGAAATAGGCAGTAATTGCCCGTCCGATGATGTTCACGTGGGAGTCCTTTCCGGACTGCTAGATGGGCGTGCCGCACCGGCCCCGGTCCACGACAGGCGCGGACGGGGCTGACCGGTGGTGTCAGCGGTTCTGGGGCAGCGGTGCTAGTGAGGCGTGTCCCCGCCCGAGGTGAACTGCGGGGTGCGCCAGCGGCCGGCTGGTTGGTGCCGCGGTCTGCGCGCCCGCCAGACGAGCGATCCTGTCGTGGTGGGCGCCACCCGACCGTCTGCGCGAAGGGTCACCAGCGAACGGTTTTCCAGGTCGTAGATCTCGGCGTCGATGTCATCGCTGTAGCCCCGCGCCTGGTATCGGTAGGCCTGGTCTCGGGTCACCTTGCCGTCGATGATCAAGCCGAGGACCGTCAACAGCTGCAACGTGAGCTCCGGCTTGTCATCCCGATCGATGCCTGGGCCGATCACCGCGAACCCCCTGGCCCGGCAGCGGCCGGGACCGCGAGCGACGCCAGCGTGGCTGAGGCGAGCACTGCGGGGATCCCGGGCGCAGCGATTGGGGTGGTGGTGCAGGCGACGGGGGGGCGCCTGCACCACCTTGGCCGTCAGCGGACCGATCCTCGGCACTGTTCCCGTAGGAACGCCGCAGGTCGCTGACGGGAGACATCGCAGTGAGGACTGCGGCGGTTGAGAACGCTGATTGCCGGTCGGGCTACCGGGGTCGGGGGAGCCGGGAGATCCCTGGAGTCGGATCGTGCCGTCTGGCCCGGTCATCGCCCGCTCCGGCCTGCTGCACCACGACGCGCCGTGGCTGAGCGCGCTCGGTTGGCCAGCCGGTCGCGGACCTTCTGGAGCGGATCCACCCCAGGCCGGGCACCGGACGAGACTGTGCTCGCCGCGTGAAACGCCGCGAGCTGCGCAGGGGTGAAGTACCACTTCGTCCCCAGCCTCACCCGCTCGGCGCGCAACGCCCGTACCTGGTCCTTGAGCGCGCGGACCTCGATGCCGTAGGACTTGGCGACGTCCTCGAAGCGATGCAACGTCGGGATCCCGACCGCGGAGACGGTCTTCGCGCCGCTCATCGCTCCGCCCCCGCACCAGCCCCAGCCTTGGGCTCAGCGTGGGTGCCGGCCTTGACCCATTCCTGGAACGACTCCTCGCGGATGCGCCACTGCCCGCCAGACCCTCCCTGACCCCCGCTGACCTTTACCGCCTTGAGGTGCTTGTTCTTGATGGCTCGCTGGACCGTCCAACGTGAGACTTTCAGCCGCTGGCAGATGTTGTGGACCGTCATAAACCGTTCGTCTTGCATGCCGTATCCCCCGATGGACTGAGGCAAAGGGTGCTCTGAGCGCCGGGGACCGACGGTATCGGCGGTGATCAAGGACCACAAGACCGTAAAGAACCGTAAGGAAACGTCATCGCTGGGCAGCGATTAAGGATGAAAAGACCTAGTCTCAACCGAATCGACCGCCCTTGATGTTCGGTCTCAGTTCCCAATCGACGGTTTTCCGTGCTACAACGTGCTACGTGTCGCACTCAAACGAGGGAGTTGCCTACCCGCTTTGGCTCCGAATCAAGGAGCTATGCGGTGAACTCGGGCTAACCATGCAAAACCTGCTAAATGATGCAGACGTGAGGCCTGCCACATTCAGCCAGTGGAAGACGACCACCCGCGCTCCCCAGCCGCGCCTCGTCAACGCTCTCGCCGACGCGATCAACCGTGCGGCGCAGGCTGCAGGCAGCGAGCTCTACCTCGACCCGCAGGAAGCACGTCGCCTCGCCGGCTTCCTCCCGGAACAGCCCGCCGCCACCGTCGACGATGTTCGGCGGGCCATCAAGGCGAACCCGAACTTCACAAGATCGCAGAGCGCGGCGCTCCTGCAGATCATCGACGGCTTCGAGGCTCAGAACACCCAGGCCGCTGGACAACAGCAGAGTGAGCGCTCCTCACCCAGGGCCCCGGCAAAGTCGTCAGGTGATGCCGAGTAGGGCGAGTGGTCGGTTCGGATCGCGGGCGTGGTGGCGGTTCGCGGCGGCGATGTTGGTGACGCCGGCGAGGCGGAGCGCGCCGATGGCGGCGTTGCGGAGCGTGGCCATGACTTGTGGGCCGGCGCCAGTGCGAACCTGGGAGCGGTCTTCGTTGTAGGTGACATCGCGGACCCAGGGCCTGTAACAGTCTGCGGATCATCGTCTCGGACGGGCGCCGATCGGCGTCGATGCCTAGCCTGACGGCGGTGTCGCCGGGCAGGTCAGCCACTCATTCCGCGATCGCCGTGTAGGACGGGGAGCCGGCCACCACCGCGCAGACGGCAGCCGCAACGACGACGACCGCTGCATGGCGTATTCCTCGGCGGTGGCGCGGATCCGGCAGATCTGTCAGGGCCAGTAGCAGCCCGCCGGCGCTTTCGGCGTGCAGTGCCCGGCCGGTGCAGCCGACAGTGCGGTGATCAGCGATGATGGCATCGCGGGCATGGCTCACTTCGGATAGATCAACAAGGCCTCGAAAACCTCGATGATCTTCCGGAACGGTCATGCCCGTCTTGCTACTTACACTCCAGGCGCGTCTACACCAACCACGTCAACTCGGACACCAGTCGCGACTTTGCCGGGGCCCTGGATCTCGAGCTGTTCTTCGAAACCTGCTCACGTTCGTCTGCGCTGATCAGTAGCACGCTGATAGGGGCGGCGAACTACAACAGGGATGCGATCACGGTGAGGGCGACGATGAGGCGTCTTCCAGCCGATGTCGTCCGCATGTTCCCTCACTGTGTGACGCCGCGTCTTCCTGGCACGGCAGCGCGGGCGTGCCTTTCGATCGGCGCGGACGACCGGCGAGTTGAGCGTTCAGGAGATGCGCTGATCCGATATTGAGCCCCGCTTGAGGCCCACTTGCGCCGCGATGTCGCGAATCGGGCCTGCACCCGGCGCAAAGTGCCCTTATCGAACTCGCAAAAGGAGGGGCATGAGTATGGTGCGGTTCGAATATCGAGCGATCATTCTGCAATAGGAGCCGTGGTTACCGCACTAGGTCGAGATTTGGGTATATTGAGGACGGCCCGATCGCCTAGGGGGCGAGCTAGGTTAAGAGTGGCGGTTCGCGTCTCACCGATGAGTGTGCATAGCCCGCTGTAGGGGTTGCGCTGTTCCAGGATGATGATGAATACGGCCTTGGTGGACTCGACGGCCTCGGCGGAGTAGTCCGCGCCACAGGCTGCGGTCGCTGGAGCGGACGTACCTGCGAAGGTGACCTTCATCCGCGTTGTCCCAGGGTCGACGACGACTGAGTCGATGCTCTTGCCAGGGTAGGTGGGGGACGGGGCCCGGGAAGGCTTGGTGTCCGTGGGTGCCGGCGACTGGCTGGACTGACTCAGATTTTCGTCGTAGCGAGCCAAAATGGATTTGGCAATTTCTCGCTGCTCCGCCCAGCTTTCACCCTCGGCTAGTTCCTTGTTGCCAGCGGTCTCGTCGTCGGACTGACAGCCGGACAACAATGTCACGACTGCCACCAAAGTGGTGCACCATAGTTTCTTTGCCAAGGCAGCGGCCTCTCTCATCGTTCGATAGTCAACCTCAGGCAACGGCGGGGATCGCCTGCTGCATGCATGTGATCGGATTCTAGCCGACCTTCCGTTGACAAGAAGCTTAACGATCTTGGCGACCGCCATAGTTCCCTTTGACGAATAGGGGTCAGATCACATCGACGCCAGAATGTGTGTCCTCGCGGACCAATTTGTGAAAGCCGCGTGGCGGTCTTCCTGACCGTTTGTTCGGGTGGACCATCCTCAGCCGAAAGGCTCGATTGACTCAGTAGAAATCGGAATAAACGGACAATCCATGACAGAACCCTACGATGCACGCGCACCCGGCGGCAGTCAAGAAGACGTTACGCACAGTGTTCATGCCATACGGTTCTCCCCTTAATCCGAATCCGGGAAGGACTGAAGTGGGGTCTCGCACCAAGTTTCGCGGCCGTTTGTCGCAGGCACGGCTCGGCAGGAGCGGGCACTCGCCTGGCGCCTGGAACAGTCGGCTCGTACTGGCGCTGCCGGTGTCGCTGATGACTGCAGGATTGGCATGTTTGCAGGTTGTTCCGGCGGCTGCGGCCTTGCCGGTCGAACCTGCCGCGCTGGCGTGCGTCGCCACGCAGGCCACCGAGGCCGCCGCCACCGCCATGGCGGAGAACTGCGGAGATCGCGTGTTGATCGATGCGGCGACGTCGGAGACCTCGCAGTCGTGGGCGTTGCCGGACGGCCAGGTTCAGGTGGAGCTGAGCAGTGCTCCGGTCCGGGCGCGCAAGAACAACACGTGGGTGCCGGTCGACCTGCGGCTGGTACGTCAGCCGGACGGGTCCATCGCGCCGGTCGCGCACCCGGACGAGCTGCGGCTGTCCGGCGCGGTCGACGTCGCCGGCGTGCACGAGCTCGCCGTGCTCGGGTCCGGCAGCGACCAAGTGGCCATGGGCTTCGACGGGAAGCTTCCGGAGCCCGAGTTGACCGGGTCTAAGGCGACCTACCACAACGTCAAGCCGAACATCGACCTGGTCGTGGAGGCGACGCCCAAGGGTGTCGAGAGCTTCTACGTGGTCCGCAAGCGCACTGCGGCGGCGCAGGTCGCGAAGCTGACAATGCCGATCACCGGAGTCGACGCCACCTCCCATAAGCTGGACAAGGACGGCGCTCTGACGCTGCTCGACGCCAGCAACGAGGTAGTGGCGTCATCCCCTCAGCCGTTGATGTGGGATGCCCGCACCGACAAGGTGACCGGCGAGCCCGCCGTGCAGCGGCGCGTCGGGGTGACGGCCAAGCACCGCAACGCCACCCGCAAGACGGGTAAGCGGGCGCCGATCGAAGGCGCCGGGGTCGACCTGGCCCTCACTCCGGACATGGACTTCCTCACCGATCCGGACACCGTTTATCCGGTGACGATTGACCCCGTGGTCACCACGACAAACAACGACACCTACGACACCTGGGTCCGTGACGGTCTCACCACTGACCAGACCACCTCGACGTACCTGCAGATCGGAGCGTGGAGCGGCAAGGTCGCCCGGGCGTATCTGAACTGGAACACGTCGGCGTTCAAGGGCAAGCACATCTCGACCGCCTCGTTGAGCCTGTGGAATTCGGCCTCCAACACGTGCACCAATCAGATTTGGGAAGCCTGGACGATCATCGGTGGAGCGAACACCTCGACCCGGTGGACCAATCAGCCGGAATGGCGATACAAGGACGACGCCTCCTCGGCGACCAAGAGCGGCCTCAACGGCTGCATCGCTGGCGGCCGCGTCTACATGAACAACATGGCCGGCTTCTTCCAGCGATCCGCTGACGCCGGCATTGACGTCAGCCACATGGGCCTGCGTGCCAGCGACGAGTCCCATCCGGCCGCGGCGAAGAACTTCTACTCCGCCGACTACACCGACACCACCAAGTTGCCCCAGGTCACCGTCACCTACGACAACAAGCCCACCATCGGCGCCGTATCCACCACCCCGGCGACCACCTGCACCACCGGCAGCGGCCGGCCGCTCATCGCCACCACCACGCCCAGCCTCGGGGCTGTCGTGAGCGACGACAACAGCACCGTCGGCGCCAAGTTCGAATGGTGGTCCAAGGGCGTTCAGGTCGGCGAGCTCACCACCGCCACCACCTCGACCTCTGGATCCGTCGTGCGGGCCGCGATCCCCGCTAGCCAGGAGTTGACCGACGGCATGACCTATTCCTGGCGTGCCTACGGCCTCACCGCGGACGGCACAGTCTCCGCCGCCCCCAGCAACTGGTGCGAGTTCACCGTTGACGTCACTGGCGCGACCACTCCCAACCTCGCCAGGGCCTTTACCGAACCCGCGACATCGTTGATCCAGGACTCCACTGGCACCTGCGCCACCGGCGCTAGCCGTCCGTCGATCAACACCACCACACCGAAACTGTCGGCGTCTTACTACGACATCGATTCCACGACCGTCAGTATCACGTTCGAGTGGTGGACCCTTGCCGGCAGTTCGAGTATCAGCACCGTAACCTACTCGACTGCTGTGGAAGACACCGCCAGCGCCTTGGTGCCAGCTGGCCACATGACGAACGCCGCATCGTACAAGTGGCGTGTCAAGGCGTCCGACGGCATACGCGTTTCGCCGTGGTCACCGTGGTGCGAGTTCACCATCGATACGACAGCACCTTCGATCTCATCGGATACCTACGTCAGCAATTCGACTTCCGGATCTCCGGGATTGAGTGGAACCTTCACCTTCAGTCCCGCCGGCATGTCAAACGTTGCGTACTACAAGTACGGACTCGACGCCGCCCCTCCCGCAAACGTGGTGAACGCCGAATCCGCCCCCACGGGGCAGGCCCAGGTCTCCATCGCGCCAGCCACCGCAGGAAAACACACCCTTTATGTGCAGTCCGTGGACAGCAATGGAAACCCTTCGGGAATATCCGCGTATCCGTTTGCCGTAGCTCAGTCGGATACCACCGATGAAGAGTCGGCTGCAATGAAGGCACAAGAGAGGTTCATTCAGGCGGCCGACAAGATCTCGGACGTTGTCGACACTCAAAATCCGGCAGGGTACACCAGCATCGAACTCAGCGACAGCGCCGTGACTGTGTGGTGGAAGGGCGTGGTTCCGAGCAACGTCCAGCAAGCCATTGATGACGCGCGCACAATCGCGCCAGTCGTCGTCAACCAAGCCACCTACTCAGGTACTGAACTGAAGGCACGAGCAGACCAACTCTTCTCGGAGATGGAACGAGATGCTGCCACGAACATGCAAACCATCGAAATCCCCGTCGAAGGAAACAAGATCGTTGTAGGAACCAGCGACGGGGCCGCCCCGCGATCGTCCGCCTACCACATTGCATCATCCTCCAGCATTCCCATCGAAGTGATCGTGGCTAACCCACCGTCCCCCACGGCGGGATCCGGCCCCTCCACTCGATACAACGACGGATGGAATGGGACGAAACACAGTTCCTTCGCGGGCGGAGGTCGCATGTACGCCGACTGGAAAAACGATATCGTGCAGTGCACGACAGGCTTCGGTGTTACCAATGGCAACGAGGAGTTCATCCTCACCGCAGCGCACTGCGTATACCCCGGCCAGACATGGAAAAACGGCAACGGAAGCCGCACCATCGGCAAGGTATCGCATGAATGGTCGAAAATGGACCTGGCGTTGATCCGCACTGACGCCAACCGATTCATGTGGGATGGCGGCAGGGACGAATACACCGATGACCTTAAGTCATTCACAAAACCCGTCACCGGATGGAGGAAGGCGAAAGCGGGTCAACTCGTGTGCGTATCGGGATCCTTGAGCGAGAGAGCATCCTGCAATTGGAGGAACAGGCGGAACCTCCAAACCAGATACTGCACCCCGCCGAATAGGCCAGACACGTACAGTGGCAAGAAGGAATGCTACTCCGACCTCATCCTCGCGGAAAACAAGAAGAAGAGCACCGTAAAGGGGGATAGTGGCGGACCGGTTTTCACAACCGATGGCCCTACAGTTAAAGCCGTAGGAATCGTCAGTGGTGGCGGCTATGAAGAGGAAACGGGATACCACCTGATGTCTTATCAGGACTTCTACACCGCTAACGAGCACTGGAACATTCGACCCATCACCTGACCTTTAGATGCTTTGCTGACCCCTCTCCCCAGTCACCGCCGGGGAGGGGGGTCACATCAGTCTCGAAGATTCGCCGCAGTCGGCGGACAGAATCGGCGATCCTCATAACTGCAAGTTCATTGCGCAAAGGTCACGTGATTAAAGGCTCCTAACACGATCTCTGGTCAGTCCAGTTGATCAATCGGCGCCGGGCCGACCACGTCGCCGCTTCGCGGTCCTGCTGGCGGACCCACAGACGTTGCGCGGTCGCGCCGCATGCCGTCACGTGAATGACTTGGATAGCGTCCTGGCGGCTGCGCCCCGGCCGGAACCCGAAGCTCTTGGGTTCGAAACGGGCCTCCCATTCGGGTTCCAGTGCGTTACGGTGCCGCGCCTGCTGGACGCGGTCCGAGATGACGGGAATGCCGAGCGGTCGCTGTTTCCCATTGGCTTTCGGAATGTATACCCCGCTTGACCGCGAGCGGCATGAACGACTGTGCGGTGCGGTGTGTCTGTTCCGCCAGGTCCATGCGTGCCGGTGCTCCTCACCCCCTCCGTCCGACTAGCAAGCCCTTCGCGCCTACGCCGCCTGTGTGACAGGTTGACGAAACACCACCGAACGCCGGACATGTCGCCGGGCCAGCGATGCATGTGCCCGCACCGGGTCAGGTCGGTGCGGTCCCACCTCCGTGCGACGCGATGCATTCTTCTCAGCCCTCTCTCGCCTGCCGACCGCACTTGAGATCGCCTTCACTGCCGCTTCCTCTGCCTCTGGCATCAGGCCACCGTAGATCTCGCTGGTGGTCTGCAGATTGGCGTGGCCGAGGCGCCTCGATATTGCCAAAGGGGCAACGTTGGGATCCGCGAACAACCAAGATGCGTGCGTGTGCCGAAGGTCGTGTGGAGTGGGCCGAACGTGTAGCACATCGGCGCAGTCGCATGTTGATACCGCATCGCGCGCAGGTCCGCTGTGGCTGCGGCAACGGGTGAAGCCAGGCACGACCTTTGCTCCGCAGGGCTTGCCGTTGGACCTGCGTCCACCGAAGTCGGAGCAGAGTCCGGTCGCGCTGTCCATCGGCTTTCCCTCGGGTGCCGGGGGGTGTACTTTGCAACGCTGAGCGCGTGCTATAGCCGGAAGCCAGCGGCGATGGTAGAAGTTTCCATAGACGACATGTCCCCCTTTCGGAGCGGTGAGGATGAACGCGTCTTTCGAGCGTCCCGCGACGGCCTTTACTAGTTTTTGATACAGGCCGTAGCTAACTCCAACAGTGCGTCTCTGTCGTCCTTTGGTTGAGCCGAGGTACCAGCGATTGTTTTCGTCCTGCTTCCACGCGCGCCAGATACGAATGCGTGGCCCGCGGTTTTTGCTGGGAGCAACTAGATGCTGCACGCCCAGCGCGGTGCCTTCTGACCACCGACACCCGGTTTCGGCGAGGACTTCCACGACCAGCCGAGCATCTTTGTCAAATGCCTTCAATGTCAGCTGAAACTCTTCGGGAGTCAGATACACGCGGTGCTCGACGCCGGTATCGTCATCCGCGATCTGATCACGCACGAAGTCGGTGCCATCGCACGGGTTTTCCTCGAGTAGGTCTTCTTTGATCGCCGCTTCTAAAGCGCCGTGGAGCACGGAGTAGTACCGGGTCAAAGTTGCGTTGCTTAGTCCATCGGCTCGCAGATCATTTAGGAATTTGCCAATATCTGTTGGCATAATTTGGTCGACCAGAAGATCGCCAAGAGCGGGAAGGATCCGCAACTCCAACTGCCGGCCGTACCTGCGCCGCGTCCCCGGTGTGATGCGGGTCTTCGCCGGCAACCACCTTGCACACCACACCCGGAGGGTTGGAGCGGTGGATTCGTCCTGTCGTGGGTCCGAGCCCAATATTGCGGTCTCGACATCTTGCTTCGTGATCTTGCCGCCGAAGGCTTGCACGATCCCCAAGGCCTTCTTGGCAATGTCCTCTTCGGGCCAAGGCACGGTGTGCTGCTTCTGGCCGTTGAAGCGCCACACCACCCGCCAGCCGCTGTTCTTCGGCTCGATGCTTCCTGCCATGATCGCCAGCCTACCTGTCCCCCGGGGGACAGATCCGAAGCAAATCGGGGCTAAACGACGTCACTGCGCGTACAACATGCACCCAATGAACCGGCCCAAATGGGTGTATTACCTGCTGGGGATGGGGGTGTATGAGGGACTCATAATCCCTCGGTCGCGGGTTCGAGTCCCGCCCGCCCCACGAAAGATCTTGTACATTTTGGCGCAAGATCAACAATTGGCACGTTGCAGTCTCCGGTCGATCCGGGGGGTTATTGTCGAGATTCGCCCGATTTCGCGGAGATTTGATACCGGCGACCGCATCGGTAAGCGGTTCGGACAACACCCGCTCTCGGTGTGGTCCGCTGCTCGCACGTTGATGGACGACAGCCCAGCCTCCCGGATCGATGATCACAGCATTGGCGCCAGCCTCGGGATCCCCGGCCTCGTCGCTACAGCAGAGACGCTCGGCGCCGCCGGGATCCCCGTCCTCATCCAGGCTCTCCAAGCACGGGTGGCCGGCATGAACAGGCACCCAAGACCAGTTCCGCCCGAACTGTCCAGAACCGATCGAGAAACACCGGCCAACTAGACGTCTACGCTCGGAACCCGCCCGCGAGCTGGGCTTATGCGCCCCGCTACGGGGCGACGCGGTCGCGGATGCTGTCGAGCACCGCCTCCGCCGCCCACGCGGCGGCGTCGGCGATGTCTCGCCGGTCCATACCGAACTCGCGGCGGAACGTCACCCAGGTCCCGACGGAGTCGAGGTGCGACAGCGCCGCGATGACCGCCCTGCGCTGTGCCGCGTCGAGGGATGGCACCTCGGCATCCAGCAGCCGCTCGAGCTGCGCCCGGCCCGGCGACGGCGCCGCGCCGTTCACGCCGCGCATCGCCGTCTCGGCGACGACGTGTGCGAGCTCCGGCCGCGCGTCGTACCGCTGCATCGCGTCTCGGATCGCGAGGGGGATGTCGAAGATCGAGTCCGACTCCTCGCGGGCGAACAGCGTCGCCTCGATCCAGGCTGCGGTCGCCAGCAGCAGGTCGACGCGTGTGGGATAGTTGCGGAACACCGTGCGCTCGGCGATGCCGGCTCGGCGCGCGATGACCCGGTACGACACGTCGTCGCTGCCGAGCTCCTCGATCAGTTCGGTGTAGGCGGCGAGGATCGCCCGCTGCGTGCCGCTCAGCGCCGGGACTGCCGTCGACCCGGTCACGCCGCCTCCTCCGCTTCGCTCCCCCGGCGTCGTGACCTTTCGAGTCTGAGCTTCCTGGTTTCCTCGCTACGCTCGGTCACGGCTCCGCCCACGTCGCGTCGGGCAGCCTCGCGAGCACGGTGCCAACAGCGCGGTCGAACGCGTCGCAGATCTCGCCGGCATCCAGGTCGAAGCCCGCGCGCAGCCGAGCCCAGAACATCGCCGACGAGAAGTATCGCAGGGATGCCGCGACCCGCCGCCGGTCCCGTCGGTTGAGCGTCGGCGCCGCCACGTCGAGCATCGCCTCGATCGCACGCGTGATGTAGGCCGGCTCGGTGTCGAGTGTCGGCGAGATCGCGGACGCCCGCGCGCCGACGTACGCGTACGCGGGCGACGCGTCGAAGGCGCGGAAGCGCTCATGCACGGCGGCGCAGAAATCGGGCACGGTCACGAACGGCGGCAGCGGGAAGCAGGTCTGCTCGATCCAGTTCGAGAGTGCGGCGAGCAGGTGCGCGCGCGTGGGGTACTGGCGGTAGATCGTGCGCTCCGAGATGCCGACCTCGTCGGCGAGGACACGATAGGAGATGTCGTCGAACGTGCGCTCGCGCAGCAGCACCGCGGCGCTCGCGAGAATTGCGGTCGCGGTGTCGACCGACTCCTCCATCACGTCTCCCTCTTTCGGGCGGCCGCCCGGTGCGGGGGTCCGGTGACTTCCGGCGGGAGCACGTAGTGATCGGAATCGTCGAGCGTGAGCGCCAGCGACGAGACGTACTGCACTTCGCCGTGCGGTCCTCTCTCGGCCGAGGCCAGCATATCCGGCCGCTCGAAGGTGTACCCGGTGACATGGCAGCGGAGCCGCTCGCCCGAGGGGTTGCCGTTGTCGTCGAACCGGGGGGAGTCGATGCCGTCGGAGCGGCGGCGCAGGTAGTAGCGCCCCCGCGTGGCGAGAGCCATGGCCGGCGTGGCCACGACCGCGACGCCGATAGCGATGAGCACCGAGAACGGCTTGACGGCGGCGCCGAATACCCCGGCGAAGGCGAGCAGCGAAAGCGCCGAGGCGAGCCCTACCGACACGAGCCCGACGGGGTTCCAGTCGTGCAGCATGCCGCGGCGGAACTCGGGGAAACGCGGCGAGATGCGCAGCACCCACTTGTTGATCGCGATATCGGTGGCGATCGTCACGAGCCATGCCATGACGACGTTCGCGTAAAGGCTCAACACGAAGGAGATGAGGGTGAAGACGTCCAGCATCATGAGCACGTATGCGATCACGAGGTTGAACAGCACGAAGATCGTGCGGCCCGGGTAGTGCTTCGCCACCCGGGTGAAGACGTTCGACCACGCGAGCGAGCCCGAGTACGCGTTCGTCACGTTGATCTTCACCTGCGCGACCACGATGAGCACCAGGGCGAGAACGATGGCGAGCCAGTCTGGGAGGAGGGTCTGGTACATCACGACGAATTGCTTGACCGGTTCGGTCGCCTGGTTCCCGAGAGTGGGTTCGACCTTCACGAGGAGGTAGACGGCGAGAAACACCCCGATCACCTGCTTGGTGCCGCTGAAGATGACCCATCCCGGGCCGGCGAACGCGAACGACGTCCACCACGAGCGGGCGTTCGACGGCGTGCGCGGCGGCATGGCGCGGATGTAGTCGATCTGCTCCGCCAGCTGCGGGGTGAGGGCGAAGCACACCGCCGCACTCGAGACCACGGCGCCGAAGCTGATCGAGCCGTCGGAGTTGCCGGTGAACGACGTGAAGGCGGGTACCGCCTCGGGGTCGGAGACGACGATCCACAGCAACGGCAGCAGGGCGAGGGCGAGCCACAGGGGCGTGGTCCATGACTGCAGGCGCTCCAGTGCACGCATGCCGCGGACGACAATCGGGATCACGACGACTGTCGAGATGAGATAGCCGAGCCACAGCGGCATCCCCGTCGCCACCCGGAGACCCTGCGCCATGATGGCGCCTTCCAGAGCGAAGAAGATGCAGGTGAAGCCCGCGAAGATCACGGTCGTGATGATGGAGCCGTAGTAGCCGAATCCCGAGCCACGGGCGATGAGGTCGAGGTCCAGGTTGTAGCGGGCGGCGTAGTAGGCGACGGGCACGCCCACGATGACGATGATGACCGACGCGAGCACGATGCCGAGCATGGCATTGGCGGTGCCGTGGTCAATGCCGATGCTCGCGCCGATCGAGAAGTCGGCGAGGAACGCGATGGACCCGAGGGCGGTCGCTCCGACGGAGGCCGCGCTCCAGCGCCGGAAGGTGCGCGGCACATAGCGGAAGGCGTAGTCCTCCAGGCTGTCCTCTGCGGCCGCGCGCGCGTTGTCCGTCGACACAGTGGCATCCCCTAAGGCACCTTGCGTTGGGGCATCGTCGCTGTCCAGTGTTACGACGGCATTGCGGGCGTGGGTCATGCCGGCTCAGATCGCCATGGCGGCTCGCACGGTGGAGGTGGCTGCCTTGCCACCCTCTCCGGTCTGTGTGACGTGGCCCGAGGCGAGTACGACGTAGCGCTCGGCGGCCTCGAGGGCGAAGCCGATGTGCTGCTCGACGAGCAGCACGTTGATGCCCTCCTCGGCCAGCTGCATGATGGTCTGCTCGATCTCGGCGACGATCGTGGGCTGGATGCCCTCGGTCGGCTCGTCGAGGATGAGCAGCTTCGGCTCGGTGATGAGGGCGCGGGCGATCGCGAGCTGCTGGCGCTGCCCGCCGGAGAGCAGGCCCGCCTTCCGGGCGGCGAACTGCTCCAGTGCGGGGAAGCGAGCCAGCTGCGCGTCGATGAGGGTCTTGCCGCCGCGGCGCCCGTCGGCGACGAGCTGCAGATTCTCCAGCGTCGTCAGCTGGCCGAACGACTGCTGACCCTGCGGCACGTACGCCATGCCGCGAGCAACGCGCTGGTTGGGAGCGAGCGACGTGATGTCCTCGCGGTCGAACACCACGCGGCCCTTCGACGGCTTGATGAGGCCGATCGCGAGACGCAGCAGGGTCGACTTGCCGGCGCCGTTGTGGCCGAGCACGGCCACAACCTTGCCGGACGGCACCGTCACGCCGTGTAGCACCCGCGTGCGCCCGTAACCGGCCTCGATGTCGGTGAGCTCCAGCATGTCAGTCCTCCTCCCACTTCTGCGTCCCGGCCGCCGGTTCGGGCACGACCGACATGGCGGCCGTGGTGGGGGCGCCCGCGGTGCCGAGGTAGACCTCCTGCACCTTGGGATCGGCCTGAACCTCGGCCACCGTGCCCTGCGAGAGCACCCTGCCCTGATGCAGCACTGTCACGCGCGTGGCGAAGCGGCGCATGAAGTCCATGTCGTGCTCGACCACGAGCACGATCCGCTTTGCCGCGATGCGCTGAAGAAGCTCGCCGGTCGCGGTGCGCTCGTCCTGGCTCATGCCGGCCACGGGCTCGTCGAGCAGCAGCACCTTCGCGTCCTGCACGAGCAGCATCGCGATCTCCAGCCACTGCTTCTGGCCGTGCGACAGGATGCCGGCCGGCGTGGCGAGCTCGCCGGCGAGTCCGGTCTCCTCCAGCGTCTGCTCGATCGACGCGTCGGTGCCCCGCCGGGCCCGCAGCAGCGAGGCCGAGGGACGGTGGCGTCCGGCGGCGATGTCGAGGTTCTGCAACACGGTGAGCTCGTCGAAGACGCTCGCGGTCTGGAACGTGCGGCCGACCCCGAGGCGGACGATCTTGTGCACTGGCCTGCCGAGCAGCTCTTTCTCGCCGAGTCTCGCCGACCCGGTGGCCCCGGTCAGCCCCGTGATGGCGTCGATGCACGTGGTCTTGCCGGCGCCGTTCGGGCCGATGAGGAACCGGACCTCGCCGGGGTACGCGTCGAAGGAGACGCCGCCGACCGCGACGAAGCCCGAGAACTCGACGTGCAGGTCCGTGACAACAAGCGAAGCGTCGGTCATGACCTCACCTCTTCGAGCTCTGCGGCAACGATCGCCGGGGCGGGCTGTCGGTCGGGGCTCGGGCGCGCTGCGGTGAATCTGGCCGACAGCGACGACAGCCCGTTCGGCAGGAAGAGGATCACGACGATGAACAGCAGACCGAGGATGTAGGTCCAGCCGTCGGGCCAGGTCGAGCCGAGGCTCGACTGCCCCCATCCGACCGCTATCGCGCCGAGCGCGGGGCCGAAGAGCGATGCACGGCCGCCGAAGGCTACGCCCGCGATCATGAGGATCGAGGCGGCGGCGCCGATCTCGGCCGGAGTGATGATGCCGACGATGGGCACGAACATCGCTCCGCCGATGCTTGCCATCAGCGCGGAGACGACGAAGGCGACGAGCTTGACGTTGGCCGGGTCGTAGCCGAGGAAGCGCACACGCTCCTCGGCGTCCCGGGTGGCGACAAGGAGCTCACCGAAGCGGCTGCGGTAGAGCTGCCACACCGCGAGCAGGCACACGATGAGAAGCGCGGCCGCGATGAGATACACCATGTGCTTGTTCGCCGGGTCGTTCAGTACGAAGCCGAAGAAGTACTTGAAGTCGCTGAGCCCGGTGTCGCCCCCGGTCTCGCGGATCGTGGAGCTGATCAGGGTGGCCAGCGCGACGGCGAGCGCCTGCGTCAGGATCGCGAAATACGCGCCCTTCACGCGGCGCTTGAACAGCGCGTAGCCGAGGCTGCCGGCCAGGAGCACTGGGAGCAGCACGATCGCCAGCAGGGTGAACCCTGCGCTGCGGAACGGCTCCCAGAACACCGGAAGCGGCGCGAGCGGGTCGTAGAGCACCATGAACCCCGGGATCCGGTCGCCGGCGGTCTCCAGCGTGAGGTGCATGGCCATCGAGTAGGCGCCGAGGGCGAAGAACACCCCCTGCCCCATCACGAGCATCCCGCCTCGGCCCCACGCCAGGCCGATGCCGACGGCGGCGATGGCCCAGCAGCAGTACTTGCCGAGGTTGTTGAGCCAGTGGTCGGTGAGCACAAGGGGAGCGACCGCGAGGAGCAGGACGGCGAACACGCCGATGCCGCTGAGGGAGATCCATGGCTTCAACTTGGTCATACCAGACTCCTGGTTCGCACCGTGAACAGGCCCTGCGGGCGGAGCTGCAGGAAGACGATCACGAGGATGAAGGCGAGCACCTGCGCCAAGCTGCCGGTCGTCCAGTAGGCGAAGTACGAGAGAGCGACGCCCACCGTCCACGCGGCGACGATGGTGCCCTTGAGCTGGCCGATGCCACCGGCGGCGACGACGAGGAAAGCCGCGATGATGTACTGCACGCCCATCTGGGAGTTCGTGCCGCCGATGAGCGAGGCGGCCACGCCGGCGACCCCGGCCAGACCCGACCCGGCGAAGAAGGTGAGGCGGTCGACGGTGCGTGTGGAGATCCCCGAGGTCTCGGCGAGGTCCCGGTTGTGCACTGTCGCCCGGATGCGGCGGCCGAACGAGGTGTACTTGAGCCAGGCTGCCAGTGCGGCGACGCAGACGGCCGCGAGCAGGATGGTGAACAGCTGCCGAAGGGGCCATTCGTAGCCGAGGATGTTCAGCTGCCCGTCGAGCCAGCCGGGCTTCTCCACCGGGACGCCCTGGGACGGGAAGATCTGCAGTGCCGCCTGCTGCAGGATCAGGCTGACACCGACCGTGACGAGCAGGGTGTCGAGGGGCCGGCGGTACATCCACTGGATGACGGTGACCTCCAGCAGGAGGCCGAACAGGCCCGCGACGACGAACGCGACCGGCAGCGCGACCGGGATCGACAGGTCGCTGTAGGCGATGACCTGCTGGACGAGGTAGGCGGTGAAGGCGCCGATCATGAGGAACTCGCCGTGGGCCATATTGATCACGCCCATCTGGCCGAAGGTGAGCGAGAGGCCCAGCGCGGCGAGCAGGAGCAGCGCACCTTGTGCGCTGCCGTTCAGCAGCGGTGCTATCAGTGCGTCCACGTGCTCTCGCTCTCTATGGCGGGGGAGGGGCTTGCCTGATGTTCGCGGTCCGGGTGCGCGGGGTTGCATGCCGCAGGCGACACGCAACCCCGCGTCCGCGTGGGGGTCGGGCGATCAGCCCGCTGCGTCCACGAGCTGCTTGCGGATGTCGGCCGGGAACCAGTCGTAGCCCTCGAGGTACGGGTCGGGCTCGATGAACTTGTCGGAGGCCCAGGCGATGTCGAACTGGTTGTTGGAGTTGATCTGGCCGATGTGGCCCGGCTTCGAGATGTGGTGGTTGTCGCCGTCGAGCGTGACCTTGCCCTCCGGCGCGTCGAACGTGATGGGGTTCTTCTTCGCTGCGGCGTTCACCGCGTCGACGTCGAACGAGCCGGCCGCCTCGACGAGGGCCTTGTACAGGTACAGCGAGATGTAGGCGGCCTCCATCGGGTCGGAGGTGACACCGCTGCTGTTGGGGTAGGCCTTCCAGCTCTCGATGAACTTCGGGTTGGTGTCGGTCTTGAGCGACTGGAAGTAGTTCCAGGACGCGTAGTGGCCGGTGACCTCGTGGCCCATCGCCGGCGCCTCCTCCTCGGCGATCGACACCGAGATGATCGGCGTCGTCTTGGCGGTGAGGCCGGCGTCGTAGTACGCCTTGATGAAGCCGACGTTCGACGAGCCGTTGATGGTGTTGAAGATGAAGTCGGGCTTGGCCGCCACGATCTTCGCCACCTGGCTGGTCCAATCGTCCTTGTCGAGGGGTACGTATTCCTCCCCGACGATCTGGATGCCGAGCTTGGCCGCATACAGCTTGATGATCGCGTTCGCGGTGCGCGGGAAGACGTAGTCGCTGCCGGCGAGGAACAGCTTCTTCACCCCCCGGCCGGCGAGGAAGTCCATCGCCGGGATGATCTGCTGGTTGGTCGTCGCCCCGGTGTAGTAGATGTTCGGCGACGACTCGAGGCCCTCGTACTGCACCGGGTAGAAGAAGAGGCCGTTGTGCTTCTCGACGACCGGCTTGACGGCCTTGCGAGAGGACGAGGTCCAGCCGCCGAAGATCGCGGCGACGCAGTCCTGGGTGAGCAGCTTCTCGGTCTTCTCCGCGAAGGTGGGCCAGTCGGTAGCGCCGTCTTCCTGGACGTACGCGATCTTCTTGCCGAGGATGCCGCCGCCGTTGTTGATCTCGTCGGCGGCCATGTGCAGCACGTTGGAGACGGTCTTCTCAGAGATCGCCATGCCGCCGGTGAGGGAGTTGAGGAAGCCGAGCTTGATGGTGTCGCCGGAGGTGTCGACGCAGCTGGGTGCCGCTGACGTCCCGCTGCCGGCCGTTTCGTCGCCGGCTCGGGCGCCACAGCCGGCGAGTACGAGGACCACGGTCGTCCCGATGGCGCCCATAGCCGTAAGCGTGCGCAGCCGCTTGCTGGTGGTGGACATATATGAGAACTCCGTTCCTGGTGAAGGGGGCGTGACGCCGGGGTCGCGGCACGGCGGATCGTGCGGATGTAGATGTCCAGGGCGAGCCGCCGGCGTCCCGAGCTCCCCGCCCCGTGCCGCCAGCAAGGTTCAGCCGGCTGCTGCAGGTGAGAGCAGATTGGCCCAAAGTCATTACTCTGACATTTCTTGAATGTTCCAACTCTGTAGCTACCGGACTGGTCGAAGTGTGAGAGCCCTGGAAATACGCCGATCTTCGTGGAGAGGCGATGTCAAAGTTCTGCCACCCTCCCGGCGGGGGCGACGAACATGGCAGACTTCTGACATTCGGCAGGAGGGCGAAAGCCTCCCGCCAGGCCACCACGAGCGCAACGGCGGAACGTCACGGCTCCCTGGGGCGCCAGGCAGTGTGGCGCAGGCTCAGGCCGTTGTTGCGCGATCGGCCTCGGCGAGGCGGCCCGCTGCCGGCGTCCGGCATGGCGGCAACGTCCACGACGCGGCCACCGGGTTCATGGCGGCCACTCGACCCGGCCATAGAGCATCCAGCTCGATGTGGCGCGAACAGCCCGCCATGCTCGGCCTGACGCCGAGACGGAGGCCAGCTGATCAGCTCGACGCCCGCGACCGAGCTGTTCGTACCGGTAACGGGTCACTGGCGACCGTCAGCACAGATTTCGCATTCTGATGCCGCAGGCCCACTTCATGCCTGGCCTGCGTGTTCATGCTGTCGAATGTGGCATTGCGCGAACCTCAGGTCGCTCGAGCCTGGAGACAGGCTCGATGTGGTACACGGGTACATGCCCAAGAGTCGTGGTCGTCCCGCGGGACGAGGTAAGCCGAGGCGCCCGCAGCGCCCGGTGCATGAGTTGCGGTTGTCGGATCGGCTAATGCGTGACGCGATGACGATCGTGTCCGAGGACAGTGCGCTTGAGGTCGAGCGGTGGGCCAGTGGCTGGCTCGGCGCGGCATGGTCGGCCGCGGGGCTCGGCGAGCGCGAGCCGGAGAAGATCTTCCATCTGGAGGTCGCGGGGCGGGCCTCGACCCGGCAGTCGCCGCACGGGCTGGCCGCGGTGGCGGCGCTGCGCCGTGTCGCCGCCCCGGGAGAGTTGCCGCTGCTGGACGGCACCCTGGAGATCCTGTCGGAGATCCAGCCGACGCCGCCATGGTTCGAGGTACCTGCCATCGAGCCGGTTCGGGCGTGGCGGGCGGTGGATGTCTGGGACAGCGAGCACGTGCTGTTCGTTGAATTCGCCGGGCAGAGGCCGCACACGTTGATGGCGCAGATCTCCCTCGCCGGCGGTGTGCTGGTGGACAAGCTAGCTGTGCTGCAGCCTGAGGCCGCGGAGACCTGGGATCGGCTGCGTGAGCCCGGCGAGGTGCCGATGCCGGCCGTCGAGTGCCCGGTCGAGGTCGTGCTGGCGGAACTGGCGGATGCGCTGCGGAGCACGGACATGACGTGGCCCCGTCACGATGACGAGGATTTCCTCGACTTACGGGCACTGGCCTGGGCGCGGTGCCGGCCGTACCTGCCGGACTTCCGTGACTGGCAGCCGATGGGCGATGAGGAACGGGAACGGCTGCTGGACGGGTTCGCGCCGGCGGACGACACGGTCGCCAGGTCGCTAGCCGACATGTTCCTGGACTACGGCGACGGCTACATGACCAGTGGCCCGCTGTGCTGGAGCCCGGGGCAGGTCGGCTTGTTCCTGGCCGACTGGCTACCGCGCAAGGCGGCGCTGGACGCCGAGCAGCGTGCCGCGCTGCCGGAGGTGTTGCGACGCTGGATCCGGTACGCCCTAGAACGCCGTGCGGTCAATCTGGAGTGGATCGGCCCGGTGGTCGAGGCTGTCGACACGTTCCTTCCGGCGTTCGAGGAGGCGTTCGACGACACGGCGGCGTGGGGTCCGGCCAAGCAGATCGCCGTGGAGTTGGCGGCCCGTGGTGTCGGTCTCTCCGACTCGGAAGCCGTCGAGGACGCGATGCGGGGACTCAACGCCGAACGCCTCGCTCGACATCTGACCGACTGATCACCCAAACGAGGCACCCCGTGACGATCTGACTCTGGCAGCTCATAGGTTGGTGGCATGTCGACGTCTGATGTCGCGCTGCTACGACGGGCTGGTGACCTCAAGGGCGAGCTGGTGGCGTTTTCTCAGCAGCCACGCTACGACCGGGCTGCGTCGAGTTTTCTGGCCGAGTACGGCAGCGGCAGGGAAGACGCCGATGAGCAGCGGTGGATGCTGCTCTGGGACTGTTTCGTGCTGGAGCACCGGCTGGCGAACGGCCGGACGGTGGTGGAGCAGTTCGTGAAGGCCCGGCCGGACCTGCCGGAGGTCGAACGCGAGATGGTGCTCGGCTGGCGCGATGTGGTGCAGGGACCGTTCGAGGTGAAGGGGCAGGACGGGCCCGCGCTCCTGGTGGAGAGCCTGATCGACGACTTGACCTATCGGGTCCGATCGAACATGGGCCCGGCCGTGTTCAAGCAGATGCCGCGCCGCTCGTTCATCATCGCCCGGCTGGTCGCGGTCGGTGACGAGTGGATGCTGAGCGGGCCGGTACAGATCCTGCGCGGGAGCGAGCGGGGCATCGCCTATCAGCTCGCGCTGGACATGTCGTTGCGCACGCCGGAGGCGGTGTTCCGAAACCCGGACAAGATTGCACTGGCATGGGAACACCAGCGTGCTGACCGGGCACGGTTCGTCGAGTTCTTCGGCACCGATCTGCTGGTGGGTCCCGGGGGAACAGACACAGGAGCGGCTCGACGGCTACTACACGTACTGCCGTGATGCGGTTCTCGGGCCGGACCCGAAGGACGTCCCTCCTGCGGGGTCGATGTCGTTGCCGACGGACCTGACCGATGCGGAAACGGTGGCACTGATCTACGACGAGACGGACGGACTCGGCTTCTACGCGGAGTTCGGCCTCGTGGAGGAAGCGTACAGGAACCCCGACCTGCTGCGACGCCGCCGGTGGCGAGAGCAGGCACTGTTCTATCTCGAGGACGACAGCGTGGAGCCCATGGTCCTGCACCGGCTGGCGGCGAAGGATCCCGAGAAGGCGAGTGTCGTGTTCCGGCGGCTGCTGAAACGGCCACGCTTCGACTGGGGCCGGGACGGCGAGGCGCTGATGCGCGAGGTCAAGCCGGGCTATTACGACCGGCCGCCGCGCCCGCGGGTGAGCCCGCTCAGCGAGCGCTTGGCAGAGTTCGCCAAACGCCGCTGAGCAGCAACGATAGGGCTGGCGTTACTCGTAGTGGTACCGGCAGGAGATGATGGTGATCTCGTTGGGCTCGACGGCGTACACCATGCGGTGTTCGTCGTCGATGCGCCGTGACCGGAGTCCTGCGAGGTTGTTTCGGAGGATCTCCGGTTTTCCGATGCCCTGGCCTTCGGGGTCACGTTTGATGTCGGCGATCAGCGTGTTGATGCGCTTGAGGGTTTTACGATCCTGGGTCTGCCGGTACAGGTAGTCGTCCCAGGCGTGATCGGTCCAGCTGAGCTTCACTCCTCGGGCCCGAAATCACGCTCGGTGGCTCGGCCGGCTCGCCACTGCTCGACGCTCTCGACGAGACGTTTGGCGTTGGCAGGAGATCGGAGCAGGTAGTTGGTCTCCATGATCGAGTCCCAGTCCTCCTTGCTCACCAGGACGGCGTTACCACGCTTCGAGACGATCTCGATCGGGGTATGGTCCTCATTGACGCGCTCGATGAGCGGGAAGAGGGACTTGCGTGCCTCGCTGGCACTGATCGCTGAAGTCAACGATGCCTCCCAAAGTTGTACCGGATACGGTACCACTCTGATGGTGGCGGTGCATCGCTTCTCACACCCGTTCGGGGCCGCCAACGGCGGCCCGAATGCGACTACCGGGCTACGTGAGCTGGTCAAACGTCCCGGTAGTGGGCCGCCGGGGATGGCGATGGTGTGGTTCGCATGGTGCAACGTGCGGCCCACAACTCGTTGACCTGCAACTCCGTGTAGGCCAACTGATGCATTGCGCAAATCGCATGTCGGTGTTTAGTCCGAGCTATAGTCAGGTCATGCCTGAGGGTTCACCGCGTCGATGGTCGATCAAGACCACGGGTGACGTGCGGGAATGGCTGCGATCATTACGGCAGTCCGACCCAGACGTCTACCGTTCGGTGAACGTCGCCATCGACATGCTCGCCGAGTTCGGGCCAGGTCTGGGACGCCCGCTGGTCGACACGTTGTAGGGATCGAGCATCGGCAACCTCAAGGAGCTGCGGCCGAGGTCGGGCCGGGACGTCGCGATCCGGGTGTTGTTCGTGTTCGACCCTTGGTCGCAGGCGGTGCTGCTGGTGGCTGGGAACAAGGCCGGCGATTGGGCTCGGTGGTACCGGACGGCGATTCCGATCGCCGAGACAGCGTACGAGGGTTGGCTCGCTGCGGAGAGAAAGCGGAGGGAGAGCTCATGAGCGAGTTCCACGATTGGGAGGACCTCCGTGCGGAGCTGCACGACGGGGACGACGAAGCCATCGAGCGGGAGCGGGCCCGGACCGAGGCCTGGGTCAGTGCGTTTCATCTGGCCGAGGAGCGCAAGCGCCTGGGGTTGACGCAAAAGCAGGTGGCTGAGCTCATGGGTGTCTCGCCGGGGCGGGTGAGCCAGATCGAGAACGGCGACCTCGATGTCAACGAGGTGGCGACGCTGAGCCGGTACGCACGGGCGCTGGGTGCCCGGATGCGGATTATCTTCGACTACGGCAGCGACCTTCGGCAGATCGCCTGAAGCAGGGTCGGGCCGAGCATGGGGCGTTCACGACCGAAAGTTCGCGGCTGTACGGCGGAGAGGCTGCGGCAGACGCGGAAGCTTTCGACGTCTCCGGGCCGGCCGCGGCGTGAGCATTCCGTATGTGTACGACGCCCGGTAGCTGGCTCGATGGCAGGCGTGGGGCAGGGCCGACACTATCCGGCGCGAGGCGTCTGCACCGGGATTCATGCGACACAATACCTCGTTCGAGGTCCGGAACGTCGGTCACGGTCCCGCCAGTCCGTAGGTTGGCGGCGTGTCCTCTCACACCACGCTTGCCGCCCACCTTCGTACGCTGACTGAAGACCAGCTCGCTGGCCTCGTTGCGACGCGGCGTGACGCGACCATCGAACCTGTTCCCAAGACCGTCGACAAGCTCGCCGAACGTCTGCTGCATCCCTCGTCGATGGCGGCGGCCTGCGCGTTGCTTGCCCTGCCGCAGTTGCAGGTGGGCGAGGCTGCTGCCGCACTGGGTGACGGCTGCACCACGGTCCGGCTCGCAGGGCTGTTGGGCGTACCGGAAGATGATGCGGACCTGGCAGAGGCGCTGCGGCGGCTCACGGCACTCGTTCTCGTCTGGCCGAGGGCCGGCGGCCTTGCCGCAGCTCACCTGAGCGAGATGTGGCCGCATCCGCTGGAACTCGGGGCAGGTGCCGCTGACCTTCTCGTCACGCGGAACATGACCGAGTTGCGAAAGCTGGCGAAGCTGTACGGCATTTCCGCCACGGGGCGAGGCAAAGACGAGTTGATCACGGCGCTCGCCGGTTGGCTGGCCGAGCCGGAGAATGTGCGTCGGCTCGTGGCCGAGACGCCTGCCGAGGTCCGCGGTCAGCTCGACGACCTGGCGCGGCAGTTGGACTCTCTCTTCGGCCGGCCGGGGGTGATGTTCGGCTCGCCCGGGATGGTGCTGCCATGGGCTGTTGAGCGTGGGCTCCTTGTTCGTTCGATGTGGAACGTCAACGAGATGCCACGTGAGGTCGCTCTTGCCCTGCGTGAGGACTTCAGGGCTCCGTTTCGGCCGCGGCCGCCGGTGTTGCCGCTCGAGCCGATCGATCCGGCGATCGTGGAGCGGGAGGCGGCGGCCGCCGCGACGGAGACTCTCGCGGCGGTCACCGCGGTGGTCGAAGCGATGAGCGCGGGCCCGGTCCCGCTGCTCAAGACGGGTGGCCTCGGTGTGCGTGAGTTGCGCCGACTCGCGAAGGCATCCGGTCAGGACGAGGACCGTACCCGCCTGACCGTCGAACTGCTCGCGGCAGGCGGGTTGGCTGAGGCATCACAGGCCGGCCTCACACCGTCGACGGCCTACGACGAGTTCGCGGGCGCCGAGCCCGCCGACCAGTTGCTCGACGTCATCAATGACTGGCTGACCATGCCCGCCTCTCCGCTCGCGCCGCCCGATCCGACCGGGCCCTCCGCCCGCGTCCTGTACTGGGACGAGGAGGAGGAACTGATCCTGACCGGCCTGCGCGCCCTCACCATGCGTACTCTCCTCGGCGTCGTTCCGGAAGGACAATCCATCGATCCCGGCGCCCTTGCGGCACGACTGAGCTGGGAGAGCCCCGTCCTGACCGACCACAGCGACGATGACCTGGAGCGATACGTCACAGGGATCTGGCGGGAAGCGCACCGGCTGGCTCTGCTCGCCCATGGCACGGTGACCGCGCTCGGCCGTGCCCTGTTCCACGGTGGCCATGACACCGCCCGCGGGCACGCCGAAACGATGCTGCCCCGGTCCCGCGACTCCGTCGTGTTGCAGAACGACCTCACCGCGGTGGTGACCGGCACCCCATCTGCGGGTCTTCTCGCCCTGCTCGACGGCATCGCCACACCGGAATCTCGCAGCGGGGCCTGGACCTGGCGCTTCTCTCCGGCAAGTGTCCGCGCCGCCCTCGATGCCGGGTACGGCCCGGAGGACCTGATCGCTCGTCTCACCGAGGCGGCCGAGGGCGGCCGTGTGCCGCAGACCCTGACCTATCTCATCGAGGACGTAGCCCGCCGGCACGGCCGGGTCCAGGTGCGTCCTGCCGGTTGCTGTCTTTGCAGCAACGACGAGACCCTGCTGACCGAGATCCTCAACACCCGCTCACTGCGGGCCCTGGCCCTGGTCCGACTCGCCCCGACCGTACTGGTCAGCGCCAAGCCACAGGCCGACACCCTCGCCGCGCTGCGCGCGGCGGGGTATGCGCCCTCGGGCGTCCGTGCTGATGGCAGCCCGGTGATCGAGGTTCCGCAACGTCGCCGCGCCGCACCGCCGCCGCCACCCCAAGCCGATACGGGCGAGGTGTTTCGTATGCCTGCACTCGGAGATCCGGCGACGATGGCACGAAAGTTGCTCGGCCACCGCTGACTCCGGCCACGTGACGACCGCCGATATCACCCGTCATGGCGCGTCCGTGTAGCCCGTGAGCTGGTCAAATGCCCCAGCAATGGGTGGCCGGGAATGACGACGGTGTGGTTCGCATGGTGCAACGTCTGGCCCACGTTGATCTTGCATGCGAACCACTGCCCGGTGGTTCGCTGCCGTCGGCTGCTGGTGGGGTGCGGGAGGGGGAGTGTCAAGAAAACGGCTCTGGCGCAGAAACGGTGGTCGCCGTGCTTGATCTATGTGAGCAGGATTCGCTGGCGCAGGAGAGCGAAGCCGGCGCGGCCGTACATCTGCCGTTTCAGCAGCTTGACCTTGGTATTCGCGCCTTCGGTCGGGCCGTTGCTGTAGGGCAGGGTCAGCCCGGCCACGACCGCGGTCTCGTCCATGCGCAGGCCGTGGACGAAGCCGTGCAGTGCGGGTAGATCGTCGGTGTCCACGGTCGTCATCCAGGCGTCGAGGTCCTCGCCGCGCCGTTCGGTGAGCAGGCCGGCGAACTCGCCGACCCGGCGGGCCAGCACGGTCAGGTGGGGGCAGGCGGCGAGCAGGTCCTGCAGGTGGCTGCGGTGGTGTTCGGGCAGATTCTCGGACCTGGTCATCAGCCAGGAGACCAACCGGCGCGGCGCAGGTGGGGTGCGCTCGGCCTCGGCGCGGCCCTGGTTGAGGTAGCGCACCAGCAGGTTCGCGCTGCCGGTGTAGCCCTGCTCGCGGATCTCGGCCAGCAGCCGCGTCACTGGGACCTGCGGATCGTCGGCACGTCGACGGCGTAGGTGGTCCCGGAACGCATCGACCAGCGCCTCGCGGTAGCGCGGTGGGCGTTGTAGCTGCTCGGCGGTGGTGGCGCGGGCGTAGCGCTTGACGGTGTTCAACGCCCAGCCCAGCCGGCGGGCGCACTCCAGCAGTCCGACGCCCTGCTCAAGCAGGGTGTGCACCGCCGCGTGGCGTTCGCGGGTGCGTTCGTCGATCGGCCGGTCCGGGGTGGGGCCGTGATGCCAGCAGCCGCTGTGCGCAGCCACGGTCTTCTCGACCGCCTTGGCCAGGTTGGCCCACAGATGCCAGCGGTCGCTGACCTGCACCGCCTGCGGTGCGCCGTCGCGGATCGCTTCAGCATACGAGGCCGAGCCGTCACGGCAGACCACCTGCACCTGGGGGTGTTCCCTCAGCCAGGCGGCCAGGGTGGCGGCCTGACGGTCGGGCAGCACGTCGATGCGGCGGTGGGTGACCGCGTCGATGATCAGGGTCGCGTACCGGCGGCCCCGGCGCAGCGCGAAGTCGTCCACGCTGATCACCGCCGGCACCGATTCGGTCGAAGTGGGCCTGGCCATCAGTACCCGCAGGACCGTCGAGCGTGAGATCCGCGTGCCCAGTCGGGCCAGCACGGCCGCCCCGCCCCGCCCGGCCAGCACCACCGCCAGGTCACCGATCAGCCCGGTCAGTTGCCAGGTCCGCCGCGCCCACCGAGATGTCAGGCCGGGCACCTGCTCACGGAACGTGCGGCGCGGGCACGCCGCGCTCGGGCAACGCAGCCGACGAACCCGCAGATCGATGACCACGCCGCGGCCGCCGGCCGGTAGATCCGCCAGCCGTCGACGGTGATAGGCATGCACCCGCTCGGCCAACTCGCCGCAGTCCGGACACGCCACCGCCGTCGCAGACGTCCGGGCGTGCACCCGTACGGCCCAGCCCTGATCGGTCACCTCCTCGATGACCAGCGAAGACAGCTGAGGGAACAAGGTCTTGATCAAGCTGTGGTCACACCGGCATCAGCCTGCCGCACCACACCAGACCACATAGGACCGACTCCGCCACCGTTTCTGCGCCAGAGCCAAGAAAACGGTGTAACTCGATCTTGTTGAGGGTCAGTTTCGGCCTGCGGTGAGGCGTCCTTCGAAGGCCAGGTCGAAGGCGTTGAGGGCAGGTTTCCAGCGGATGGTCCACCGGCGCCGGCCGGCCCCGGTCGGGTCCAGGGCCATCACGGCGAGGTAGACGCATTTCAGTGCGGCTTGCTCGTTCGGGATATGTCCGCGGGCTCGCACGGCCCGGCGGATCCGGGCGTTCACGCTCTCGATCGCGTTGGTCGAGCAGACGACCTTGCGGATCTCGGCGTCGAAGGCCAGGAACGGCACGAACTCGGCCCAAGCGTTCTCCCAGAGCCGGACGATCGCCGGATACTTCTCGCCCCAGGTCTCGGCGAACTCCAGGAACCGCTGCTCGGCAGCCTCTTCGGTGGGTGCGGTGTAGACCGGCCTCAACGCCTTGGCGATCGCGTCCCAGTGCTGGCGGCCGGCGTACTTGAACGAGTTACGCAGCAGGTGCACCACACAGGTCTGGACCACCGTCTTCGGCCAGACGGTGTTGATAGCGTCGGGCAGGCCGGTCAGCCCGTCACAGACGGCCATCAGCACATCCTCGACACCGCGGTTCTTGAGCTCGGTGCACACCTGGAACCAGAACTTGGCGCCCTCGCCGCCGTCGCCGGCCCACAGCCCCAGGATGTCGCGGGTGCCCTCGACGGTCACTGCGAGAGCGACGTAGATCGGCCGGTTGGCGACCTTCCCATCGCGAATCTTGACGTTGATCGCGTCCAGGAACACCACCGGATACACCCTGTCGAGAGGCCGGTTCTGCCACTCGGCCATACCGTCCATCACCTTGTCGGTGATCGTGGAGATCGTCTGCCGCGAGACCTCGGCGCCATAGACTTCGGCCAGGTGAGCGCTGATCTCACCCGTGGTCAGGCCCTTCGCCGACAGCGACAGGACCATGTCCTCGACCCCGGTCAGCCGCCGCTGCCGCTTGCGCACGATCTGCGGCTCGAACGAGCCGTCCCGGTCGCGGGGCACGCTGATCTCGACCGGGCCGACGTCGGTCAGCACCGTCTTCGCCCTCGATCCGTTGCGGGAGTTCCCGCCGTCCTTACCGGCCGGATCGTGCTTCTCATAGCCGAGGTGGTCGGTGATCTCGCCGTCCATCGCGGCCTCGATCACCCGCTTCGTCAGGTGCTGCAGCAGGCCACCCTCGCCGGTCAACTGCAGGCCCGCGGCACGAGCCTGCTCGACCAGCCGACCGACCAGCTCGGCGTCCACGCCCTCCGGCGTGCTCGCCGGAGTCTTCTTCTTCGCCACCGCGGAAGTATCCACGGCGTCCGTCGTGACAGTCATCAGTGCGTCTCCTTGATCAGGAGTTACACCGTTGTTTTTACAGCGGGAGAGTGACCTCTCTGGAGAGCTCGCCCGGGGCGGCTGAAAATGGGTGCGGGGGTCCGTGACGTCGTGGGACTGTGGTGCTTCGAGCCCGTTTTACAGCGGGGTTCATCTACCAGAGCGATAGCGGCAATGGAGTTGCAGGCGACCGACGTCTTCTACGGTGCCGTTCGCACGACGCAGCGGAATCCAAGGTGGCAAGTGGAGGTGTCGACCGGCTGCGGCATCCTCGCTGCGGGGCGATAGCGGCGGCAGTAGTTAGGTGCGCACAGGTGCGAGCCGCCCTTCATCACCTTGCGCGGGATGCGCAGGTGCGGTTGGCCGGGTTCCACGCTGCCGGCCTGGTCGCCGCCGGCGGGGTTGGCCCGAGCTGGGGTGCCGCAGCAGGTGGGTGCGCTCGGCGCGAGGTGACGGTGCTCGGCGTACCAGTCGGATGTCCACTCCCAGACGTTGCCGATCATGTCGTACAGGCCGTACCGGTTGGCCGGGAACGCCCCGATCGGCGAGGTGCCGGCGTAGCCGTCCAGACGCAGGTTCTCGTGGGGGAACTCGCCCTGCCAGGTGTTGGCCATATGGGCTCCGTCGGGGTTGAGTTCGTCGCCCCAAGCGAACTGGCTGTCGGGCAGGCCGCCGCGGGCTGCGTACTCCCATTCGGCCTCGGTGGGGATCTGCTTGCACGCCCAGGTCGCGTAGGCGAGCGCGTCCGCCCACGCCACATGGGTCACCGGATGGTCGCCGAGTCCGTGCAGTGATGTGTCGGGGCCGGTGGGGTGGCGCCAGTCCGCGCCGGGCACGTACGACCACCACTGATAGGGGTCGCGCAGGTCGACCGGATGCGGCGGCGGCGTGAACACCGCCGAGGCGGGTGCCAGCAGGGCCGGGTCCGCACCGGGATACGCGGCGGGGTCCGCGGGTCGTTCAGCCAGCGTCTGATAACCGGTCGCCTGCACGAACGCCTCGAACTGGGCGTTGGTCACCGGACCAGGATCGATCCAGAACCCGTCGACGGTGACCGGATGGGCCGGGGCCTCCTCCGGATAGTGGCGGTCCGATCCCATGGTGAACCGGCCGCCGGGAATCCACACCATGCCGTCGCGGTGGGCCTGCTGGCCGGGCGGTGTGGATCGATGCGTGGTGACCATGTTTCTCTGTCCTCCACCGGTCGGTTTGCGGCTAGCCCGTGACACTGCACGGTCTTCGACGGCCCGGCCGACCTCGAGTATCTGCATTCAAGCGCTTGTCATGCCGACCACCAATAACGATACTACCGGTAACGTATCACGCCGGGTGACCGTTCGGCGTCGCATGCGAACGCCGGCAACGAGCCGAGCCGGCGATCGGCGTCGCAGGTCCGCCCGTCCGAGTTCATGGGAGGGCTCCGTGCCTGCGAAAGACGATCTACCCCGCACCGCGCTGCCTATGCCTGACCGGCCCAAACCAGGGCTGACCACCTATGATGCGCGGGATCCGGACACCTCGTTCGCGCCGATAACTCCGTTGCGGCCGCCCGCCGGGGCGCCGAACGTCCTGGTCATCCTGCTCGATGACGTCGGTTTCGGGGCTTCCAGCGTGTTCGGTGGCCCGGTGGACACCCCGGTGGCGCAGCGGCTGGCCGACGGCGGGCTGCGCTACAACCGGTTCCACACCACCGCGCTGTGCTCACCGACCCGCCAGGCGCTGCTGACCGGCCGTAACCACCACTCGGTCGGCATGGGTGCGATCACGGAACTGGCCACCTCCGCGCCCGGATACAGCACCATCCGGCCCAACACCAAGGCGACGCTGGCTGAAACGCTGCGGCTCAACGGCTTCGCCACCGCCCAGTTCGGCAAGTGCCACGAGGTCCCGGTCTGGGAGACAAGCCCGGCCGGCCCGTTCGACCGCTGGCCAACCGGCAGCGGCTTCGAGCACTTCTACGGCTTCATCGGCGCCGAGACCAACCAGTACCACCCCACCCTCTACGACGGCACCACCCCGGTCGAGCCGCGGCACACCCCGGAGGAGGGCTACCACCTGACCGAGGACCTGGCCGACCGCGGTGTGGACTGGATCCGCCGCCAGCACGCCCTTCAGCCCGATCGGCCGTTCTTCCTGTACTTCGCCCCCGGCGCCACCCACTCCCCACACCACGCCCCCCGGGAGTGGTCCGACCGGTACACCGGGCGCTTCGACGCCGGCTGGGATGCCCTGCGCGAGGAGATCTTCGAACGGCAGAAGCACCTCGGCGTCATCCCACCCGACGCGGTGCTGCCCGAATTCAACCCGGAGATCCTGCACTGGGACGACATGCCCGACGACCTCAAACCGGTGCTGACACGGCAGATGGAGGTCTACGCCGGGTTCCTCGCCCACACCGACCACCAGATCGGCCGCCTCGTGCAGGCCCTCGACGACCTGGAACTGCTCGACGACACGCTGATCTACTACATCATCGGCGACAACGGCGCCTCCGCCGAGGGCACCATGCAGGGCACCTTCAACGGAGTGATGAACTACAACGGTATGAGCGGGCTGGAGACCGTTGACTTCATGTGCGCGCGGATGGACGAGTTCGGCACGCCCAGCGCGTACAACCACTACTCGGTCGGCTGGGCGCACGCGCTGTCCACGCCGTACCAGTGGACCAAGCAGGTCGCCTCGCACTGGGGCGGCACCCGCAACGGCACGATCGTGCACTGGCCCGCCGGCATCACCGCCCGCGGCGAGCTGCGCGAGCAGTTCGCGCACGTCATTGACGTCGCCCCGACCATCCTCGAGGCCGCCGGGCTGCCCGAGCCGACGACCGTACACGGTGTCACGCAGGCACCGATCGAGGGCGTCAGCATGGGCTACACGTTCGACAGCGCCCAAGCGCCGGAGCGGCACCAGACGCAGTACTTCGAGATCGGCGGCAACCGCGGGATCTACCACCGCGGCTGGACCGCGGTCACCAGACACCGCACGCCCTGGCTTCTGCTCGGCGCGCAGCTGGCGGCTTTCGACGACGACGTGTGGGAGCTGTACGGCCCCGACGACTGGACCCAGTCCCGCGACCTGTCCGCCGAGCAGCCCGACATGCTGCACAAACTGCAGCGGCTGTGGCTCATCGAGGCGACCAAACACGGGGTGTTGCCGCTGGACGACCGGGGTGCGGAGCGGTTCAACCCCGACCTGGCCGGGCGGCCGCAGCTGATCCGAGGCGCCACACAGGTGCTGTTCCCGGGGATGGGTCACCTCAACGAGAACTCGGTCATCAACATCAAGAACAAGAGCCACGCAATCACGGCCCAGCTCGTGGTGCCCGATGCCGGTGCCGAGGGCGTCATCTTGACGCAGGGCGGGATGGCCGGCGGCTGGAGTCTGTACGCCCACGACGGCAGACTGCGCTACTGCTACAACCTCGTCGGCCTGCGCCACTTCTACATCGACTCCGACACCAAGATCCCCGCAGGGGAACACCAGGTCAGGATGGAGTTCGACTACGACGGCCCGGGCCTGGCCAAGGGCGGCACCGTCACCCTCTACGTCGGCGGCGCGCAGATCGGCCGCGGCACGCTACCGGCCACCCAACCCGTGGTGTTCTCCGCCGACGAGGCCACCCACGTCGGCCGCGGGACCGGATCCCCGGTCACCCCGGACTACCCCGCCCGCGACAACGACTTCAACGGTGCCATCCGCTGGGTGCAGATCGATGTGGACGCCGCGGCCGCCAACCTGGAGCACCAGATCCCGATCGAGGAGCGCTGGCGGGTCGCCATGGCCCGGCAGTAAGGCCGCCTCAACCACAACGGAACGGCGGGCTGCTCATCCACGCGAGTAGCCCGCCGCGAGGTGCGATCGGCTGATATCCCCCGGCTCCGGCCCACGGCGCCAAACCCCGCACACTACGTGCCGCCGATCCCATGCGGGCAGATCCCGACTGCTGCCCGTCGGTGCGATCGGCACACCGGCGGTGACAAATGCGGCGAAGGCTTCGGCGAATCGTCCCGCCGCCACGTACTCGATCCGGCGCGAGTGTCTCCCGCTCCGCCACGGCCGACACGGTACGCCGTGGTCGTACACAAGTGCGACTACCCGGGTTTGTGTGGGTGCTGAGCAGCTCGCAGGGTGCCGGCAGGGACGGTGATGGTTGCCACCCGGACAGTCGGGGTGGCACCGCGACCGTGACGCTTTGCTGGGCTCGACGGTCAATCAGTAGTCCAGTGACGCTCAGCCATCAAGGCAGGTGTAGCGCCCAAGACCAGGTGCGCACTTCTGCCGAGATGAGTGCATCCGATCAAGCTGGACCGAGACGTGCGCTGGAAACGGCGTAAGCGCCGACGGACGTCGATTGCGGCGAAGTCATTCCGGCCCGTGATAGGCGATGGACAGCACGTCTTGCCGCCGCTGTCCGAGATACCAGTCTCCCACCTGGGTCAGATCGAGAGTCTGCTTGAGCAGCCCCGGAGCCCCGTTGGGAAGCTCGCCCAGCACCTCGCCCCGCGGAGAAACCACCATGCTCGGACAGTGTTGGTCGGGGTGAGCGATGTTGGCGGATACGACGAAGCGTTGGTTCTCCGCGGCACGGCTGATCAGGTGGCTGCGCCATACGCCTTCAATCTCGCGTGTGTTGGCGGCGTTGGTCATGTAGACGAACAACTCCGCTCCGGTGCTGGCCAAATGCTGCCACTGTTCCGGGAAGCGGACTTCCCGGCACAACTGCACACCTACGGTGAGCTTTCCTTGGGGTTGCGAAATGTTCACAGTCGACAGACCGGCGCCGGGATGCAGCCGTCCGCGTTCGTTCATGGCGAGATTGATCTTCCGGTATACGTAGTGGTCGCCGGCGGCAGTGAAGGTCAGTCCGGCATTGCACCATCCGCCCCGCCACGGCAGGAGCGACCCGCAGAAGATCTCCACCTGTCGCTGGACGGCAAGCGCGCCTACCTGTGCGACGGCGTTACCGATCAGGGCGCGGTCGAAAGCTTCCAGAGGTGTCAGATCCGCGCCATAGCCGGACAGCATGCCTTCGGGCAGGACGACAAGGTCGCCGGGCTGCGCCTCATTGACGATGTCCCGCAAGGTTCCGAGATTGGCGTCGACGTCCCAGGTGACAGGAACTTGCCCGATCAGAATGGAAATCTGCACCAGACGATCTTCGAGGACCGGTGGGCAGCACGCCGACGTGGGGTCGGGGACCATGTCTGCGCATCCGCTTCTGCCGCTGTCCGGGCGCGGCCTGGGTCCGGCGAGTTGCCGAGATGAGCGTGTGGCACCGTCGGACGACGCCGGGCGAGGCGCTTGTGCCCCCATATACCTGCAGGTACCGGCTGGTTACGGGACTGGGTTGAGCAGGTCGGCGTCTGCGGCGAGGGAGTCATCTGGGTCGACGGGCCAGGCGTCGAGGGCGGGATCGTTCAGGAGCTGACGGGCGAGCTCTGCTGTGCCGCCGATCAGAGTGGAGTCGAAGTCGATCTCGGTCGCGACGCACCAGGCTCGGTCGGCCGGCCAGAACAGGTTCGGTGACTGGGGTATGAACCAGTCCGAACGGGGGTGATCGCCGAGTTGCAGGGCCGCGTGCAAGGGGCCGGCGAGCAGGATGTAGTCCCGGTCGCCGTGGTGTAGCTGGGCGGGTGCCGTGTCGGGCAGCCAGCCGTACCCGTCCCAGAGACAGAAGTAGCACGATCCGGGGGTGGAGGTGTGCTGCGCCAGATTCTCGCAGAGCGTGGCGAGCGTCGGCGGTGCCAGCTCGCCACGATCGGGATTATTGCCCGACCACAGCGACCCTGCCATGTTGAAATGATCGGCGGAGCCGACCAACGCGTGCCATTGCATCGTGGGGTGCGCCTGCCGACCGGTCGCCGCGGCGACGGTAGACCAGGTGACCTGCTGGCCGGCGGCATCTTCGACGGGATGACAGACCCGCACGTATGCGGCGTAGCCCTCGGGCACATGCCGGGTTACCGCCCCGAAGGTGCCGATGAGACGGGGCTTGATCCACGAGGCGGCTGCTACGTCGTCATCTCGCGCCAGCTTGAGGTCCGCAGTCTCCATCACTTCAGGATGGCTGACCATGAGCGGCTGAGTGGCCAACCGGAAGACAGTCACCGACGAAGCGGACAAACGGTCCATGACTGGCGTATGCCACCTCAGCGACGACGGATCGGCAAGGCGGAGCCGTCGGTGTCTCGTACCACGACTCGGTCACCAAGTGGTGAGGCAAGGCGAAACTCGCCCCAGGCCAAGTTGTCGGCGGTGCCAAGACCGTCGCACGGCGTCCTGGGATCTTCTCGGCTCACGACAGTCCCTACTCTCACCTCCGTCGCCGTCTCGGTCGCTCGGACATCAAACTGGCCGAGGCACCAGCCGTCTTCTGTCCAGGCCACACCGACAAACAGTGCCGGAGGTTCACCGGGCGCATTCATGACGGACACGAGCTGTGGCTCAAGCCGCGTCTCGGTCACCCCCAGGCGCGCCAGCGGTCCAACACCAAGGAAGCCGACCGCTACGGCACCGAGCGCAGCACTGGTCAAAGCGGCGACGGCTACGACGAGCCAGCGGCGGGTAAGGCTCATCGGCACCCCCTCTGAGCGACGGCGCGTGACCCTAGCAACCTCGGTGCGGCGGGGACAACCCCTGTGATCCCCAACCAAGATGGCTGCCCCGGCTCGTCGTAACACGGAGGGCGCACATTGCCATTCGGAGCCCAGCCGGTACCCGGAGATCGGTGGCCTCGAGGCACTGACGGGGGTAGGCGGATCTGGTGTGGACGACCCGCTCCTGGGCTCGCCTGTCGACGGCGATTGGCGCCCGCACTAGGCACCACCACTCAGCGTCATGTCAATCGTCGTCCAGCGGTCCGGGCGGCCACGCCCGAAAGACAGCGCACCTGATCTGTCCGAGTCAGTCAGGCGACGAACGTCATCAGCTGATCGGCCATCAGCCGCTCCTCTGCAGGCAGGGTGCGCTCACCGCGTCCTAGAACTAGCCTGAAGATCATCGAGACGAAGACGGGGGTGGGCACGGTCATTGTGAGGCGAATCGATCTTGTCGTCCCCTCAGGCCTGGTAACAAACCTGCAGATTCCCTCACTGGCGATCACCGACGGTGCCGCTGATCCGGATTGGGTCGAGGTGCCGCTGGGCCGCTGGCGATTCAAGCGGCAGCCTTCGCTGCGACTCCCCCTGGATCCGCGCAGCGCCAAGAACACCCGCCGGTACGTCCGGCTCGCGCCGTGGTCTCCACTGCCAGCCCTCGTTGCGCTAGTTGCGTGGTCGGTTTCGGTCTTCGGGGACCTGTCGTGGCCTGCGAGCTTGGTGGCGATCGTGGTGGCCGTGGGCGCTCCCTTCACATGGTCTCTACTGAAGACCGGTGGATTGCCTCGGCAAGTGCCGTACCGCACCCGGTTCGGCGACCTACGCATACCCGAGGTTCCTGTAGAGGTCGCTCGGGAATGGGTTGCGCAGAACCAAGGTGTGACCGCCACCAATGAGGCCGCACCGCGTCCTCACTCCCGGCGGTTCTACGCCGCTTGGACCGTGGGCCTTCTACTGGCGGCAGTCGGCCTCGTTGTGGTGTTGGCGAACAACGGGCGAGAAGACTTCATCTTGCTCTGGATGCTGGCGCCCGTGCTGTTCTTCACCGGCGTCTCCATGGCCTTGAAGACCCAGCCGCCGGCGAAGCCCGGTATCGGGCACATCTGGCCTTCCTGAGCCGGGGCAAGGGCGTTACCGCTCAGTTCGGGTATCCGGATCTGGCCGCGATCCGGGCGTTACCCAGAGTCATGTCGAGGCCGTGGCGGCTGCGAGCGAACATGCCGAGATGAGGGCACTCGATATTCCGATAGAAGTGCGGGGGACGGGTGACAGATCATGGGCGGATGACAGTGATGCTTCCAGGAGTTTTCGTC